>JAXDGF010000061.1:0-6853 GCA_034665165.1 Solirubrobacteraceae bacterium | reverse complement strand
AGCTCGTCGATGATCGCGCCACGAATCCGCGTGATCGCGTACGTCTCGAACTTGATCTCGCGCGAGAGATCGAAGCGCTCGATAGCAAAGATGAGGCCGCCGAGTCCGTAGGAGATGAGATCGGCCTCGTCGACGTGTGCG
This sequence comes from Solirubrobacteraceae bacterium, assembly GCA_034665165.1. GTDB lineage: Bacteria > Actinomycetota > Thermoleophilia > Solirubrobacterales > Solirubrobacteraceae > Palsa-465. Next base: position 6,712 of record JAXDGF010000061.1, on the reverse strand, counting down.
GGGAGCCCTGAGCTCATCCTTCCCGCGACGTACTTGACCAGGGGCGAGTAAGCGACGACGAGACGCTCGCGCGCGCGCTGGTCGCCCGAGGTTTTGTAGCGTCGCCACAGATCCTGCAGCTCGATGGCTTTGACGTTCGTTTCCAGCTTCTCCCCCGGGAATTTATGCCCGCGGATGGCTCCGCAGGTAAGTGGCCCGCAGACGCGACGACTCTACCCGAGTGTAGACCTGCGTGGTCGAGATGCTTGCGTGGCCCAGTAGCTCCTGGATGGCACGGAGGTCGGCGCCGCCCTCGAGCAGGTGCGTCGCGAACGAGTGTCTGAGCGCGTGCGGGTGGAGATCCCCCACCCCGGGAACTTGGGCCGAGGCGTAATGCGTCCACACCCGCAGCCGGCGGCGCACGTCGGAGGTGCTCAGACGGCGTCCCGTCTTCGAGAGGAAGAGCGCGCCGTCATCGCCGTTGTCGAGGGCCGGGCGCGCGCGCCCGAGATAGCGCTCGATCGCGCGGAGCGCATGCTCGCCGGTGGGCACCAGGCGCGTCTTGTCTCCCTTGCCTTCGACGCGCACGCGCTCGGCGTCGAAGTCGACGCCGTCGAGATCGAGCGAGACGAGCTCCTCGGCTCGGAGCCCGGAGGCGTACGCGAGCTCGAACAGGGCGCGGTCGCGCAGCTCGAGCGGCGTGGTCGCCGGAATGCGGTCGAGGAGCTTGGCGACATCGGCGGCCTTGAGCACGCGCGGCAGGGGCTGGGGGCGCTTGGGCGAGCTCAGGAGGTCGGCGGGATTGTCGCCGCGCTCCCCGAGCTCGACGAGGGCCCGGAAGAACCCACGCAGGGCGGCGAGCTTGCGCGCGACCGTCGCCGGGGCTTGCCCGCGCTCGGAGAGGCTCGCGGCGTAGCGCCGCAACGCCCGGTAGTCGATGCCTGACGGCTCGAGCTCCTGGGCCGAGGCCCAGCGCGCGAACTGGCCGAGATCGATGCGGTAGGCGCGGCGCGTCTTGTCGGCCGCGCCACGGCGTTCCAGGTCGTCCTCGAACATGGCCAGCGCATCCTGCCACGCCACGCTAAGCGCCGGGGGGCGGCTAGCCTCCTCAGCAATGAGCCGGTTTTTCATCGACACCGCCACGGGTCAGGTCGCCACCATGGGGCAACTGATCGAGGCGGGCCTCGGGGGCGGCGACCTCCTACCCCCGGAGCCTCCGTGGCACCGCATCCAGGGCCCCGACGACGCCTCGACGCTGTGGTACGCGGTCATGCGCAAGCGAGTTCGTGGCATCCACATCGGAGCCTTGGCTATTCGCCACCAGCCGCACCATGCCTCTTTGCTGCAAGATGGCTGGGAAGAGGTGCCGGTCGAGGAGATCGCGGTGCCCGACGCATGGAAAGCGCCCGGAGCGAGCACGTGAACGCCCACGCGACTAGGCGACGTGGACCAGGGTGCCGATCGGCGTGTACGGGTAGACCCGGCCCGCCGTAGCGAACGGCATTTCGACGCATCCCAGGCTCTGGGGCGATCCGTAGCTGCCGCGGAGGAAGCCGTGGAGGGCGTCGCCGCCGTTGAAGTAGCTGATCCACGGGATGCCCGGGTCGGAGTAGTGGCTACCGTCCGGGTTGGTGCCGCTCATGGTGCCCGAGGTGATGTGCTCGAACACCGGATACGTCCCGAGGGCGGTCGCGGCCCCGGGGATGCCGGTGTTCACCGCCGTGGTCATTACCGTGCGCCCGCTGTGCCACAGGGTGAGGCTCTCGGGCGATGCTTCGCTCACCATCACGTAGGTGTACCCGAAGCCCGAGCGATGACCCTTGATCGCGGCGGCGATCAACGCGTGCCACACCTGCGCCGGGCCGGGACTGGTCCCGTACATGCCTTGATCCTGCTCGAAGGCCATCAGCGCACCCTGGGTCACGACGGTCTGGTGATTGGGGTCCCACAGGCCTTGCAGCGATGACGGCGTGTTCCCGTACTTCCACGTGAACTGGCCGCTGGGTGGATTGATCGCGGCATGCAGCTGCGCCGCCGGGGTGGGGGCGATTTGCGCGCTCGTGGGCGCCCAGCTCAGGGGCAGGTATCCGAGCTGGGCGAGGATCTCGTTGACGCGCAAGCTCGCGCCCGTCGGGACCGTCCAGGCCGGATGCCCGCCGACGACCTGGACGCCGCTCGGGAGCCCGACGCCGACGGTGGCTCCGAGCCCGTAGCCGTAACCGCTCGGCTTGAACACGAGCGTATGGGTGTCGAGCGAGGTCCAATGGCCCGTCGGGTTCGACGAGAGCGAGGGCATGTGGCCGCCGAGGACGCTCGCGTACGGCTTCGAGAAGGTGAGCGTGATCGGGGTCGTGGATGTGATGGTCGCGCCCGGAGCGGGGCTAGTCACCGCGCTCGTGCGCGCGCCGGCGGGGAACCAGGTGATGAAGGTCGTGCTCGGCCGCTCCCAGGTCCGGGGCGCCGCCGCAATCGCCATCGTGCCCGCCAAGGTGGGGCGCGGGATCGTGACGCTCATCTGCGGCGGGCCGAGCGTCCGGTGCTTGAGCGATCCCGGCTGACCGTAGGCGAAGGTGGAGATCGGGTGACTGAAGGTCAGCCGTATCGGGGCGCCCGAGGCGAGCGTCAGATACCGGTTGCCCAGCGAGGTCGCCGGAGTGATCAGCGTCAGCCGCTCGGTGTTGCGGCTGCCGGCGAGCCAGCCGATCCAGCCCGGCCGGCTCACGACGGCGGTGATCGAAACGCGCTCGTTCGGCTTGAGCTTGATCCGCGGCACGATGCGGTTCCCGGAGAAGTTGACCGGGATGGCACGCCCGTTCGGACCCGTCGCATGGACGCTCACCAGCTTCCCACCGCCGAGGGGCATGTTGACCTTGGCCAGGGCCGTCGAATCGCCGGCCACGCTCGGCTTCGAGGCGGCGAACACCGCGAACACAATGCCGACCCCAAGGATCACCAAGACCGGCGGGACCGCCGCCAGCCAAGCGGAGGACCTCCCCCTATTCCTCTTGCGGTTGTCGGTTGAGATGAGCATCAGACCCAGTCAGCGACCATCAGGATGCTACAGACGTACCCAAATGGGCCGCATGCAACCAAGATTTCACGCTTTGGAGTCCGTCGCGGGCCCTTAAGCCCGATTTTGAACGACTGATCCGGCGGCCGGCGGTTACCGTAGATCGGGTATGCGACCGGCCCCTATCCGTTGAGTGTCTCTGGCGCCCTCGAGGCCGAGCTCGGAGGACCGGCTCCAGACGCGCTCGCGGCCCTCAGCGCCAAGGACCTCCGCGCCTTCGCCGACGTTATCAGGGACGCCAAGGCGCGGCAGTCGCAAGAGCTCGAGGCCGCGGTCGAGCAGTCACTCGGGGTCGTGCCGCGGCTCCTGCGCGGAACGATCCGCAAGATTCTCTTCGGCTGACATGCGCGCCGACCTCGACCTCGGGCTCGAGATCATCAAGCTCGCCCGGCTCATCGGGTGCCGGCCCGAGGAGATCGACTACCTCGAGCTGCTCGAGCCCCAGGACATCAGGGATCTGCGCGAGCAGGTGACCGGCGCGCTCTTCGACGCCGACCGGCAGCTGCTGGGGCGTGTCGCGGCCGCGTCGAAGCTGCTTCCTTCCAAGCTCACGGCCGCGATCGGCGAGTCGGTGTTCGGCCCGCTCCTGTGCGCGCGCCTGACGGGCGTGCTCGATCCTCATCGTGCCGTCGAGATCGCCGCCCGCATGCCCGCCGGCTTTCTCGCCGATGTCACCCAGCATCTCGATCCGCGCCGCGCCAGCCGTGTCATCGGCGCGCTCCCGGCCGAGCAGGTCGCCGACATCACCGAGGAGCTCGTGCGCCGCGAGCAGTACATCACCATGGGGAGCGTCGTCGGCCACCTCTCCAAGGCAGCGACAGAGGCAGCGCTCGACGTGATCGACGACGAGGCGCTGCTGCGCACGGCCTACGTGGTCGAGTCGAAGGGAAGCCTCGGTTCGCTCGTCGCTCTGCTCCCCGAGGAGCGGCTCGAGTCGATCATCCGCACGGCATCGGAGGACGGGCTGTGGACTGAGGCGCTCGACGTCATGGGTCACGTGAGCGAGCGCCAGCGCGGGGAGCTCGCGGAGATCGCGGCGGCGCAGGACGACGAGGTGCTCGAGGGTCTCGTCCGTGCCGCGCAGAAGGATGACCTCTGGGGCGTGCTCCTCCCAGTGACCCGGGCCATGAACACGGTTAGTCGCGAGCGCTTCGTCCAGCTGCCCTCGATCCAGACGCGGACGGTGCTTGCGGCGATCGTCGACGCCGCAGCGCGCGAGGCCTTGTGGGCCGACCTCCTCGCCTTTCTGCCCCTCTTGCCGGCGCCCGCGCGCCGGCGCGTCGCGGCCCTCGCCACCGCCCTGCGACCAATGTTCTCCGCCATCATCGCGGCCGCCCATGACGAGCAGCTGTGGCCCGCACTCGTGGCCTTCGCCGCCGAGCTCGACGAGGCGACCCAGCGGCGCATCGCGGAGCTCATCGCGGCTGAGGACGAGGAGGTTCTGGCGGGACTGTTCGGGGCCGTTGAGTCAGATGGGCTCGAACGCGAATCGCTCACGGTGCTCGCGCGGCTCACGCCCGCCAAGCAGCGCGCGTTCGCCAAGCGCGTGGCGGCGGTGGCGAGCGTCGATGGACTTCTCGCGCTCGCGGAGGCGGCCGAGGGAGCCGAGCTCGAGGTTCTGCGTCGGGCGCTGGCGCCGGAGCCGGCGCCGGCGGCCGCGGTTCGCAAGCCGCGGGCGAAGGCGGCCCGGTCGTGAGCCCGCGGGCAGCGTGGCTCGACGTCGACTGGCGCGCGCACCAGCGCCGCGAGAAGATCGAGGGCCGCTGGCTGAATTACATCGACATCGGCTCAGGCCCAGCGCTCCTCTTCATCCACGGCCTCGCCGGCTGCTGGCAGAACTGGCTCGAGAACATCCCGGCCTTCACGGACCGGTATCGCGTCATCGCCGTCGACCTCCCTGGCTTCGGCGAGTCCGAGATGCCCGCGCGCCCGATCTCGATCTCCGGCTACGCCCGCGCCCTCGGCGCGCTGTGCGATGCGCTCGGGGTCGAGACCGTCCGGGTGGTGGGCAACTCGATGGGCGGCTACGTCGCCGCGGAGATGGCCATCAGGGCACCCGCGCGCGTCGAGGCGCTATGCCTCGTCGCCGCCGCCGGCCTGAGCGTCGAGCGCGCCCGTGCCGACCGCCAGCGCGGCCTACGCCACCGGATGGAGAACGTCCTGTTCTTCCACATCGCCTGGCTCGCCCGGCGCTATCCCAGGTTGGCGTTGCGGCCGCGCGTGCGCCGTTGGATGCTCGGCCTCGTCGTCGCCCATCCCGAAGAGCTCCCCGGTCCGCTCATCGCCGAGCAGGTGCGCGGCATCAACAAGCCCGGCGTCAATCCCGCGCTCGACGCGCTCACCCGCTACCCCATCCGCGACCGCCTCGGCGAGATCGCGTGCCCGACCCTGATTGTGTGGGGCGACTCGGACCGCCTCGTTCCGCTCTCGGACGCCGCCGAGTTCGAGTGGCTCATCTCCGGCTCGCGGCGGCTGACCTACGAAGACACCGGCCATGCTCCCATGCTCGAGCGGCCCGAGCGCTTCAACGCCGACCTGGGAGGGTTTCTCCGGGAGGCGCGGCCGCGGTTCTTGGCGTCTGGTGGGGCGGGTACGCCGGATGGGGCGGGTGCGCCGGGCGGGGCGGGTGCGCCGGATGGGGCGGGTGCGTCTGGTGGGGCGGGTGCGCCGGATGGGGCGGGTGCGTCTGGTGGGGCGGGTGCGTCCGGTGGGGCGGGTGGCCCGACGGGGCCGCGCGAGGGGCGCTCAGGGGCGCACGGGGCGCGCTACCGCCGCGGCGTGCGCTCGGGGTAGCGGGGCAGCCCGTCGTCGGGGAGCGGCTCCCAGGACGCGGCGTAGGCCACGAACTGGTGGTGGCCGGGCCGGATCCCGGGGTCGCGGTCGAACGTCCCCATGCGGACGGCCACCACGTCGTGATCGTTCGGGTCGCGGCTGAACATCGACGAACCGCAGTCGCCGCAGAACAGCTTCTCCCGGCCGTCCTCGGGCGCCCACGCCCGCAGGCGGTCCTCGCCGGCGACGATCGTGAACGCGCCGGGAGCCGGGCGGGTGTTCGCCGACGCCGCCGCGCCGCTCCGGCGCTGGCAGCGCGTGCAATGACAGTAGGAGGCGGAAACGAGTGGTCCGGCGACCTCGTAGCGGACGGCGCCGCAGTTGCAGCGGCCCGTGAGGGGGGCGTCGGTTCCCATCGGCGGGAATTTACCCGCCGCGGGGGGCGAGGGGGCCGAGCGGGTGCAGCCAGGCGGGGCCGGCCGAGTGCGACCGGGCGGGTTCGAGCGGGGCGGGCCGGGCGGGTTCGAGCGCGCGCCTGGGCCGGGGGCGGGGTAGAAAATGTCAAACAATTCGACAAAAGCGACCACGCCCCCCCGGCGACCGCCCCTCACGCGCCCGGGCCCCCTCACGCGCCGGGGCCCCTCACGCGCCGGGGCCCCTCACGCGCGCCCCGAATGTCCTAGCCTTGCCCTCGATGCCCCAGGTCGCTCGCTACGCGAAAGCCGTCGCCAAGCCTGGCGCCGGAGCCAAGCTCGCCGAGGTCTTGCTTCGCGTCGCGGCATGCCTCCAGGGCGCGCCGGGCTGCGAGCTCTACGTCGTCAACCGGTCCGTGAGCGAACCGGACACGGTGTGGGTGACCGAGCTCTGGGGCAGCCAGGAGGACCTCGACGC
>JAXDGF010000060.1:0-2589 GCA_034665165.1 Solirubrobacteraceae bacterium | reverse complement strand
GATCTCCTCGGCCACGAGGCGCGGGACCTTGTATTGCATCCCGATCACCGAGCGCTCGGCGCGCTCGAGCGCGAGGCGGGCCTGGCGCTCGACAAAGATCGGGAAGCTCTCCTCGCTCCTGACGCTGTTGAACCGCACGCGCAGATCGCTGAGACGCGCCGGCTCGCCGACCACAACCCGGCAGCGATCCGGCTCCTGGCGCAAGATCCGCGCCTGCAGCCGCGCCCGCGGGCGCCGGGGATCGGCGAGGAAGAGGAGGTCCGACGGGCGCGCGGCCCGCACGCCGTTGCGCTCCCGCGGCAGCCAGGCTACGCGGACGGGAACGACCCAGGGATCGTCGGACGCGGTCGCCAGCTCCTGTTCGAGCCGAGCGTCCGCAGCCTCGACGACGTCGACCCGCGTGCCATCGGACCGCGCCCGGCGCAACCAGTCGTCGATCACCGCGCGTTCGGCCGGCGTCGAGGCGAACGTCAGCACGAGCGCACCCGAGCCGGCCGGAGCGGGCCATGCCGCCGGGCCCTCGGGGGTGCCATGGACGACGGTCACGCTCGTCAATTGGCCGCCAGCTCCGTCGTCGGCCGCGTCTTGAACAGTCCCCGGAACGCCTCCTCCGGCGTGCGGCCCTCGTGTACGACGCCGAACACCTCGCGCGCGATCGGCATCTCCACCTCGTGTCGTTCAGCCAGCTCCATGACGACGCGCGAGGTCTTGATCCCCTCGGCCACCATGTTCATGTCGGCCACGATCTCGTCGATCGTCCGCCCGCGCGCGAGCTCCTCCCCGACTTGGCGGTTGCGGCTGAGGGGGCTGATGCACGTGGCGAGCAGGTCTCCCATCCCGGCCAGGCCGGCGAACGTGTGGCGCTCGCCTCCCATCGCCGCCCCCAGCCGGGTCATCTCGGCCAGGCTGCGGGAGATGACGAGGGCCCGGGTGTTGTCTCCGGTTCCAAGTCCCGATGCCATCCCGGCGGAGATGGCGAACACGTTCTTGAGCGCCCCCGCGATCTCCACGCCGAGCACGTCGGTGCTGGCGTAAACGCGAAACAGGGTTCGGCGGAAGATGTCCTGGAGCGCGTGGGCGATACGGGCGTCGGGCATGGCGATGACGGCCGCGGCCGCGTAGCCGCCGATCACCTCTCGAGCCAGGTTGGGGCCGGCGAGTACGCCGGAGGGATGACCGGGAAGGATCTCGTCGATCACCTCGGTCATGCGCAGGCGGGTATCGAGCTCGAGCCCCTTGGTCAGGCTGACAATCGGGATCCACGGACGCACGTGCGGCGCGGCGCTCTCGAGGACGGTGCGAAAACCGTGCGAGGGGACGGCCATGACGAGGACGTCGGCCTGGGCGACGGCCTCTTCGAGCGAGCTCGTGGCGCGCAACTCCGGGTGGAGCTCCTCATCCCCGAGGTAGGCGCTGTTGGTGTGGTCGCGTTCGATCTCCTCGGCGACTTCGGGGCGCCGGGTCCAGAGAATGGTGGGAACGTTGCGGGCCGTGATCGAGGCGACGGTTGTCCCCCACGATCCTCCGCCCACGACGGCGACGCGTTCCTGTCGGGTGTCAGGCGTCAGTTCATCTCCCCGCGCGACATGGCCAGGCACGCCTCACAGCGCGGCCACGGCGGGTTCCAGGGGTATCCGGTGACGTCCTTGCCGCACAGCGCGGTGTCGGGATCCTCCTCGGTCACGAGATGGCACAGCTCCTCGAAGCCGTGGTCGTCGGTCCCGGGCACGTTTACGCACCCGGGGTGAACGTTGGGCGACCTGACTGGGGCGGTGGCGCAGAGCATGGAAGCGAGGATAACCCGAGCGCGCGGGGCGAGCGCGACAAAGCGTGTTAGGGCTCGCGTCGAGAGCCCTCACCCCGTCACCGATCCGCGGTCGCCATGCTCTCGTGGAGGGCGACGAAGTAGTCGAGTGCCGCCGGGTTCGCGAGTGACTCGCGGCTCGCGGCCACTTCCGGCGCGACCCCCATGAGGATGCGCTTGACCGGGATCTCGACCACCTTGCCCGACAGCGTGCGCGGGACCTCGGCGACGCGCTTGATCTCGTCGGGCACGTGGCGCGGAGAGCAGTCCTGACGGATGCGCCTCCTGATCTCGGCGATCAGCTCGTCGGTGAGCTCATCGCCGTCGCGCAGGACGACGAACAGCGGCATCCAACCGTGATCGGATCCCGGCCGCCCGGCGACGTCGACGACGAGCGCGTCGACGACCTCGGGGAGGGCGAGCACGGCGCGGTAGATCTCGCTTGTCCCCATCCTCACCCCTCCCCGGTTGATGGTCGAGTCGGACCGTCCGTAGATGATCGCTGTGCCGCGGTCGGTGATCATGATCCAGTCGCCGTGACGCCAGACGCCGGGGTAGGTGTCGAAGTAGCTCTCGTGGTAGCGAGACCCGTCGTCGTCGCCCCAGAAGCCCACCGGCATCGACGGCATCGGCTCGGTGATGACGAGCTCGCCCACCTCGTTTTCGAGCGCGCGGCCCTCGGGGTCCCACGCCTCGATGGCGGCGCCCAGCGCCCGCCCCTGAAGCTCGCCGAGGTAGACGGGCAGCGTGGGCACGCCGCCCACGAAGGCGGTGCAGACATCGGT
>JAXDGF010000059.1:0-12821 GCA_034665165.1 Solirubrobacteraceae bacterium | reverse complement strand
CGACGAGGCGGGAGAGCTCGTGCAGATCCTGGCTCCCGGGTCCGACGCTCCCGGCGCCATCGCCGAATCGTTCGCACACATCGAGATCGACCGCGAAACCGACGCCGAGCGACTCGCAGCCCTACTGACGGGGACCGAGCGCGTGCTCGGGGAGGTGCGCGCCGCGGTCGAGGACTGGGGAGCGATGCGCACACGCGCTCAGGCGATCGCCGCCGAGCTGGTCGCGTCCCCGCCGCCCATCGACAGGGATGAGGTAGACGAGGCCAGGGGCTTCATGGCCTGGGTCGAGGATCACCATTTCACCTTCCTCGGCTACCGCGAGTACGAGCTTGCGACCGAGGACGGCGCCGACGGGCTGCGGGCGATCCCGGGCACCGGACTCGGCATCCTCCGCGACGCGGGGTCCGGCGGGACCTTCCGGAAGCTTCCCCGCCGGGCGAGAGAGCTCGCCCGCGTCCCGCAGCTCCTCGTGCTCACGAAGGCGAACTCGCGCGCCACCGTCCATCGCCCGGCCTACCTCGACTACATCGGCGTCAAGACGTTCGGAGCCGCGGGCGAGGTCACCGGCGAGCGGCGGTTCCTCGGCCTCTACACGAGCGCTGCCTACAGCGAGAACCCGCGCGCGATCCCGATCATCCGCCAGAAGGTCGAGCAGATCCTGCGCCGCGCCGCGTTCCCGCCGGGCGGGCACGACGCCAAGGAGCTCGTCGAGATCATGGAGGTGTACCCCAGGGACTCGCTGTTCCAGATCACGACCGACGAGCTCTTCGAGGCGGCGATGAGCATCCTCGCCCTTGGCGAGCGCCAGCGCTTGAAGCTCCTGGCGCGCCGCGACCCCTATGACCGATTCCTTTCTTGTCTCGTCTTCGTTCCCCGCGATCGCTTCAGCACCGAGAACCGCGAACGGCTGGGAGCGCTCCTCGCCGAGGCGTTCGGCGCGACGCGGGTCGACTGGAGCCTGTACATCTCCGAGTCAGTCCTGATCCGGGTCCATTACGTGCTCTGGTGCGACGACGCGCCGCCGCCGGAAGTCGACCTCCCCGAGCTCGAGGCCCGCCTGGCGCAGGCGATTCGTTCGTGGGCCGACGATCTGCGCGACGCCCTCGTCGAGGAGGAGGGGGAGGGGCGCGGGACGCAGCTCTTCCACCAGTACCAGGCCGCCTTCCCACCCGCCTACCGCGACGACTGGGTGGCTCGCGCGGCGGTCGCCGACATCCGCCGCCTCGAGGAGCTCCTCGCCGGTAGTCCGCTGCTCATCAGCATCTACCAGCCGCTCGAGTCTGGCCGCGGCCGGGTTCGCTGCAAGCTCTTCAGCGCCGTCGCGGTCACCCTCTCCGATGTCCTGCCCACGTTCGAGAACATGGGCGCCCGCGTCAGCGACGAGCGTCCGTACCCGATCGCGAAGAGCGACGGTGCCACCGTCTGGATCTACGACTTCGGGCTGACGTGCACGGTCGGGGATGTGCTCGACGAGGAGCAGGTCCGCGACCTCTTCGAGGAGGCGTTCCTGGCCGTCCGCCGCGGCGAGCTCGAGAACGACGGTCTCGGCGCACTCGTGCTTGGCGCTGCGCTCACCGGGCGCCAGATCATGGTGCTGCGGGCCGTCGACAAATATCTGCGCCAGGCCGGCATCACCTTCTCCGATCAGTACATCGAGCGCACGCTGCTTCGCCATCCCGCGATCGCGAGGCTGCTGGTCGAGCTCTTCGAGGCGCGCTTCCACCCCGAGGGACACGACGCCGCGGCCGCCAAGCTGCTCGTGGACGCTATCGAGCACGCGGTCGACGCCGTCGCGAGCCTCGACGAGGACCGGATCTTGCGCAACTTTCTCGCCGTCGTTTGTGCCGTGCTGCGCACGAACTACTTCGTGGCCGAGGTCGACGGGGGCCCTCGGAGCTTCCTCTCCTTCAAGCTCGATCCCGCGGCGATCCCGATCCTGCCGCTGCCCCGCCCGCGCTTTGAGATCTTCGTCTACTCGCCGCGGGTCGAGGGCGTCCACCTCCGCGGCGGCAAGGTCGCGCGCGGCGGCGTGCGCTGGTCGGACCGGCCCGAGGACTTCCGCACCGAGGTCCTCGGCCTGATGAAGGCGCAGATGGTCAAGAACGCGCTGATCGTCCCGGTGGGGTCGAAGGGGGGCTTCGTGGTCAAGCGCCCGCCCGGCGGCGGCGGTCGCGAGGCGCTCCAGCACGAGGTCATCGCCTGCTACCAGACCTTCCTGCGCGGTCTGCTCGACCTGACCGACAACGTCGTCGGGGACGAGGTCGTGCCCCCGGCCCGCGTTGTCCGCTACGACGATGACGACCCTTACCTGGTCGTCGCCGCCGACAAGGGGACGGCGACGTTCTCCGACATCGCGAACGAGGTCTCGGCCGAGTACGGCTTCTGGCTCGGCGACGCCTTCGCCTCGGGTGGCTCACACGGGTACGACCACAAGAAGATGGGCATCACCGCCCGCGGGGCCTGGGAGTCGGTCAAGCGCCACTTCCGCGAGCTCGGCCTCGACACCCAGACCGACGACTTCACCGTGGTCGGGATCGGCGACATGGCCGGCGATGTCTTCGGCAACGGGATGCTGCTCTCGCACCACATCAAGCTCGTGGCCGCCTTCAACCACCTTCACATCTTCCTCGACCCCAACCCCGATCCGGAGGTCAGCTTCGCCGAGCGCGCGCGGCTGGCCGCCCTCCCGCGCTCGGCGTGGAGCGACTACAGCCCGGCCGCAATCTCCGCGGGCGGGGGCGTCTTCGCCCGGACCGCGAAGTCGATCCCCATCTCGGCGGAGGTCCGCGAGGCGCTCGCGATCGAGGCCGAAGCGCTGACCCCGAGCGAGCTCATCCGCGAGCTCCTGCGCGCCAACGTCGACCTGCTTTGGAACGGCGGGATCGGCACCTACGTCAAGGCCTCGGACGAGACCCACGCCGACGCGGGCGACAAGACCAACGATGCCGTGCGGGTCGACGCCGGCGCGCTGCGCTGCCGCGTCGTCGGCGAGGGCGGCAACCTCGGGTTCACCCAGCGCGGGCGGATCGAGTACGCGCTGAGCGGTGGCCGGATCAACACCGACGCGATCGACAACGTGGCGGGAGTCAACACCTCAGATCACGAGGTGAACATCAAGATCCTCCTCGATGCCGTCGTCGCCGCCGGCGACATGACCGAGAAGCAGCGCAACCAGCTCCTGGGCGAGATGACCGACTCCGTCTCCGAGCGGGTGCTCTACGGGAGCTACACCCAGACCCAGGCGATGAGCCTGGCCATGGCTCAGGCGGCGTTGATGGTCGACGTCCACCAGCGTCTCGTTCGCCATCTCGAGCAGAGCGCGCACCTCAACCGCGAGCTCGAATTCCTGCCCAGCGAGGAGGAGATCGTCGAGCGCCGGCGTGACCGCGCGGGCTTCACCGCGCCCGAGCTGGCGGTGCTCATGGCCTACGGGAAGATCGACCTCTACACCGAGCTGCTCGAGTCGAACCTGCCCGAGGACGCCTACCTTGCCCACGACCTCGAGCGCTACTTCCCCTCACCGCTACCGGAGCGCTTCGGAGCGCAGATGCGCCGCCACCGGCTGCGCCGGGAGATCATCGCCACGGTGGTGGCGAACCAGCTGGTGGATCGGGCCGGCGCCACGTTCGTGTTCCGTCTCCAGGAGGAGACCGGCGCCGCCGCGTCGACGCTCGCGCGAGGGTACGCGGTCGCGCGCGAGGTGTACGGGATGCGTGAGCTCTGGACCCAGGTCGAGGCCCTGGACAACCGCATCGCGGCCCAGACCCAGATCGAGATGCTGCTCGACGGGCGCCGGCTCGTGGAGCGCGCGACGCGCTGGCTCGTCCGCTCCCCTCAGCGCTCGATCGACATCGCGGCCACGGTGGCGCAGTTCGCGCCCGGCGCCGCGACGCTCATGCGCTCGCTTCCCGAGCTCCTCGACGCGGGCGACCGCGTGCTGTGGCAAGCCAAGTTCGACAAGCTCGAAGGGGCGGGCGTGCCGACAGACGTCGCGCAACGTGTCGCGGGCATGCCGTGGGCCTTTCCCGTCCTCGACATCGTGGAGGTGGCCCAGGCGACCGGGCACAGCGTCGAGGCCGTGGCGGCGGTCTACTTCCGCCTCGGTGGTCGCCTGCAGCTGAACTGGCTGCGCGACCGGATCGCTGAGCTCCCGCGCGCGAACCGCTGGCACGCGCTCGCGCGCTCGGCCCTGCGCGACGACCTCTACAGCCTGCAGCGGGCCCTGACCCAGGACGTGCTGCGAACCGCCCCCGCCGACGCGGACGCGGAGACCGGGATCGACCTCTGGGCTCACGCCAACGCCGGCGCGGTCGAGCGCAGCCGCGCGATGCTCGTCGATATCAAGGGCACGCGGATCTTCGACCTGACGACGCTGCCCGTCGCGCTGCGCGAAGTTCGGAATCTGCTCCAGGATGCCGACGGCGGCGGCACCGATCGGAGCGGCCGGTAGAACACGGGCGCTTGCGGCGGTCCGGTCCTCCGGTTATGCTGCCGCGGTTCCTCAACTCGGGGTGGTGCCATGAAACGCTGGGGTGTTGGTCTTATGACGGCGCTTGGACTTGCGGCGCTACCCGCCGTGGCGAGCGCGCGGACGCAGGTGGTGTATGGCGGCGGGTCGCCCGCCTTCGCGCAGCAGCTGATCCAGAAGGGCGGCGAGGCCCTCGCGTACTTCCCCAGCACGGTCAAGATCCACGCCGGCGACTCGATCGCGTGGCTCGGTCTCGGGCCCGGGTTCCACGACGTCGACATCGTCGCCAAGGGCGGCGCGCTCCCGCTGATACTGCCGACGGCCAACACCACCGGCCTCGTCGCCGACGCGGCCGGCAACCCGTTCTGGTTCGCCACCAAGGTTCCGATCCTCGGCTTCAACCCGGTGCTCCTCGGCCCCAGTGGCGGACACAAGTTCAAGGGCACCGGGCGCGTCGACTCCGGGCTCCCGCTCGGACCACCCAAGCCCTTTGTTGTGAAGTTCACCAAGGCGGGCCGCTTCAACTACTTCTGCGACGTGCACCCCGGCATGAAGGGAAAGGTCGTCGTGCTGCCGAAGGGCAAGGCGGCCCCCTCCAGGGCCCAGATCGCGGCGCAAGTCGCCACTCAGCAGGCGGCCGACGCCGCCGAGGCCAAGACGCTCCTGAAGACTAAGATCACGGGAGACGTGGTGAGCATGGGCGTCCATGGCACCGGGGGCGTTGAGATCCTCGGCTTCTTCCAGGGCGTCAAGCACATCAAGGCTGGCACGACGATCACCTTCGAGATGGGCGCCGGCTCGTTCGAGACCCACACGGCGACGTTCGGCCCCGACTCGTACCTGAGCCCGCTGGCCAAGTCGTTCACCTCGCCTGCGGTCGATTCGCGCGCCGCCTATCCCAGCTCCCCGCCCGGGACTCCGATCTCGCTCGACCCGGCCGCGCACGGCAACGGGTTTGCCAACACCGGGGCGATGCAGGGGGTAAAGGGCTCGCCGCTCCCGGCGCTGAACAAGATCACTTTCACCCAGAAGGGCACCTACAAGTTCGAGTGCCTGATCCACGAGTTCATGAAGGGCGTCGTGGTCGTTTCGTGAATCGACGCCCGCTCGGGAGCCGCGGCGTCCGCGCGGGGGGCCCGATTGGCGCGAAGGCATGGCCGAGCTCGGGCGCGGGTGCGGTGATCGCATCCGTCGTATTGCTTGCCGTTACGGCGTGCGGAGGGTCGTCGCCCTCCACGCAGCCGAAGACGAACCCGGCCGCCAAGCCGGCCGCGGCCGCGGCCTCGTTCGACGGTCCGACCCTCGCCAATCCCGCGGTCGAGCCTCCGCTGGCGTTGCGCGACTCCCTCGGCCACACGGTCAACATCTCCGCCTACCAGGGCAAGGCGGTGCTGGTCACGTTCATCTACACCCACTGCCCGGACGTGTGCCCGCTCATCACGGCGAACCTGCACAACGCGCTGGCGCTGCTCGGACCGCGGGCGTCGAAGGTGCGGATCGTCGCCGTCTCCACCGACCCGCGGGGAGACACGCCCGCCGCGGTGAGCGCCTTCCTCGCGCGCCACGCCATGACCGGGCGCATGGAGTACCTGGTCGGCACGCGGGCGGCGCTCAAGCCGGTATGGAAGGCGTGGGGCGTCAGCGCCTCGAACCCGACCTCGGCCGACGAGGTCAACCACACCGCGGCGGTGTACGGGATCTCGGGCAGCGGCAAAGTGATGACGCTGTACGCGTCGAACTTCAAGCCGGCCGACATCGTGCACGACGTGCCCCTGCTCGCCTCTCAGTAGGCCGTGCGCCTCGCTGCTGTCGCCCTCGTCGCCCTCGTCTCCGCGGCGCTCGTGGTCGCCTTGACCCGATCCGCGCCCGCCGTGCGCGCCGCCCCGGCCCTGCCCGGACGCGTCCTCGTGGGCACGCCCGAGACGCTCGTGTCGCTGCGCGGCAGGCCGGCGCTCGTTGACTTCTTCGCGAGCTGGTGCGGTCCGTGCGTCGCCGAGGCGCCGGCACTCGAGCGCGCCGCGCGAGCTCTGGGCGGGCGCGCGACCGTCGTCGGCGTCGACTGGAGCGACAACCGCAGCTACGCGCGGAGGTTCGTGGGCCGCTACGGCTGGTCGTTTCCCGTGCTCGAGGACCCGGACGGCAAGGCGGGCTACGCCTACGGCATCCAGGGCCTGCCGAGCGCGTTCGTGCTCGACGCGCGCGGGGCCATCGTCCGGCGCCTGTTCGGCCCCCAGACGGTCGCGAGCCTGGTGGCGGCGG
Organism: Solirubrobacteraceae bacterium; assembly: GCA_034665165.1. Lineage (GTDB taxonomy): Bacteria > Actinomycetota > Thermoleophilia > Solirubrobacterales > Solirubrobacteraceae > Palsa-465. The sequence continues at coordinate 6,094 of JAXDGF010000059.1, read as the reverse complement.
TGGATGCGGCCGGGAGGCGGAGTTGAGCGTGCTCGTGCAGGTTTCCGCGGGTCAGCGGGTGATGATGACGGCGCGGCTGTAGTAGGCCTGCCCGATGCTCGGGTCTTGCCACGCGAGCCGCAGTGACCCGGGGGTGGTCACGGCCACGTGGGCGACGATGAAGCCTTCCGGGCTGGCGGTCTGAACCGGCTGGAGAGTGGTGAAGCCGGGTCCGCCCGCGGGGGCGAACTGAATCGTGCCCGTTGCCGGGCCGCCGCGATCCGCTGGTCGGAGCTGACCCCAAACCGTGACCCGTGGGCCGATGCGCGCACGCGGGAGCCAGATCGGGAGCCGGTAGGCGTCGTAGGAGGGCTTCGGCACGCCGGCTGAGTTGATCAACCCGGTCTGGAACGTCCCCCAGTAGGCGGGAGTGCCGACTGGTTCGCTGACCTGCGGCCCCGCGTCGACGAGCTCGAACTGGGCGAGCGCGCGGACGTACGGATCCCGCCAGGCGAGGTACTCACCCTGGTTGATGTACTCGGCCTGTTGCGCGGGGGAGGTCTTGACGTAGGGGTTGGGGGGATTGCTCTTGTAGCCGTACTCGGTCAGGTACAGGGGCACGCCGTCCGGCATCGGGTTGCCGTAGGTGGCGAAGATGCGGGTCAAGGCCCGGTCGAGACGCGGGAGGTCGGCCATAGTGGCCCACGTCGGATTCGTGCTCGGAAGGTTCGGCGCATGGGTAAATGAATATGGGTGGTCGGCGTATCCGGTCGCGTTCACGAGCCCGGGATGCTCGGCCGCGAACGTGCTCGCGCTGCCGTCCGGGGGGCAGTCGAGCTGGAGCGCGCGGGTGCCAGTGAGCGGTCGGTACGAGTTCCCCACGCAGTAGAGCGCGCGCAGGAAGGTCATGGGCGGCATCGCCGGGAGGAGCCCGTGCAGGACCGAGCCCTTGGCCGAGGTGTCGCCGACGAGGATCGTGTCGCTGCCGTGGCCGGTGGCGGCCAGCGCGCTCGCCGCCTGGTCGACGAGGCCGCGATACATCACCGGGGACACCTCGATCCAGGTCTTGGTGGCGGGCCTGTGGCCAGGTTGCGCCGGGGCGGGGGGCCCGGGCCGCCACTGTGGTGCGAGCCAGCCGGCCTCGTTGGGCTCGTTCCAGATCTCCCAGTAGTCGACGCGCGGAAGCGGGGTCGGGGCGGGGGGAGTCGGCGCAGGCGTGGTCAGGAGTGGCAGGGGCGGAATCGGAAGCCCGAGCAGCGAGGGTGGAGGCGCGGGGGGAGCCGGGATCTGAGTGACGTAGCTGCCGCTGTAACGCGTGCCGACGGCCTCGACGAACTGCCCGAACTCGACCGCCGAGGGCGAATACGTCTTCCTGAACTTGGCGGCGACGTAGGCGGGAGGGCGGCCCGCGGCCCAGTACGGGGCGGGGGCGGTGACATCGAAGTCAAGCTTGAGGCCGAGGGACTGAGCGTCGGTGACGAGGGTGTCGTAGCGGTCCCAGGCCCCTTTCGGGTAAGCAGCCGGGTTGGCTGCGTCGAAGCTCGGGCGGGTCCTCGAGTACGGGCTCGGCGCCACCAGGGCCCAGATCACGGAGACCCGGATGCGCTGGACGCCAAGCGACGCGAGCTGAGCAAGGACCTGCGCCGCGTGGCCCGGCGACGCATACACGAGCTGGTTGTCGTCCTGGAAGATCGACTCCTGGGTCGCGGACGCGGCCGCCTTGGCGGGAGCGACGGCGGCGGCGAGCATGCAGGTCGCGACGAGCGCGCGCAAGGTCCCAGATCTCGCCATGGCGCGGGCGATCGTAAACGGTGGCGGTTTGTGGTGCGCAGTTTCTCTACCTTTCAACCCCGGGGCGGGGTGGCTCGCCCGATCAAGTGAGCGGCGATGCCCAGCGCGACCCCACCTGAGCAGCGGAACCGGCGCCGCGGCTGGACGGTGATCGGCGCCTTCGCCCTGCTGGCGGCGGCGACGCAGCTGCTGTGGCTGACGTACGCCCCGATCACGACCGGCACGGCCCACCATTACCGCGTGTCAGAGAGCGCGGTCGGATGGCTGTCGGAAATCTTCCCGCTCGTATACGTGGTCCTGGCCATCCCAGTGGGAAGGGCGCTCGACCGCTCACTCCACGGCGGCCTCGCGGCGGGGGCGGTGTTGACCGTGGCGGGCGGGCTCTTACGGCTGGTCGGCGACGACTTCGCCTGGGCGCTGGCCGGGCAGTCCGCCGTCGCCGTGGCCCAGCCCTTCGTGCTCGGTTCGATCACCAAGCTCGCCGGTGAGCGGCTCCCCGAATCCGAGCGCCACGAGGGGATCGCCACGGGATCGGCCGGAATGATGGTCGGCATGCTCCTCGCCCTCGTGCTCAGCTCGGCGCTCGGGGGTGCCCGGATCCATGCGTTGCTCGTGATCGGAGCCGTGTTCGCGGCCGTGGCGGCGGCGGCGATGCTCGCAGCGCTCCGCCTGCCGCGGGCGGCGGTGGGCGTTCGCGCGGCCCGGCGCCCCCTGCGCGTGGTGTGGGGCGATGGGCAGGTGCGCGTGCTCGCCGGGCTTGTGTTCGTCGGCTTTGGCGTCTTCATCGCCCTTACCACCTGGCTCCAGGCCCTCCTCGACGACTACGGGGTCTCGGCCAACGCTGCCGGCGCCGTGCTCGTCGCCATGGTGCTCCTGGGAGCTGCCGGCTCCGGCGTGCTGGCGCCCGCGGTGATCGCACGCGGGGCCGAGCACCGGCTGATCAGCGCGTCGATCGTGGCTGCGGTGGGCGGGTCGGTGCTCCTCGCGGTCGTCCACGTCTTCGCCGTCGACGCCGTCGTTCTCGGGATCGTGGGGATGCTGCTCCTGACCGACCTGCCCGTCATCCTCGAGCTCGCCGAGCGCCGGGCGGGCAGCGACGGTGGCACCGTCGCCGCCCTCATGTGGCTGGCCGGGAACGGTGGCGGGCTCGTCGTCGCCGTGCTCGTGCAGGCGCTCGTGCACCACCCCGTTCCAGCCTTCCTGCTCCTCGCCGTGTGCGGGTGTGCGGCGGTGCCGCTGCTCGGGCGGCTGGTGGTCGGGCGGGGCGTGGGGGCGGCAGCGGGATCGGACCCGGGCTCGGGTTCGGGCGACGTGGGGGTGGGGGTCGGGTCGGCGTAGGCGCGTCGGCGCGCGCGCGAAGCCGGGCGCGCGGCGGCGAATCCGGGGCGCCCGACGGCGAATCCGGGCGCCCGTGATGAGTCTGTTGTCACTATCACGCTGTCGCGAAACGTTGTGCGGCAGCGTCTTATGTACTGCGTGTGACGCGTCCTCCCCGAGCTCGCTCGCGCCGGCGACCCTCCGAGTTTCCCGCGCCGCACGCCCGGCCGGGCCCGCCCCCGCCCGTCGGAGCCCCCGCACGCCGCGCCCCGCAGCGCCCCGCCGCGCCCCGCCGCGCCCAGCGCGCGGTCGCCAGCGCGCCGTCACCCCCACGGGTCCCGGCCCGCCGCCCGCGCGCGTAGATAGCGGCCGAGCAAGGCCAGCCAGTCGATTGCTCCGGCCACGAAGAAGCCGATCGGGCCGGTGATGATGCGCGCGGCGAGGCGGGAGGGCACGTCCCGGACGCTATCGTTCGACGTTCGATGGTCAAGACGAACGTCACTGAGCTGCCGGAGTCTCGTGTGCGCGTCGAGGCCGAGGTGGCCTCCGAGGAGGTCGAGCGCCGGCTTCAGCAGGCCGCGCGCGAGCTCGGGCGGCAGATGCGGATCCCTGGCTTCCGGAAGGGGAAGGTGCCGCCGCCGGTGGTGATCAGCCGTCTTGGACGCGGTGCTGTGCTCGATGAGGCGCTCCGTCACTCGCTTCCCTCTTGGTACAACGACGCCATCGACGCTGCCGGGATCGAACCGGTCGGCGATCCGCAGCTCGACGTGGGCGAGCTCCCCGGCGAGGGTGAGCCGCTGGCGTTCTCGATCGAGGTCGGCGTCCTGCCCACGGCGACGCTGGGCGAGTACAAGGGCGTCGAGGTTGGACGGCGCGACCCGGAGGTCGATCCCGCGAAGATCGACGCCGAGGTCGAGCAGCTGCGCGATCGAGTGGCAACGCTCGAGACCGTTGAGCGGCCGGCGGCGACGGGCGACCACGTGGTGATGGATTTCCTCGGGAAGATCGACGGCGAGCCGTTCGAGAACGGCGAGGGTCGCGATCAGACCCTGGAGCTTGGCTCGGGGCAGCTCATCGACGGATTCGAGGAGCAGCTCGTCGGTGCGCAGGCGGGCGATGAGCGGACCGTCAACGTCACCTTCCCCGACGGCCAGGGCGCGCTCGCCGGTAAGGACGCGACCTTCGACGTCACCGTCAAGGAGGTCAAGGAGAAGCGCCTCCCCGAGGTCGATGACGAGTTCGCGGTTGAGACGGCCGGATTCGACAGCTTGCAGGAGCTGCGCGATGACATCTCGGGACGGCTCACCGAGGCCGAGCAGCGGGAGATTGACCGTGAGTTCGAAGAGGCGGTGCTCGACGCGGTAGCGGCTCAGGGGAGCATCGAGATACCGCAGAACCTGATTCACGAGCGCGCGCATCAGCTCTGGCACCAGATGGTCCACGCCTTCGAGCGGCAGGGCCTGTCGAAGGAGGCCTACCTCCAGCTCGCCGGCAAGGCGGACGAGGAGGAAGTGGTTCACGAGGCCGAGCCCGAGGCCGAGCAGGCGATTCGGCGCGAGGCCGCGCTCGCGGCCGTCATCGCCGCCGAGAACATCGAGCCGAGCGACGAGGAGATTCTTGACGCCCTGCGGCCGTCGGCCGAGCGCGACGGCATCTCGCCGGAGGATCTGCTCGACCGGCTGCGCAAGTCCGACAAGATCGGGCGCCTGCGCGAGGAGCTGGCCGTGCGGCAGGCAATCGACCTGCTCGTGCGCGAGGCCAAGCCGATCGGGATGGACGAGGCCAACGCGCGCGCGGAATCGGCAAAGGCGCGCGAGAAGTTGTGGACCCCGGGACAGGACGAAGCGCAGTCCGGCGAGACCAAGGCGCCCGAGTCCTCCCCGAAGATCTGGACGCCGGGAAGCTGAGCACGAGCGCGGCGGCGGATGACCGCTGCCCGGGGGCGTCGACGGTTGTCTGAGGACGGCTCTCGACGGTTGCTAGACTCGCCGCGAGTGGCGCTACACGCTTACGTGACGCACTTGAAGCACCGTCGGCAGGCCGGGAAGGCCAGGCCGCTGCGGGCAGGATTCCGGCCTAGGCACGAAGAAAGAGCCACCCCATGAGCCCATTGGTACCGATGGTCGTCGAGCAGACCTCCCGCGGGGAGCGCGCTTTCGACATCTACAGTCGTCTGCTCAACGAAAGAATCATCTTTCTGGGTACGCCCATCGATGATCAGATCGCGAACCTGATCGTGGCGCAGCTGCTGCACCTCGAGTCCGAGGATCCGGACAAGGACATCTCGATTTACATCAACTCACCCGGGGGTTCGGTCTACGCCGGGCTGGCGATCTACGACACGATGCAGTTCATCAAGCCCGATGTGCAGACGATCTGCGTCGGGATCGCGATGTCAATGGGCGCCCTGCTCCTCTCGGGCGGCGCGCACGGTAAGCGCATGGCGCTACCCAACGCGAAGATCCTCATCCATCAGGTATCTTCGAGCTTCCAGGGGCAAGCCACCGACATCGAGATTCACGCGCGCGAGATCATCGACGTGCGGCGGCGACTCGACGAGATCATCGCCCACCATACGGGCAAGCCGGTCGAAGAGGTACGCAAGGACACCGAACGCGACTATTTCATGAGCTCTGAGGAGGCAAAGGACTACGGCATCGTCGATCGCGTGATCTCGCAGCACTGAAGTATTAGGCTTCGAGGTCGCGCACAGCCGCGGCTCCGGGAGAGGGCAGCAATATGGCACGTCCCACTGACTCCAACGAACAGCTTCTCTGCAGCTTCTGCGGGAAGTCGCAACGGCAAGTCAAGAAGCTCATCGCCGGTCCCGGCGTGTACATCTGCGATGAGTGCATCGATCTCTGCAACGAGATCATTGATGAGGAGCTCACCGCTCCGCCGACGTTCGACATCGAGAACCTCCCCAAGCCGCGGGAGATCTACGACGTCCTCAACGAGTACGTGGTGGGCCAGGAGCAGGCGAAGCGCTCGCTCTCGGTAGCCGTCT
>JAXDGF010000058.1:0-9591 GCA_034665165.1 Solirubrobacteraceae bacterium | reverse complement strand
GTCAAGAACAAGGTCGCGGCCCCATTCAAGCAGGCAGAGTTCGACATCGAGTTCGGCAAGGGGATCTCGACCTCGGGGTGCCTGCTCGACTACGGGATCGAGAACGACATCGTCACCAAGTCCGGCTCGTTCTTCTCCTACGGCGAGGAGCGGCTCGGGCAGGGACGCGGGAACGCCAAGGCCTTCCTCGACGAGCATCCGGAGACCGCGCGGGAGATCGAGCTGAAGATCTACGCCACGCTCGAGATCGGTCGCGACCTGGTCAAGCCGATCGAGCCGCACGAGGAGCCGCCGCTGGCGGCCGTCGAGATCGACGGGCAGGCTGCGTAAAGGTCGTCCACTAGGGCATACACGGCCGGCCAGTGACTGCGAGCGCACCGACTCCTCCCGAGGAGCGGCTCCAGGACGCCCTGAATCGGGCCTACCGTTACCTCGCTCCCCGCGACCGCACCGAGCACGAGATGCGCCGCCACCTCGAGCGCGTGGGGGTCGAGGCGGAGACCGTCGATGAGGCCGTGCGGATCCTCCACGAGCTCGAGTACCTGGACGACGCGAGGTTCGCCGTGCGCTTCACCCAGGACAAGCGCGAGCTCGAGGCGTGGGGCGCGGAGCGCATCGAACGGCGGCTGGTGGAGCTCGGCGTCGATCGCGAGTACGTTCGCGCCGCGCTCGCCGACGACTCCTCCTCGGCGGGCGAGCTCGATCGTGCTCTGGACCTCCTGCGCCGCCGCTTTCCGGAGCCGCCACGCGACCGTCGCAGCCGTGACCGCGCCCTCGGCGTGCTCCTACGCAAGGGTTACGAGCCGGATCTCGCGCTCGAAGCGCTGGCGGGCTGGAGTCGCGGTTAGCTTCGTCCAAGGTCGTTTGCGTAGAAAACCGAGCGGTACTACGATGCACAGAGCGATCGATGGCCTGCGGGCCACGAAAACCCAGCAAAATTAGTGATTCTTGGATCCTGAGCCTTCAGTTTGTACGGCAACCCAGACCGGGCTAGCGAGCCCATACCCACCACCGACACGAACAGTCCTCTAGCCGCCGTCTGAAGGGCGACGAAAGTCGCCTCGCTCCGTCATCCGATCGTGCGCACGAGCACGGGCCGATCGGTCGCTCCCAAAAACTGATGCGAACCGGGTCCGGCCCTCCGGGCTCGACGAGAGGAAACGGCAATGGACATAGTCTTCGCTGCGGTGGTGCTCGCTGCGGGATTCGTGGGCGCCGCGGTTCTCTTCGGTCGCATGCGCGCGGCCAACGGTGCGGGGGCCTTGGTGGCTCTGCCCACGAAGCATGCTGTGGGCGACTCTCAGCTCATCAAGCGCCGTGAGGACATCGCCCGTACAGAAGCGCGATTGCAAACCCGAGAAGAGACGTTAGACGTCACCCGCGCCGAGGTCGCTCGGCGCGAGCAGCGCCTCGCCGAGCGCGAGGCCGAGCTCGACGGGGAGCGTGAGCTCCTGGCCGCCGGGCGCGACGAGCGCGAGCGCCAGCTCGAGCGACTGTCAGGGATGACGGCGTCGCAGGCCAAGCAGGCGCTGCTCAAGGAGGTGGAGGACCAGGCCCGCCACGACGCCGCCCGGCGCCTGCGGGAGATCGAGGAGCAGACCAAGCGCGAGGCAGAGCGCCGTGTGCGCAACATCCTCTCGGTCTGTATGCAGCGGCTCGCCGCCGCCCACGCTGCCGAGACCACCGTCTCCGTCGTGCAGCTCTCATCCGACGACATGAAGGGTCGGATCATCGGTCGCGAGGGACGCAACATTCGCGCCCTCGAGAACCTCACCGGGGTCGACTTCATCATCGACGACACCCCCGGGGCGGTCGTCCTCTCCGGCTTCGACGGCGTACGCCGGGAGATCGCCCGCATCACCCTCGAGAAGCTCCTGCAGGACGGTCGGATCCACCCGGCGCGGATCGAGGAGATGTACTACCAGGCGAAGTCAGAGCTCGAGAGCCACATGATCGAGCTCGGCGAGCAGGCGGTGTTCGACGCCGGCGTCCAAGGCCTCGATCCGGAGCTGACCAAGATCCTCGGTCGCTTGCGCTTTCGCACCAGCTACGGCCAGAACGTCCTCGCCCATTCGGTCGAGGTCGCGAGCATCGCCGCGATGATGGCCGACGAGCTCGGCGCCAGCTCCAAGACGGCGCGCCGGGCCGCGCTTCTGCACGACATCGGCAAGGCCGTGACCCACGAGATCGAAGGACCCCACGCCCTTGTCGGCGGCGATCTCGCACGCAAATACGGCGAGCCCGAAGCGGTCGCCCACGCCATGGAGGCCCACCACAACGAGGTCGAGCCCCAAACCGTCGAGGCCGTCATCGTCCAGGCCGCCGACGCGCTCTCGGGTGCGCGCCCCGGAGCGCGCGGAGAGTCGCTCGAGCAGTACGTCAAGCGACTCCGCGACCTCGAGCAGATCGCCGCACGGCACGCCGGGGTGGACCGCGTCTACGCCATGCAGGCCGGTCGCGAGATCCGCGTCATGGTCGCCCCCACCGCGATCGACGACGACGCGGCGACGCTACTCTCGCATGCGATCGCGCGCGAGATCGAGAAGGAGCTCGAGTACCCCGGCCAGATCAAGGTCACGGTCATCCGCGAGTCGCGAGCGATCGAATACGCGAAGTGAAGAAGCGCTATCACGTCACGACCTTTGGGTGTCAGATGAACGCCCACGACTCCGAGCGGATCAAAGGCATGCTCGAGTCGATCGGCTACGCCGAGGCGGAGACGCGCGCCGAGGCGGACCTGATCCTGTTCAACACGTGCTCGATCCGCGAGGCGGCGGACAATCGCTTCGTCGCCCACCTGGGCGAGGCCAAGCGGCTGAAGTCCGAGCGTCCGGATCGGGTCGTGGGCGTCGGCGGGTGCTGGGCGCAGTCGGTGAAGGAGGAGGTGTTCGCGAGGTTCCCGTTCGTGGACGTTGCCTTCGGGCCCGGGCAGGTGCACAGGCTCGCTGAATTCCTCACAAGCGATTCGTTGACCGCTCAGGGCTTCTTCGAGTTCGAGGGCTTCACGGGCCGCCTGCCGGGCAAGCGCGAGCGAGACTTCCAGGGCTGGGTCCAGATCAGTGTGGGCTGCAACAGTGTCTGCTCGTACTGCATCGTCCCCTCGACCCGAGGTCGCGAGGTGAGCCGGACGCCGGGCGAGCTCGTCGAGGAGATCAGCCACCTCGCCGCCGACGGCGTGACCGAGGTGACGCTCCTCGGGCAGAACGTCAACTCCTACGGGCGCGATCTGCCGCCGGCAGAGCGCGTCAGCTTCGCGGAGCTCCTCGCGGTCGTCGACGCCGTCGACGGGATCGAGCGCATCCGCTACACGAGCCCGCATCCGAAGGACATGCGCGAGGACGTCATCCGCGCTCACGCCGAGCTCCCGGCGCTGTGCGAGCACATCCACCTGCCCCTGCAGTCCGGATCGAGCGCCGTCCTCAAGCGCATGCGTCGCACCTATACCCGAGCGCGTTATCTCGACCGCGTGGCGCTCATCCGCGAGCACGTGCCGGATTGCGCGCTGACCACGGACGTCATCGTCGGCTTCCCGGGCGAAACCGAGGAGGACTTCGAGGAGACGCTGACCCTCGTGGAGGCGGTCGGCTACGACGGGGCCTTCACGTTCGTGTACTCGCCGCGCCGGGAAACCGAGGCGGCGACCCTGCCCGACCAGATCCCCCACGAAGTGAAGGTCGCGCGCATGGAGCGGCTCGTTGAAGTGGTCCAACGCCGCGCACGGGAGCGCGCCGAGCGGTTCGTCGGGCGCACGCTCGAGGTCCTGGTCGAAGGACCCTCGCGCACTGATCCGACGCGCCTGCGCGGGCGCTCTCGCCACAACAAGGTCGTTAACTTCACCGGCCTCGGCTCGCCCGGAGAGCTTGTCGACGTGCGCATTACCGCGGCCACGAGCCAGACACTGAGCGGCGAGGAATCGCTGCTCGCCCGCGCCGCGAGCTAACCCTCCCAAAACAGAGGAGGACGCGGACTCCCGCATCTGTCCAGGTCTGACAATCCCTACACAAGTACGATCAGAATGTGGCCGACGAGTCAAGTGTGGGCGGACCCAGCGGGAACGGAGCCAGCGAGGCCACCACTCCCTTTGACGCGCGAGGACCGGCGCTTGCCCTGATCGACAGTCGCGGGGTTGTGGTGCGCTTAACGGACACGTTTCGCGCCGGTTTCGCCTCCGAAGGATCTGCCCACCTCAGCATCTGGGACTTCCTGCCCGATCCCGACCAACGCTCGCGGCTGGGGCGGGTGCTCGAGGGTAGGCTGCTGCGCGCCGACCTGGCGCTTCCATCGCCCACGGGATCGGTGGCCGCCGAGGCCGAGGCGGTCCTCGACGCCGCCGTCATGCGCCACGCGCTGTTGACCGTCGCCCCTTCCGAGCCCGACGCCGACCCCCGCTCCGGCGCCGACGTGCTCCTCGACGACGGCTCGGTGGTCGATAGCCCGGCGATCGTCTGGATCAAGGATCTGAGCGGCCGCTATCTGCGCATCAACAGGCGCTACACCGAGCGACTAGAGATCGATGATGCGAGCATCCTCGGCAAGACCGACGCCGAGCTCGGCGCCGGCCACGTGGTCCCCGAGCCCCGTTCCGTCGGGCACCGCGACGGCGGCGAGCCCGCCCAGCTCGAGTACACCGTCGACGCGGTGGGCAGGCGCCCGGCGCTCACCGTCCTGCGCTTCCCCATCCACGGCCTGAACGGGGCTGCCGTCGCAGTCTGCGGTGTCGCCGCCAGCGTCCCCGACGCCGCCATCGCCCGCTCCGAGGCCGAGCGCCTGCTCCGGCTCGAGCGCTGGGCCGGGCTCAGCGCGACCGCCATCCGCGCCGAGCTCATCCAGGAATGGCAGCTCGCGGAGCTGGCGGAACTGGAGTCCGCGGCGGAGAGTCCGCCGCCGGCGAGCCGGCCGCGGCCGGCGGAGCACGCAGCGGTTCCGGAGACCGCGGCGAAGCCCGCCGAGCTCGAGCGGTTCCGTGAAGAGGTGGCAGCAGCGCAAGCGGCGGCGGCGGCGCTCGAAAGGCGGCTGGGGGAGGAGGCGGCAGCGAGGGCGGAGTTGGAGCGGCGGCTGGCAGACGAGGTGGCCCGCAGTGCCGAGCTCCGCGACGCCGCCGCAGTCGCGGCTCAGCAGGCACATGAGGTCGTGAGCGGAGTGGCAAAGGATCAGAGCCTTATCACCGAGCTCCAAGCGGCGGTCGAGGCTCAGCGGAGGCGGGCCGAGGGAGCGGAGCAAGAGGTTGGTCTCGCGCGCGGTCGCGCCGATACGGCGGCGCGAGAGATAGCGGCGGCGCTCGGCCGTGTGGAGGACACCGAGCGGGAAATCGTCGCGATCCGGGCACGGGCGGAAGCCGCCGAGCGCGAGGTTGGCGAGGCGCGGGCGCGGGCCGACGCAACGGAGCGCGACCTCGCCGAGGCTCGAGCCCGTGTCGACGAGCTCGAGCGAGCGAGCGCCACTTCCCTCACGGCAGTCGGGCAGGTCAGCGCCGAGCGCGCGGCCCGTGCCGCACTTCAGGAGAGGGTCGCCGAAGCGCGGCGCCGCGCCGAGGAGACCGAGCGGGAGCTTGCGGCGGTGCGTACCCGCGCTGAGGCGGCCGAACACGAGACGGCGGCCCAGCGAGATCGAGCCGAGGCCGCCGAGAACGAAGTGGCCGCCCAGCAGGCCCGAGCCGACGGTAGCGAGCGCGACCTCGTTGACGCGCGCGCACGGGTCGAGGAGCTCGCGCGCTTGAGCGCCACGGCAGCCGCAGAAGTTGAACGGGCCAACGCCGAGCGAGCCGCGCGCGCCGAGGTTGAGCGGCGGAGCGTGGAAGGTGCCAGCGAAAAGGCCGCGGCATACGCGCGACGGGCCGAGGCTGCGGCCGAGCTGGCGCGGGAGAGAGCCGAAGGCCTCGAGTCTGCGCTCGCGAGCTCCCGCGAGGAGGCAAGCGGGACTCAGTCCGCACTCAGCCAAGCCCGCGCCCAGATCGCCGACCTGCAAGCGGAGCTCTCGGGGACACGGGCCGAGTACGAGGCCGCTCGCGGGGCGAACGAGCGGCTCGACCGTGAGATACGAGAGCTGGCCGCTCGCCCTCCCGCCCCGGTCGATGTGGTCGTTACGCCGGCATCATCGGTGCCGGCTGTCGAGGAGCCCGCGGGTGCAGTCGCCGGGTCGGCGTTCTCGTGGAGCCCGAGCGCTCAACGTTCTCTGACCTCGGCGCTCGCGCATTCCGCCGAGTGGAGAACGGGTCTGAAGGACGCCCTGCGCATCCTCGGGACGGAAGCCGGTTGGGACGCAGTCATCGCGTGGTGTCCAGACGAACGCGGAACGTCGCTGCGGTGCGCGGCGATGTGGATGTCGTCCCCGCAACAGCTGGCCCTGTTCGAGACGGCGACCTGGCAGCGGCGCCAGTCGCCCGGCAGCAGCCAGGTCGGCCGCGCGGCTGCGGGCGAGCACGCGGCCTGGGTTGGAGACCTGAGCGCCGTGGCCGACCCGCAGCTGGCCGCGGCGGCAGGCGAAGGAATGCAGGGAGCGCTCCTCATCCCGATGCGGCACGAAGAGGAGACGAGCGGCGTGCTCCAGATGCTCACGAGTGGCCCCGAGACCCCTGGGCCTGACGTCGCGACGGCCATGGAGGCGGTCGCACTCCAGCTCGCTCATTTGGATTACCTCCTCCGCCGTGGGGCCGAGCCGCGCTGGCGGGTCGGGCGGCTGTAGCGCGGCGGGGCGCGTGGACGCGGGCTCAGCCTGAGCGTCAAATGGGCGCTCGCGCGGCAGCAGGTTCCGGGCGAGTTTAAATGTCTCGAGCGCGGACTCCGTATGGAGACCACGCTCGAGATCAGCCGGAGGGGAGGAGCTTTGGCTACCTATTTATCGGCGGCGAGTGGCGCCAGCTTTAGCGTGCGCGATCGCCAAAAACAGCCTGTGCCGCACCCATCCGGCCGACATGGGAACATATGTTCGTGCGCTGGGAGAACCTAACCGTCGACGAGGATGAGGAGGCGCGTCTGCCGGGCTACCGCGAGCCCGCGGTCGTGCGCCGATTCCAGGCACCCGAGGCGCTCGAGACGCGTTTCTACGAGGTCAGGGCGAAGTCGGTTCTCAACCGAGTGCCCGAGGCGTCGCGGATGCCGTTCAGGTGGACGGTCAACCCGTATCGGGGATGCACCCACTCCTGCGCCTACTGCGTCTCTGGCGAAACCGCGATTCTCATGGCGAACGGAGGCACCAGGCCTCTACACGACGTCGCGGTGGGCGATGAGATCTACGGGACCGTTCGAGACGGTAGATATCGTCGCTTCGCGAAGACCCAGGTTCTCGCGAAATGGTCGAGCATCAAGCGCGCGTACACCGTGACTCTCGAGGACGGGACGGAACTCGTCGCGAGCGGCGACCACCGGTTTCTAACCGGAAGGGGCTGGAAGCACGTGGTGGGCAGCGAACAGGGTTCGTCGCGGCGGCCTCATCTGACGCTGAATAGCAAGCTCCTCGGCATCGGTGGGAACGTGCCGCCACCGAACCACGATTCCGACTACCGTCGTGGCTATCTGACGGGGTTGATCCGGGGGGACGGCACGTTGGGCTCATACTCCTACGACCGGCCGGGTCGCCGGGTTGGTGATGTTCACCGGTTTCGCCTCGCTCTTACCGATGTCGAAGCGCTCCAGCGCGCGCGCGAATACCTCCTCAAGGAGACCGTAACAACTGATGAATTCGTCTTCCTCCAAGCGACCTCTTCGTGGCGACAGGTGGGCGCGATACGTACACAAGCGCGAGCGAACGTCGAGCGCATCCGGGAGCTGATCGTCTGGCCGGTCTCGCCCGGCCCCGCTTGGATCAAAGGCTTTCTTGCGGGAATCTTTGATGCCGAGGGGTCCTGCAGTTGCGGCATCTGGCGTGTGTCCAACACCGACCCGGAGATCATCGCGTGGATCGTCAGATGTCTGCAGGGGCTCGGTTTCTCGTACGTAGTCGAATGTCGGAGCGAGCAAAACATGGTCGTGCTCCGGATGCGCGGTGGCCTTCCTGAGCACACGCGGTTCTTCCTAGCGACCGACCCGGCGATCACCCGAAAGCGATCGATTGAAGGCAAGGCACTCAAGACAAACGCAGCACTGCGCGTCCGGTCAATTGAGCCGCTCCCCGGCGTGATGCGGCTCTACGACATCACCACCGGCACGGGCGATTTCATCGCCAACGGCGTCGTGAGCCACAACTGCTTCGCTCGCCCCACCCACCGCTACCTCGACTTCGACGCCGGCCGCGACTTCGAACGCGAGATCGTGGTCAAGGTCAACGCGCCCGAGCGGCTGCGGGTCGAGCTGGCGCGGCCGTCGTGGCGGGGAGAGCACGTGGCGCTCGGCACGAACACCGACCCGTATCAGTGGGTCGAGGGTCGCTACCGGCTGATGCCAGGGATCTGGGAGGCGTTCCGGGATGCGGCCAACCCGTGCTCGGTCCTGACCAAGTCGCCGCTGCTGCTGCGCGACCTCGACCTGATGCGCGAGATCAACGAGCGAACGAGCTTCAGCGCCGCGCTCTCGGTCCCGACGCTCGACGAACGGGCGTGGCGGGCGACGGAGCCGCACACGCCGAATCCGCGGGCGAGGCTGGAGGCCGTGGGGGAGCTGACGCGAGCGGGGATCGAGACCGGCGTGCTCATCGCGCCGCTCATGCCGGGCATCAACGATTCTCCCGAGCAGGTTGGTCGCATCGTCGAGCTCGCGACGGAAGCGGGCGCGTCGTTCGTGTCCGGAATCGCTCTGCACCTGCGCGGAGAGGTCAGGGAGCTGTTCTTCGAGTGGCTCAGGAACCATCGGCCCGACCTGATCGACCGGTATAAAGATCTCTATCACCGCAGAGCGTATGCGCCCATGGAGGAGAGGAAGCGGCTGGGAGGCCTCGTGAAAGGCCCCGACACGACGCCGGCGCGCCGGATGCGCGGCGTCCAGCGCCCGCCGCCGGAGCAGGTCTCGCCGAGCCCCCAACGCGATCCGCAGCAGCGGTTATTCTGAGCCGTCGACCCGTGAGCGACGGCGTGTCTGTGACCTGCATCACGGTGGGCTTGCGCAACCAATCGGCCTATTTGCGGTAGGTACACAGGGCCCGTCTTCCGCTCCCGCCTGCCCGACACCATGCGAATCCCATTCAAAAAACCGGATATGTCCTTTCAGCGTGGGCCGATGTTCGACACCCACAGTCACGAGTGGGAAGCCGCCGGCCTGCCGCAGAAGATGAGTGATCACGCCGTCAGCAAGGCGCGGCGCCAAGCGGTGGTCCTTCTACTCCTCCTCGGCGGCGTGCTGGCGCTCAACGCGATCTTTGGCCACTACTACACGCCGTACCGAAATCGGAGTGGCGTGATCAATTTCGCGTACCACAGCCGCGCCTGGGTCCACATCCTGGCGGCGATCGCCGTCGCCCTCCTGGGATGGGCCTTCGCGCGCGACGTGGGCCGCGCCGCGGCGCCGACGTTCTTCCGGCGGATGGACCCGAGTACCGGCGGCACCGTCGGCTTCATCTTGCGCCTGGCGACCGTCGCCATCACAGTAATAGGAGCCCTCAAGATCCTCGGCGTGCCGCTGACGACGCTTGCCTTCGGCGGCTCGATCACGGCGATCGTGCTCG
>JAXDGF010000057.1:0-2912 GCA_034665165.1 Solirubrobacteraceae bacterium | reverse complement strand
GCCCGCCTCGCGCGCCCGCCGGCCGCGCCCGCCGGCCCCGCCCGCCGACCGCGGAGCGAAGGCGAGGCGATCGGCTAACCCTCGCGCCCCAACCGGCCGATGTAGAGAGCCTGGTGCTCTTTCCTCGGATCCGCTGGCTCGTATGTACCGTCGCCGTCCTCGCCCTGCTGGCGGGGGCGTCGGGCACGCTCTCCACCCTGCTCTCGACGGCGCTGTGGCTCCCGTCGTTACTCGTCCTCGCGTGTGACCCCGCGAGCCCGGTGCGGCGCGCGGTAGAGCGGGGGCTTCATATCTCCTCCACCAGCTCCGCCACCGACTCCACGATCCGCGACGGCAGATAGCGTGGCGGGCCTCGCAGCCCCCCGTGGTCGTTTTTATCGAATTATTTGACACTTTCTACCACGCCTCCCCGGCAGGGCCCGCTCGACACGCGGTACCGGGGAGCCGGGCCCCTCGGCCCCGCCCGCGGCGCCAGCGCGTCGCGCGCGCCGCCCCGCATCCGCCCGCGTCACGGTTACTCTCAGGGCATGGCGACGACCAAGACCGACGTCGTCGAGGCCCGGGACCTCAAGCGGCGCTACGGGGAAGGCACGACCGCCGTCGACGCTCTTCGCGGCGTCTCGCTCGACGTTGGGAGCGGACAGCTCGTGGCCGTCATGGGCCCTTCGGGCTCGGGCAAGTCGACGCTGATGCATTTGCTCGCGGGGTTGGACAAGCCGACGAGCGGCACGGTGACGATCGCAGGAACAGAGATCACCGGGCTCGACGACACGAAGCTGACGCACCTTCGGCGCGAGCACATCGGCTTCGTCTTCCAGTTCTTCAACCTGCTGCCGATGCTGAGCGCGGAGGAGAACGTGCTCCTCCCCCTCACCATCGCCGGCGAGAAGCCCGATCGCGCGTGGCTGGACGAGCTCCTCGAGAAGACCGGCCTCTCCCAGCGCCGCCACCACCGTCCCTCTGAGCTCTCAGGGGGCGAGCAGCAGCGGGTGGCGATCTCGAGGGCGCTGGTGACGCGTCCCACCATCCTCTTCGCCGACGAGCCGACCGGCAACCTCGACTCGAAGACGGGGGGCGAGATCCTCAACCTCCTGCGTGACTCCGTCGACGAGTACGGCCAGACGATCGTGATGGTCACCCACGAGGCGCGCGCCGCCGCGATCGCCGACCGGATCCTATTCCTCGCCGACGGGCTCATCGTCAAGGAGCTCGTCGGGGCGAGCGCCGGTGACGTGCTCGAGGTCATGAACACGCTCCAGTCGTGACCCGCGTCGCGCTCAGGGGAATGCTCGGCCGCAAGCTCCGGGTGGTGCTGACCGCGATCGCGATCGTGATCGGAGTGGCGATGGTGAGTGGCACCTACATCCTCACCGACACGATCAAGGCGGCCTTCGCGACGGTGTTCACCCAGGCGTACAAGAACGCCGACGCGGTGATCACGGGCAAGAACGCGATCGGTAACAACAACAACGGCCAGTCCAGCGGCACCCCCTCGCTCCCCGCGTCGCTCGCGGCCACCGTGCAGCGGCTGCCCGGCGTGGCTCAGGTGGGCGGTGGCATCGCCGACTCCGCGCAGCTGGTGGGGCACAACGGAAAGGTGATCTCGCGCGGCGGCGCGCCCGGCCTCGCCTTCAGCTACGAGCCTGCGAACCAGCGCTTCAATCCGCTGAGCCTCGCCAGCGGCAGCTGGCCGACCGCGCCCAGCGAGGTCGCAATCGACGCCGCGACGGCGAGCAAGGACGGTTACCGCCCGGGCGAGACCATCGGGGTGATCGCCCGCGGAGCCGTGCAGCGGTTCCGCATCGCGGGCACGGTGAAGTTCGCCGGTGTCTCCTCGCTGGGCGGCGCGACGATGGCGGTCTTCGCCCTTCCCACCGCCCAACAGATCTTCCACAAGCAGGGACAGCTCGACGTCATCGACATCGCCGGGACGCGCGGCACCACCCCCCAGCAGCTCGTGCAGGAGATCCGGCCGCTGCTCCCGCGCGACGCACAGGTCCGCACCGGCCAGGGCCAAGCCAAGCAGGCGACCAAGGACACAAGCGGCTTCCTCGGCATCTTCCAGTCCTTCCTGCTCGCCTTCGGCGGGATCGCCCTGTTCGTGGGGAGCTTCGTCATCGCCAACACCCTGTCGATCACGATCGCCCAGCGCACGCGTGAGCTCGCGACGCTGCGCACGCTGGGCGCAACCCGGCGCCAGGTGCTCGGCTCGGTGCTGATCGAGGCCCTCGTCATCGGGCTGCTCGCCTCGGTCGCGGGTCTCTTCGTGGGACTCGGGCTCGCCCGGGGGCTCAACGCACTGCTCGTCTCGCTGGGGATTGACCTGCCGCAGACCGGAACGGTGTTCGCGACCCGGACGATCATCGTCTCGCTGCTCGTCGGCGTCCTCGTCACCCTCGCGGCCGCCGTTCGCCCCGCGATCCGGTCGACCCGCGTTCCGCCCATCGCCGCCGTCCGCGAGGGCGCCGTGCTGCCCCCCTCGCGCTTCGCCCGCTTCGGCCTCTACGCGGCTGTCGGGACGATCTCCGTCGCAGTTGCTCTATTGCTCGTCGGCCTCCTGGTTACCAGCCTATCCACCACCCAGCGCCTGCTGGCGATCGGCGTCGGGGCCGCGGTGCTCTTCATCGGCGTGTCGATGCTCGCGCCGAAGCTGGTGCCGCCCCTGGTGCGCGTGCTGGGTTGGCCTGCGACCAAGCTCGGGGGTGGCGCCGGAAAGCTCGCCCGAGGTAACGCGGTCCGTAACCCGGCCCGTACCGCTTCCACGGCGTCGGCGCTCATGATCGGGCTCACCCTTGTCACCTTCGTCGGGGTGCTGGCGGCAGGCCTGCGCTCGCGTTTCGAGAGCGCCGTCAATCAGCAGTTCATCGCCAACTACGCGGTCACCGCGACCAACAACTTCTCACCCATCAACG
>JAXDGF010000056.1:0-21526 GCA_034665165.1 Solirubrobacteraceae bacterium | reverse complement strand
GCGAAGAAGGCGCCCGCGGCGGCGGGGAGGAACCGGCCTACGCGTCGCCGGGTGAGGGTGTCGCGGTGGTGGCGGATGATCTCTCCGGACAGGAGGGGGACGATCATGAGGACGGGGAGGACGTAGCCGCCCTGTGATCGCGACATGAGCAATGCCGAAGTACCCTCGCCGATTGGAGTGGGAGCAGGAGAATTGCGAGCGTTTGAGCTCGAGCAACTCCGCTCGGTCGCGGTCACGTGGAAGCAAACTGGCGGTGAGGCTCAGATACTCGGTTCGGCCCCAGCCCGCCACGAGTCAGCGGTACGCTCAGGCCATGAGTGAGAACGTCCGTATCGAGCGCGGCTGGATCTACGTCAACGGCACCCGGCAGGACGATGGCTCGATCGAGCTCGGGACTGGCGGCGAAATGCGCTTCAGCCCGTTCGAAGCGATTTCAGAGCGCGGCGCCGGGCAGATTACCTGGGGCCACATCCTGAAGGCGTCGGTGCAGCGACTCGCCTTCTGGCGCCGCTAGGCGACACGAAGGTCGCGTCGCATTCGCGGGTTGCTACGCCCCGGAGATGGCACGGATGACGGCGGCGTCCTCAGGTCCGCCGTCCAGCCACCCGATCTGCTCCTCCCGGTACTCGACGACGAGCTCGACCCCAGCCTTAGCGGCGAGGGTCGACGTGGCCATGATCAACCTCTCGACATCGCGACGAACTACGTCCTCGTATCGGGATTCACCAGGCTCCGGGAGGGCCAAGGCCAATCCCACCGTACGAAGCACCGACAGATCCCCGGCGTCCGTCGCCGGGACGTCATCGACTTGATCGACGAGGGCCGGCGCCTGCAACCACCGTTCTTCGATCAGGTCTTGAAATAGATCACGCCACGCTTGCGCGTCCGCCTCGCTCGCGCTCCCCTCCACGCAGACAACCAGCACCGGCACGGCCGGGTAGCCTAGCGGCCGCGACCCCCCGAGCTCACCAGCCATCTCGGCATGACGGAGCCCTTGAGCGAGATACGCCGGCGAGCGCGGATCAGCGAGGATCCGCACATCCGGGAAGTGGCGGAGGAGTATCCGGCGTAGCTGCCGGCTATCGGTCGGTTTTCCTGGCTCGGTGCGCGGCCGCGCGGTCTGCGCGGACGTGTCCAATCACTATGCCGATGGCGAGCGAGAGTTCGAATCCAATGAGGAGCATGGTCTCGCTCATGGCGACGAGTCCGCGGTCGTCGTGACCAGCGCCGATCAGATTGCGGGTTGAGACGTCGATAATGATCGTCACCACGCCGATTACGAAGGCGCCGAGGAAGAGCCACCAGCTGCGGATCACGTAGCCGATCGCGAGTGCTGTCAGTCCTCCCACGACGATGACGCTGGGGAGACTCATGTCATGCATCCGATCGCAACGGGCGCCGCGACCACGAGAAGCCAGAAGAGGACGATCCCGACCTCACTGCCGCCCGATCCCGTCCCGCACTCAAACGCCGACGTCGTGAGACCCGCCCAGAGGTAGGCGCCGGCGGCAGAGATGGTTGGCACGATCACCGCGAGCGCCCAGCCGAAGGCGGTGACGCGCCAGGCGCCGCGTTTCACCGGTGGATCAGCGACGCGGGGATCACTCGACCGGCCGCCTCGAGCGCCACACCGCATTGCACACATTCTGTCGACCATCGGTCCACAAGATACCCGTCCTGTCGACCGGCGGTCAAGGGGAATCGCGTTAGAACAATCATGAGCGACGCCCAAACCCGGGCTGTACTTCTCGTTGGGGCCTGCTCAGGGACCGATTTGCTGAGCTCCGATCCCCTCGTCATCGGATACTGCGGCGAGCGCAGCTCCATCCACCCGGCCGGATCGGTCTAGCCGACCGGCGTGTGATCTCTGATGATCCGCAGGTTGCTCGTCCGCGCCTGGAGCCGGTCGAGGGCCGCGCTGAGGTCGGTAGGCGGCTGCTCGGTCGTCCAGCGCTTGCCGTCCCGCCAGACCTCGCCGTTGCGTTCGAGGTCCTCGAGCCGGGAGAGCGCCTTGGCGTTCTTGACGCCTGCCGCGCGGGCGATCATCGCCGTCGAGAACGACGCCGGCATCTCACCTAGCGCCGCCCGCACGCGGTCCGGGCGCGGTTCGCCCTGCGGTTCGCCCCGTGGCTCGGCAGCCGGCCGCTTCGCCCGTCGCGGCTTTCGGGGTTCGGGGGTCGGCTCCGGCGTGGGTTCAGGGGCACGTTCAACGGGCGGCTTGTCCCCGAAGCGCGCTTGGCAGCTCGGGCACAGCACGATCGGTTCGACCCCTTCTGGCCGCATGACATTGAAGCGGCGCCAACCACGCGCCGAATGGCAGACAGCGCACCGGCGGCCGGCGCGTTCGATTTCGGTTAGGTCTTCAGGATTCAATATCGGTCTACTTCAACCTTAGAACGTCCCCGAGCACAAAAACGGCCGAGGTAGGGCCGTCCCTGACGATCGGATCGGCGCAGTGGTCTCTCAGAGTAGTTAGGCCGGGCCGCCGACGTCCGCTCCTCCCCACCGCCCGGCTGGGAAGATTCATCGGTGCTTGAACTGCGACGCTTCGATGACGCCGACGCCGAGGCGGTCCGCCAGCTCCACGATGTGGCGCTCGCCGACGCCGGCGCACACGTTGTGTCGGGCCCGTGGGATGACGATCTTCGGTCGATCCGCAGCGCGTACCTGCAGGATGGCGGTGAGTTTCTGGTCGGCTGGCTCGACGGGCGCCTGGTGGCGATGGGGGCGCTGCGGCACGTAACCGCCGCGGCGGCGGAGATCAAGCGGATGCGCGTCCACCCCCGGTTTCAGCGCCGTGGCTTCGGTAGCACCGTGCTCGCGCGTCTCGAGGACCGGGCGCGACAGCTCGGTTACTCCAAGCTGAGGCTCGACACCACTGTCATGCAGGTCGCGGCTCAGGCCCTGTACGCACGCGAGGGCTATACGGAGGTAGGGCGCGGGCAGCTGGCGGGCGTCGAGGTGGTCTACTACGAGAAGCGGCTCGCGTAACGACGCCGCGGCCCGGTCGACGGATTCTTCGCTACTCGGGCGGTGCGAGCAGCGACCCGACGGTCCGAGTCGATCAACAGCGACGGCAGTTCCGGCCCTCGAACGGGAACGGCGTACCCTGCCTCGTGCGTCCGGCATCCTCCGTCATTGATGTAGGGTCCTCGCGGTCAAGCTTGTAGTGCTAAACCATTCAGGCACGCTACGAGCACCGAGGCCGTCGAGGTCGTCTATTACGAGAAGCGGCTGGCGTGAGCGAATGCGACCCGATGCGCCGCCCGCCCTAGGAAGCCAGCTCGCCTGGAGCAGCGAGCTCCAGCGCAAGCGCGTCACGCAGGCCGGCCATGCCGCCGGGCCGCGGGGATTCGCGGGCGCCCAGCATCAACCGCAGGGCCCAGTAAGTGGACGTTGCGGCCTTCCCTGCTAGCGGCAGCGGCCCGCACAGGTTGCCGACCAGCATCTCCTCGGTGAAGTCCGCGACGGCCAGCGCCCCGTCGATCCACTTCGGATCGCCGCTGAGACGCGAGCCCAGGTCGACGTCGCGCGGGAGCCGTCTCCTGGCGTAGTTGCGAAGGTTCTCCGCCAGTAGCGTGGCTTCGTCCTCGGTGAACAAGTAGACACTCGACGCGAACTCGAACGCGACCATGCACGACAGTATCTGCGGTGCGGCGGACGGATCTGGGGCCTCTCGCCGCCGCGAAGCGCGCACCGCTCGGACGGTTCCGGGTTGATAACGCGGCCCCCTCCGTTGAGAGCACGATCGTTTCCGGATACCGGATGAAATCGTGCCTTCAATGATCGCCAGCCCGAGCGACCGCGCTACCCGCCAACCCCGGCCAACCGCGCCCGAAGCTCGCGCTTGAGCACCTTGCCGGTGGGGTTGCGGGGGAGCTCGTCGAGGAAGTGGACCTCGCGGGGAACCTTGTAGCGCGCGAGGTTGGCCTTGACGAAGTCCCTGACCTCGTCCTCGGTGAGGGTGTGCCCAGGGCGCGGGACGACGAAGGCCACGAGCCGCCATCCCCACTCGGGGTCCTCGACGCCGACCACGGATGCTTCCTGGATCCCCTCGTGGGTGACGAGGAGCTCCTCGACCTCGCCCGGGAACACGTTCTCGCCGCCGGAGACGATCATGTCGTCGTCGCGGCCGTCGATGAACAGGCGCCCGGCCTCGTCGAAGTGGCCGACGTCGCCGGTGCTCATGAGCCCGTCGATCATGTCCTTGCTCCCGCCGCCGGTGTAGCCCTCGAACTGGAATCCGTTACCCACGAAGATTCGGCCCGGGTGGTTCGCTCCGTGGACGGGGACGCCGTCGTGATCGAACAGCTTCACGCTCGTCCCGAACGGGGGCCGGCCCGCCGTGCCGGGGGCGGCGCGGAGATCCGCCGGGGTGGCGAAGGTGGCCCAGGCGACCTCGGTGGAGCCGTAGAAATTGTAGATCGTGTCGCCGAGCGCGCTGAGGGCGCGGCGGGCGAGCTCTGCCTCGAGCTGGGCGCCGGAGAGGAGCACGACGCGCAGCGAGCTCGTGTCGAAGCGTCCCGGCTCGGCCTCGATGAGGTCGACGATCCGCCGCAGCATCACGGGCACGACGATCAGACCGGTGCAGTGGTGCTGAGCGACGTCAGCGAGGACCGTCTCGGGCGCGAACCGGCGCCGGACCACGACCGCGCTCCCGAGACTGACGGTGACGATCATCTCGGTAAAACCGAGGGCGTGGAACATCGGGGCGGCCACGAACGTCGACTCGCGCGCCCGGAACGGGACCTTGGAGAGGATGGCGCCGAGGGGTGAGAGCGTCGCGCCCGAATGCCGGGGCGCGCCCTTGGGGGTCCCCGTCGTGCCACTGGTCAGGAGCACAACCTGCGGCGTCCGCGCCGGCAGGGGCACCGCCCGCCCCTCGTGCTCGGCGATCAGGGCCTCGAGCGTGTTCTCGCCCGCGGGACCGTCGGTCCAGCCAAGCAGATTCTCACGCCGCGTCTCGATCGGTGCCACGAGCGCGGCGTACTCCTCGTCGTGGACGAGGAGCGAGACGCCCTCGCGCGCGCACACGTCCCGGAGCTGGGGGCCGGCGAAGTCGGTGTTCAGCAGC
This sequence comes from Solirubrobacteraceae bacterium, assembly GCA_034665165.1. Classification (GTDB taxonomy): domain Bacteria; phylum Actinomycetota; class Thermoleophilia; order Solirubrobacterales; family Solirubrobacteraceae; genus Palsa-465. Next base: position 16,452 of record JAXDGF010000056.1, on the reverse strand, counting down.
AGTGCCCGGGCGCCGAGCTTGGCGGCGGCGAAGGTGATGTCGAGAAAGCCCCGGTGATTGCGGCACAGGATCCCGATCGTCTCGCCCTCGGCCACGCCGCGAGCGCGGAGGCCGTAGGCGAGGGCGTCGGAACGAGCGTCGATCTCCCTGAAGGTGAGCGATCCGCGCTCGTCGATGATGCCGGTCTGCCCGCCGTGGCGAGAGGCCGCCACCGCGATGGCGCCGCCGATGGGACCGAGATGATCGAGCGCGCGCAGGATCGAGGCCACCTTCCGAGGCGGGTCGATGCCGAGCATGCCCGACCGGAAGCCATGGATCAGCGCGTGTCCCTCGACCGCGCCGCGGAGCCCGAGCGCGACAGGCTTGCGGAGCAGCGGGGGGATTGTGCGCATCCTCCTAAATTAGCGGGCGCGGCCCTACACTGCCGCCCGGTGAGCACGAGCCTCATCTACCGCAGCGCGCGCGGCTACGAGCTCGTCATGCGCGCCCTCTACGGCCGCCACTACGCCGCGCGCATGACGGCCGTCGCCGAGCAGGTGCCCGCAGGCGCATCAGTGCTCGAACTCTGCTGTGGCCCGGCCACGCTCTACCACCGCTATCTGCGCGCCCGGGCCGGAAGCTACATCGGCGTCGACGTCAACGAGCGGTTCGTGGCCGCGCTCCGCAGCCGCGGCGTGGACGCACGGCGGATCGACCTCTCACAAAACGGCGAGCCCCTGCCGCCGACCGACGTGGCGATCATGCAGGCCAGCCTCTACCACTTCCTCCCCGACGCGTCCGCGATCATCGATCGCATGCTCGCCGCCGCTCGCGACCGCGTCATCGTCTCAGAGCCGGTGCGCAATCTCGCCACCAGCGCCCTTCCCATCGTCGCCCGCATCGGGCGGCGCGCCGCCGACCCGGGGAGTGGCGAGCACGCCGACCGCTTCACGGAAGACACCCTGGACGAGCTGATGAACCGCTACCGCGAGCGTGCCCAGGCGGCCTTCCTGATCCCGGGCGGCCGCGAGAAGGTCTACGTCTTGTCGGCGGGCGAATAGTCCCGGCGCGCCTCGCGGTCGGCGCTCGCGAGGCGCGCCTCGCGGTCGGCACTCGCGGCCTCGCTGTCGATCAGGTACAGGGGCCGGTCCTTGACCTGCTCGAAGATCCGGCCCACGTAGATGCCGACCACCCCGATGCTGACGATGATGAAGCCCGCCAGCAGAAGCGTGAGCACGGCCAGGCTCGCGAACCCCGGCACCCGGTTGCCGGGGTCGACGAAGTAGTCGATCACCTCGTAGACGGCGAGGCCGGTGCCCGCGAGCGCGACGAGGAAGCCCACGAGGACGACGACGCGCAGGAGCACGGTGCTCTGGAAGAACATGCCGTCGAGGGCGACCTGGACCAGGCGGCGCAGCGAATAGCCGCTCTCGCCCGCATAGCGCTCGGCATGGTCGATCTCGATCGTCGTCGAGTCGAACCCGAGCCAGTCGAGCGCGATCATGTATTCCCGGTCGCGGTCGCGCAGGCGCAGGAAGGCGTCGACGACCCGCCGGGAGAGGAGGCTGAGGTTGCTGTAATCGGGCCGGACGTCGGTCTCGAGCGTCAGCCGCCGGTAGGCGCGGCTGGTCAAGCGCCGGAAGGCCGAGTGCCGCCACCCCCGCCGGGTCGTGCGCACGATGTCATAACCCTCGCGGGCCGCGGTCCACAGCCGGGGGATGTCCTCGGGCGCCTCTTGGAGGTCGCAGTCCATGACTACCGTCCACTCCCCGCGGGCCTGGGCCAGCCCGGCGGTGATGGCCGCGTCCTGGCCGAAGTTCCGGCTCAGCCGGAAGGCCCGGACGTGCGGATCCCGGCGCGCGAGTGAGCACAGCACGTCCCACCCACCGTCGACGCTGCGGTCATCGATGAAGACAAGCTCATAACGCTCTGTCACCTCGACCACGCTGCGGCTCAGGCGCTCATGCAGGGCGACGAGGCAGTCCGCGCACCCGTACACGGGCACGACCACGCTGAGCACGGTGGGACCCGCGCCAGTGGCTCCGGACGCGTCGACGTCGTCGGCGTACGCCATCGCGCCATATTGTCCCCGGAGGGGCCTTAAGCCCTGCTATTTCTTGGCCGGCGGAGCGACCGTGAGCCGCACTTGCTGGTAGTTGAAGCCGTAGGCACCTGAGCAGTCGAGTCCCTTGTCGCAGCCGTCGAAGTTCGCCGCCCACTTCATCCACAGCGTGCGCCCACTCCGGCTGATCCACTTGACGGGGAAGCCTGCGCCGTAGCCGTTCGAGGGTCCGAAGTCGATCTCGCGAGCGACGAACGAGAACGGCCCCCACGGATGGGGAGCCTCGAGCAGGTCGAGCTCGGCGCCCGATTTCCAAATCCCGGGCACCGTGTTCGCGTACGAGTGGGTGAAAGTCAGCAGGTAGAGGTGCAGCGCGGCGTCGTAGGACATCTGGGGATAGGTGATGTGAGAAGCCCAGGAGACGACGGGAACGGCGGCGGAGAGCGAGTTCGACCACACCGGGTAGTTCTGGCCTCCGGATGGCGTCCACCCGGAGACCCACTGCCAGCTCGCGGGGTTGGTCATGTCCGCGACATCGGGCAGGGCCCGGCCGACGATGATGGTCGAGGCGTTGAACTCGCGCTCTGAGTTGATCGCGTACACGTAGCCGTCGGGATGGGCCTCGCCGCGGTCGCGGAGGATCCAGGAGAGGTTCCCGAGCGGGGCCGTAAAGGGCTGGGCGGGCGAGGGCGTGGTCCAGGTGTCGCCCTCGTTCGTCGAGTAGGCGATGCCGGCGAGGCCTCGGAAGGGCTGATTGTGGTTGTAGTTCCAGGGCGCCGTCTGGGTGGCGAAGAAGGTGTTGCCGATGGCGACGAAGCCGTCGCTGTAGTAAGGGCCGAGCGGGCCTGAGTGGAGGCTCGGGTTCTTGCCGATCTGCGACCACGTGGCCGGGGGCGGGGCGAGCGGGTTGCCCACGAAGCTGAAGCCGATGTGGGGCGGCGTGCCCGTGATGCGGGCGAACGAGTTCCGCCACAGCCCTCCGCTCTTCGGGAGGTCGGTCCCCCCGTCGTTGATGAGGACGTACTGCTGGTCGTTGTCCGCCCACACGGTGGGCAGGATGTCGCCGGACTGGTTCTGAGGCGGGCCGTAGCGCGGGCTCGTGAACTCCGCGAAGCGAATGTGGGTGCTCGTCGGGAACGGCGTGTTGTTGTCGCGAATCAGGCCGGCGCCGGCGTACGCGGGGAACACGCCGACGGCCGCCAGCACGCACGCAACGCCGAGCACGGCCCCCCAACGAGGACGGGCTCCACCTCCAAGCACCACCCGCGTCAGATTACGGCGTCCAGCGTCAGGTTTCCATCAGGTGCAAGCGCGCGCCCCGCGCTCGCTCGTGCCGGTGCGCGCGCGACCCGCGGACATGCCTGTAGTGGCTGTGAGCCTGGTGGCGGCCACGACCGTGATGTCGGTGCCTGGGGATGATGTGCACGAAGCCCGGGCGCGGGACGCCGCCGGCCACCAGCACCATGAGCTGCTTCGGGGCGTGGTGGCGATAGAACCGCCCCGCCCGGGCGCTCAGCTGCGCGGTGTCGAGGTGCCACGGATGCACGAGCTCGAACCGGGCCACGTAGAAATTGCGGACCCACTTCCCGCCGAGGAGGATGGCTCCGGGGTGCGTCAGCACAGGCAGCGCGCGGCCCTTGCGGTGCAACGGGCCTCGAAGGGGCAGGATCGCGATCGAGCCGACCACGTCGATCTCGTCGACGGTGAGCCGTTGCGTGCTCGGGGCCTGGTTCCACTTGACCCGGCGGAGGTAGATCTTGAGCGCATCGCCCTCGGCGCCGCCGGTGACGAGGATCGCCCGTGGCTCTGAGCTCGGACCGATCGCCCGCGCCACCCCACGCCAATCGGCGCGCTGGAACACGTGACTGGTGGCGATCTCGACGGTCGCGATCGCGAATATGACCACGAGCACGGTCGCCGCGACCATGCCGAGGTCCCGGGATCTCGGTGCCGCGCACGCGGCGCCGAGGGCAACCGCGATCGGGATCCACGCCGGGCTCACGTTGCGAACGAGGAACACGTCGTCGGCGGACCTGATCAGTCCGAGGAGGAGCGGCGCGGCGATGACGATGGCCGCCAGCGCCGAGGCCACGAGCGCGCCGCGGCGCTCCTCGTGGCCGCCCGCCAGCACGAGCAGAAGGACGGCGATGGCGATGGCGATGGCGCCCGCCCATAGGCCCTCGTGGATGCTGACGTGGCGGTAGACCGTCATCACCGCGAACTCGGTCGGGACCTGCGAGATCCGCGTCAGCCGCGGGATCGCGTGGATCCAGCCGAGCCCATGGCCCGTGTCCTGGATGGCGAGCGGCACGAGCGCGACCTGGACGGCGGCGAGCGCGACGGAAGCCGAGACCACGAGCCGGCTGCGGGCGCGCCACAGTAGCCAGATGGCCTCCGGCGCGACGAGGAAGCCGGCGAAGAAGTGGGTGGCGAGCGCGAGCGCCGAGAAGATCCCCCACCACACGACGTTGCGGGACGAGGGTTCGCGCTCGGCGCGGATGAACCACAGGAACGAGGCGCCCGTGAGCGCGATCACGAGCATGTACGCGCGCGCCTCTTGCGAGTACCAGATCAGGAACGGGTTGACGGCGGCAAACGCGGCCGCGATCAGGCCGGCCCGCCGCGAGACGAGCTCCCGCCCACACAGATAGGTGAGGGGGATGACGAGCACCCCGATCACCGCCGAGAGCGAGCGCAGCGCTGCCTCTGCGGTGCCGAACAGGTGCGCCCAGGCCCACGCGAGGATGAAGTAGAGCGGCGGCGTGGTCTCGGCCTGCGTGACCGCGCTGAACATCGACGCGAAGGGCAGGTGGACCTCGTGCACCGTGAGGGCCTCGTCGGCCCAGTAGCTCTGGCTGCCGATGGTGGCGAACCGCAGCACGGCGCCGAGCAGCGTGAACGCGGCCACCGCCCACACGTGCGCGGGAACGCGTCTGACGTCGAGCCGGCTCGACAGCGGGCCCAGCTTCGAGGTGTGGACCGGGACGGTGGCGCGGTACTCGGTGGTGCTCACGCCGATCACCTCGTCAGTAGCTCGCGAAGCGCTGACACAACGTCGTCTTGATCGGCCTCGGTCACGTTCGGGCTGAGGGGAAGGCTCAGCGTCCGCTCGGAGATGGCCGTCGCGACCGGGAAGTCTTCGGGTGCGAGCCCGTAGCGGTCGCGGTAATAGCTATGGAGGTGGACGCCCCGGTAGTGAACTCCGGTCCCGATCCCATGCGCTGTCAGCCCATCCAGCAGCTCGTCGCGCGCCAGTGGCGCCTCGGGCTCCACCAGGACCTGGTAGAGGTGGCGCGCGTGGCGTGACCCCTCGGCGGGTAACGCCGGCGTCTCGAGCGGGAGGCCGCTCAGGAGCTCGTCATAGCGCGCCCACAGCTCGGCGCGATGATCGATCCAGGCGTCGAGGCGCGGCAGCTGGTGCAGGCCGAGGGCGGCCTGGACGTCGGTCATGTTTGCCTTGAAGCCTGGCTCGACGACCTCGTAGTGCCGGAAGCCCTCGTCGGAGAAGCGAGCCCAGGCGCCGAGGCTCAGGCCGTGGAGGGCCAGGCGCTCTACTCGGGCGGCGATCTCCGGGTCCTCGGTCGCCAGCGCGCCGCCTTCCACCGTGGTGATGTTCTTGGTCACGTAGAAGGAGAACGCGGTCAGGTTGCCGTGCCCGCCGATCCGCCGCCCGCGCCATTCCGCCCCGATCGCGTGGGCCGCGTCCTCGACCACGACCAGGTCGTAGCGGTCGCGGATGGCGTTCAGGCGGTCCATGTCGATCGGCCGGCCGGCGAGGTGAACGGGGATCATCGCCCGCGTAGCGGGGCCGATCGCCGCCTCGGCCGCATCGAGGTCGATGAGCCCGGTGGCCGGCGAGGCGTCGATCAGCACCGGCGTCGCGCCCACTTGCTCGACGGCGTTGGCCGAGGCCACGAAGGTCATCGACGGAACCAAGACCTCGTCGCCCGGGCCGACTCCGAGCACGCGCAGGGCGAGCATGAGCGCCGCCGTGCACGACGCCAGGCACCGGACCTCGGCGACGCCCACGTACTCCGCCAACATCCGCTCGAAGCGCTGGACCTTGGGTCCCGTGCCTACCCACCCTGAGCGCAGGGACGCGACGACCTCGGCGATCTCCTCCTCGCCGATCACTGGACTCCCGAAGACCAAGAACTCTGCGCGCATAGGCCGGCCGAGCCGACCGATCCGAGTTGCGCCAACGGACACGGCGCCCCGCCTTCGAACCGGGCCGACTGGGCTCACAGCGAACAGGGGACGCCTAAGCGCACTGTAAACGTCAGGTTGTCATGCGACCAAGCTCGTTACCCTGCGCTGGAGCTGATGACGAGCGCAGTCGACGCGACGGTGGAAGAGATCCTCGGGGCATGCCGCTCGATGGCCGGCCTGCCCTGTGACGGCGAGCCGGTGGACCAGCTCGAGCACGCCCTCCAGAGCGCCTCGCTCGCCCGCTGCGCGGGCGCCGGACCCGAGCTCGTGGTCGCGGCGCTCCTGCACGACATCGCGCGCGCCCCGGCCGTGGCCGGGATTCCCTACGACGGGCCCAGCGAGCACCACGGTCAGGCCGCCGCCCGCTGGCTCGGGCCCCGGGTGGGAGCGCGGATCGCCTGGCTCGCGGAAGCCCACGTCCCGGCCAAGCGCTACCTGGTGGCGACCGATCCCGGCTACCGCGCGGAGCTCACCGAGGTGGCGGCCCGGACCCTCGAGGCCCAGGGAGGCCCGATGACCGACGACGAGATCGCCGAATTCCACTCGACCCCCGGGTGGCGGGAGGCCGTCGAGCTCCGCCTCTTCGACGACCGAGGCAAGGTGCCCGGGAGGGCCGTCCCCGAGCTCGACACCTATCGCACCGAGCTCGACGTGGTCGTGGCCGCCGCCGCCGCTGCCGCAGCCGTCAGGCTGCGCGCTCCGCACCGAGCTTGCGATGCGCCTTGATCGAGACGCGTAGCTCCGCGTTCAGGGTGGCGGGCTCGACGCCCTTGCGCAGGTAGGCGACGGCTCCGTCGTTGATGAGGTCAACGACCTCCTGCGCCGTCTCGTCGCCCGAGAGGATCACGATCGCGGTATCCGGAGAGACCGAGCGGATCTCCCGCGTGGCGCGCTTGGCGCCGCCGTCGGGCATGTTGACGTCGAGGATCACGACGTCGGGCCTGTGCTCTGTGACCCGCGCGATCGCCGACTGCGCATCGCCCGCGATCGCGACGCAATCGAACGCATGCCGAAGCTGCGCTCCGAGCATCGATACAACGACCGGGTCGTCCTCGGCTACCACCAGCCGCGGCCGCTCGGGCACCGCGGCGTCGAATGTCATCTGATTCACCATCCTTGCCTTTCAGCTGATCGCGGCGTCCTCCGTTCACCGCGCTTTGTCGATATGTAGCCTCATATCGTCACGGGCGGCCAGGGGTTGACCGTCCTTTCCTAGGCTCGGCGGACGTTCAGCCGGTTCCGGTGAGGATGCGGCCGGTGCGGTCGGCGGCCACACAGAGCTGGTTCGTCGGGCAGCTGAGGGCGAACTGGGTGCTGTCGATCTTCGTCTTGTGCCAGCGGTGGTTGCCGAACGGGTTCGTGCTGGTAAGGACGAAGCTGCCCTCACCGACGGCGCACAGGCCCGCCGCCGAGCACGAAGCGGAGCTGGGGAAGGCGTTGAAGCCGCGCGCGAACGGGTTACCCCGCGGGTAGGTGGAGGGGTCGACCATCCACCGTCCGGATGGGTTGGCGGGGTTTCGCGAGGCGTAGATCGCGCCGAAGGCGTCGGCGGCGACGCACCTGTGCCGCGACGCGCACGCGACGACGGCCAGGTTAGTGCCCGGGGAGACCTGACTGCCGTTCCACGATCCCACGCCGCCCAAGGGGTTGGAGGTCGTGAGCATGTAGCTTCCGGCGGCACGCTCGTAGGACTCGAGGGCGCACATCCCGGGCACACAGGAGACGCCTCCCGACGGGTGGTAGGGGTAGAGATCCTGCGCTTTCCATGCGCTCGCCCCGCCGGTGGGATTGGCAGTCGCCAGCACGCGGCCCTTGTAGTTGAGGGCGACACAGACCGGCGTGGTGTTGCATGACACGGCGCTAAAGCCGATGCTGTCCGCGAACTGCGTTTCCGTCCACGTCGAGGCACCCCCGGCGGGGTTGGTCGAGATGAGGACCGCGCTCCGGCGCGCCTGCCCATCGAGACCCGCCGCCACGCACAGCGTGCTCGCGGGGCAGGAGATGGCTTGCGGGGAGAACGTGGCGAGCGGCCCGATCGGTATCCCGGACGGTGGACACTGGAAGGTCACGCCGGGCGGCAGATTGGGCGGTGGCGTGCACGGGGTCATCTGGACGGGCGCGGTCACGGGTTTCCATGACTGCGCTCCGGAGGCGGGCGCAGTCGACATGACCAGCCCGCGGAAGCCCGTCGCGACGCACAGGGAGGGCGACGCGCATGACACCGATGAGAATCCCCCTTGACCCAGAGACGCCGGGGAAGACCATCTCAGCGCGTTCGCGTCCGCCGGCCCGCTCAGCACCGCGGCCTGAGCGCAAACCAACGCAAGCAACCACCAACGTCGCACTGCCCCCTGTATCATGCCGCTCTGATCGTAACAGTGAACGCAAGCTCACTGCGTGCGGATCAAGGGGCGAGTTCGGTTTCCGGCTGAGAGTGTGTCTGAGGTGGCGCAGACGGTGGTGACGAGGGGGCTGGCTCTGCCTGGCCCCGGCCCAAGCCGCGGCGGCGGGCGATCCGTTGAGCTCGCGCTCTGGCTTGCCGTGCTCGCCAACCTCGGCGTCGTCGTCTGGCTGTGGTTACACGGCGGCGGCATCAGCCTCGCCCGCGAGAACCTCGCCGGCCTGCTCACCAGCCTAGGCCGGGTGACGGCCCTGGTCGGCACCTATCTCGTCCTCCTCCAGGTCCTGCTCCTGGCCAGGATTCCCTGGCTCGAACGCCGGGTGGGCTTCGACCGCCTCACGGTCTGGCACCGGCGCAACGGCAAAGTGGCGATCACCCTCGTCGTGCTCCACGTCCCGCTCATCGCCATCGGTTACGAGCTCACCGACCAGACTTCGCTGGGGAAGGAGATCTCGAGCCTGTTCGACAGTTACCCGGGGATGGTGACGGCAACAGTCGGCACGGTGCTGTTGATCGTCGTCGTCATCACGTCGCTCATGGCCGTCCGGCGCCGGCTGCCCTACGAGCTCTGGTACGCCATCCACATCACCGTTTACGGGGGGATCCTCCTCACTTACTTCCACGAGGTCCCGAACGGCAACGAGCTCTCTGCCAATCTCGCCCAGCGCGACTACTGGTACGCGCTGTACATCGCCACCGCGGCCTTGCTCGTCGCTTTCCGGGTGCTCGCCCCCTTGTGGCGGTTCCGGCGTCACCGCCTGCGGGTCAGCGAGGTTAGGCGCGAGTCGCCGAGCGTCGTATCCGTCTACATGCGGGGGCGGCAACTCGACCGGCTCGGCGGGCGTGGGGGCCAGTTCTTCCTCTGGCGCTTCATGGCGGCCGGTCGCTGGTGGCAGGCGCACCCGTTCTCCCTCTCCGCGCCCCCGGACGGGCGTTCGCTGCGGATCACGGTCAAGGCCGTCGGCGGTTTCAGCGGCTCGGTCGCGGACATCCGCCCCGGTACCGCCGTGAGCGCCGAGGGCCCGTTTGGCACCTTCACCGCGGAACGGGTCGCCCGCGAGCGCGTGGTCCTGATCGCGGGCGGGATCGGGATCACCCCGCTGCGCGCAATGCTCGACGAGCTCGTGGCCGGCGGCCGCGCCGTTACCTTCATCCACCGCGTGCTCGCCGACGATGACCTCGTCCTGCGCGACGAGCTCGCCGCCTTCGCGGCCGCGGGTAAGGCTGTCGTCGTCAACGTGGTGGGTGAGCACCACGGCACCGACCAGGCACGCCTGCTCTCGGGCGAGCACCTCCTCGAGCTGGTGCCCGACATCGCCGGCGCCGACGTGTATGTCTGCGGTCCGCCTGCGATGATGGCGGCGGTAAAAACCACCCTGCGAGCGCTGGGTGTTCCCAGTACCCGCATCCACACCGAGCGCTTCGCCTTGGCGGCGACATGACAGAAAGGGGCATTCCAATGCGCGGGCGATTCGTCAGTCGCACCCTCCCCATCCTCCTCGGCACTACCGCGGTGACGGTTCCGGTATGGGCCGGGGCGGCGGCCGGCGCGACGGTCAAGACTTACTACGGGCCGCCGGTGCACATGCAGTACGGACCGGTCCAGGTCGGCATCAAGGTTTCGGGGTCACGCATGACCCTCGTCTTCGGTCACGGCCCCACCGATCGCCCCCGGTCCAAGCAAATTCAGGCTCGCGCGCTTCCGATTCTCGAACGCGAGGCGCTCCAAGCGCAGAGCGTGCGCGGGATACACAAGGTGTCCGGTGCGTCGCTGACGACGTTTGCCTTCGAGGCCTCGCTCGCGAAGGCGATGGCGACCGCGCACCTGCGCGGGGCGTGAGGTCGTGGGTGCGCGGGCGCCCATCCACCGCGTCGAGCAGATCATGGGCATGCCGATGATCATCGACGTCCATGACCCCGACGTCCCCGAGGCGGCTGTCGAGCGAGCCTTCGCCTGGCTCCGGCGCGTCGACTCGACCTTCAGCACCTACAACTCCGAGAGCGAGGTCTCGAGGCTCGGCCGCGGCGGGCTCGACCTCGATCAGTGCTCACCCGTCGTCAGGAGTGTGCTCGATCGCTGTGAGCGCCTGCGGGCCGCGACGGGCGGGTACTTCGACCACCGCTATGGCGAGGACCTCGATCCTTCCGGGCTCGTCAAGGGCTGGTCAATCGACGGCGCGGCCCAGATCCTGCAACGCGCGGGCGCCCGTAATTTCTGTGTCGAAGGAGCCGGTGACATGCGGTTGGCCGGGCGTCCCTCCGGCGCCGATGAATGGCGCGTGGGGATCCGCCACCCGTTTGTTGACGATCAGGTCGCGGCCGTCCTCGGCGCGACCACGGCGGCGGTCGCGACGTCCGCCACCTACGTGCGTGGCCCGCACATCATCGACCCCCACACCGGCGCTGCCCCCGAGGGTGTCCTCTCCGTCACCATCGTCGGTGACGGTGACCTCGCGACCGCCGACGCCTACGCCACCGCCGTCTTTGCCATGGGGCGCGCGGGCGCGCAGTGGGCGGCCGAGCATATTCATCCCTACGAGGCCCTCGTGATCCACGACGACGACACCGTGCTCACGACGCCGGGGCTCAGGCGCTGGCGCCGGTAGGCTCAGATGCGGTTCGTATAGCTGTCGGCGAGGGCAGCCTCGGAGGCCGCCAGGTCCCTCAGCCCGATGTGGTCGTTGAGAATGTCGGCCGCGGACGGGAGGTCGTCTTTGGCCTGCCAGCTCTCGGGGTCCCACAGACGCGAGCGCAGGATGCACTTGGCGCAGTGGAGGTAGGCCTGCTCGACCGTGACGACGAGGGCGAGCTGGGCGGGACGCCCGCCCGTGGCCAAGGGAGCGATCAGCGCCGGGTCGCGCGTCATCCTCGCCCGCCCGTTGACCCGGAGCGTCTCCCCCAGGCCGGGGATCAAGAAAAGCAACCCGACCCGCGGGTTCTCGAGGATGTTCTGGAGCGAGTCGAGCCGCCGATTGCCGGTGGCGTCGGGAATCACGAGCTCGTGCTCGCCGATAACGCGCACGAACCCCGCCGGCCCGCCCTTCGGGGATACGTCGCAGTCGCCGCCCGCGTTCGCGGTCGACACGAGCATGAAGGGCGACCGGGCGATGAATTCACGGCAATGCGCGTCAAGCCGCGTCTGCTCCTTGCGCACCGCGCGCTCGGAGGGCTCGCGGTAGAGGTCGCGGAGCTGCTCGAGGGTGGTGATGGCGTGCGGGTCGATGCGGCGATGATCGCACGCGCGGGCGGAGCCGGCGAGTAGCGAGCGGCGGGCGCGTCCGGCGGGAGCCGGCGAGCGGCGGGCGGGTCCGGCGGGAGCCGGCGAGCGGGTCGCGGCCGCCACGCCACGCGACGCCGCTCCCGGCCCCCCCGTGGCCCCGAACCACGTCGGCTCCCGTGTGGCTAGCGCTCCGAGCGTGCTAACGCTCTTAACCACTCCCGCCGCTGCGCCCGACGAGCTCGGCCTCGACCGACCCCTTGGCCGGGATCCGGCTCATCGCCCGCTCGGCGAGGGCGGTGATCGTCAGGCTCGGATTGACGCCGACGTTGGCCGGAATCGCCGCCCCGTCGCACACGATCAGGTTCTCGTAGCCAAACACGCGCTGCTCGGAGTCGATCACCCCGTCCTCAGGCGACGCGCCGATCACGGCCCCGCCGAGGATGTGGGCGGTCGTCGGGATCGAGAGGAATGCCTCGGTGAGCCCGGCCTGACCGATGCCACCGAGCTGGTTCTGCATCCACTCGGCGAGCCGGTAGGCGGCCGGGATCTTGTCCGGGTTCGGGTTCTCGGGGTCGACCTCGGTCGTGAGGGTGACGTTGCCGTTCGGCAGCCGGCGCTTGACGCGGAGCCGCATCGAGTTGTCGAGCGTCTGCATGACGAGGAGGATGATCGTGCGCCGCGACCAGTTGCGTACGTGGCACGCGCGCCACGCGGCGCGGGGGTGGCGCGCAACGTTCAGTAGGAAGTGCACGGGCTGGGTGCCGCGCCGGCCCGCCTCGGTCATGAGCGTGAAGAGCAGCGACTGCGAGTCGCCGCCGCGGCCGTAGGTGACCGGCTCGACGTGCGTGTCGGGATCGGGATAGATGCTCGAGGTGATCGCCACCCCGCGCGTGAAGTCGTTGGCGTCGTCGGGGGCGGTCACGGCGAGGATCGACTCGCTGTTCGTGCGCACGAGATGGCCGAGCCGGTCGGAGACGTTGGGTAGGGAGCCGGCGAGCTTGCAGCGGAAGAGCAGCCGGTTCGTGCCCAGCGGTCCCGCGGCCAGGACCACGCCTCGGGCGGTCATCCGCTGCGCGCCGCGCAGCGCCCAGGCGCCCGAGCGCTCGTGCGTCACCGTGTAGCCGTCCGAGCCGTCGGCCGCGCCGATCGGGGCGACGTCGATCACCGTGCGCTCGGGGAAGATGCGCACCCCGAGGCGCTCGGCGAACCAGAGGTAGTTCTTGACGAGCGTGTTCTTGGCGCCGTAGCGGCACCCGACCATGCACGACCCGCACCGCACGCAGCCGGTGCGCTCGGGCCCGGCGCCACCGAAGAAGGGGTCGGGAACGCGCTCGCCGGGCTCGCCCAGGTAAACGCCGACGCGCGTCTTCGAATAGGTGTCGCCGAAGCCGTTCTCCTCCGCATAGCGCTTGAGGAGCAGGTCGGCGGGCGTGTCCTGGTCGTACGTCGTCACCCCGAGCATGCGCTCGGCCTCGTCGTAGGCGGGCCTCAGCTCTGACTCCCAATCGGCGAGCTGGGCCCACTGCGGGTCGCGGTAGAAGGCCGGTCGTCCACGGTAGAGCGTGTTGGCGTAGCCGAGCGAGCCGCCGCCGACGCCGCATCCCGAGACAACGAAGATGTCCTTGAACATCGTCATGCGCATGACGCCCTTCATCCGCAGCTTGGGCATCCAGTAGTAGCGCGCCAGCTCCCACGTCGTCTGGGCGAAGTCATCGTCCTCGAAGCGCCGGCCGCATTCGACCACTGCGACGCGGTATCCGCGCTCGGCCAGGCGCAGCGCCGCGACGCTGCCGCCGAAGCCCGAGCCGATCACGATCCAGTCGAAGTCGTATCCGTCCCTGCGCACGAGGGACCGGATCCTACGGGGTTGCCGTCAGGCGGCCGCCGCCTGCGGCTGTAGCTCGGTCCCCGAGGGCAGCGACTCGCGCTCGAGCTCACCGTCCGGCCCGACCCGATAGGCCCCCATCCTTGTGAGCGGTGGCGAATAGGCGTGGATGGTGATCGCCGGCCCGCCGCCGTCGTGGCGCACCCGGTGAATCGCCGTCGCCGGGACCGTGAACGTCTCGCCCGGACCGAGATGGCGCACGCGCGGCTCGGCGCCCATGACCAGGCGCTCCTCGCGTACGCGGCCCGCGATGACGGCGATCCCGCCCGCCGATTCGTCGTGATCGTGCCAGCCCGTGTCGTTGTCGTCGTGCCAGCAGATCACCCAAGCGTTCACGTCCTCGTCAGACCAGATCGGCTCGTACGCGCGCGCGCCGCCCGCAGCGCTGATGAGGTGGCGCCACCGCTCGGGAGTCGCCGCAAGCTCGGCCGCGAAAGCTTCGAGCTGCGCGGGGCTCACGCTCACGCCCGCGCCCGGGAGAGCGAGAGCAGCAGCCGAGCCCCGTTCGCGGCCAGAAGCGCCTCGCGCCCGCTCACCACCGGCTCGACCACGGGACGGTCCGAGCCGTACACGAGCTGATCCGCTCCGACCCGGCGCGCCATCGCCTCAACGGCGACGGGGCCATAGCTCGAGGTGTCGTAGAAGACGCGCGGATCGTGAAGGTCGATCGGGGGACCCCCTCTCGCGGTGAGGCGTTCGCTGAGCAGCGGCGCTCCGCCCCCAAGCATCGCGAACAGCACGACGAGATCCGGATGCTCGCCACGGCCGCGGGTGACGAAGGTGAGCCAGGCCGCCTGCATCTGGGCCACGTAATCGGTCAGCGCCGTCCACCACAGGGGCTCGTTCAGGCTCACGCATCCAGCCCCGACCGAGCCCGGGTGGATGAACACCGGCACCCCGAGCTCAGCTGCGCGCGCCAGCACCGGGGACGAGGACGCGAGCGCGCCGGGGCCCGCGAGCGCCGGTGCCGGCAGCGAGATGCCCACGCAGCCCCGCGCGACGAGCCGGTCGACGTCGCCGGGGTCGAGCCCGTCCAGGGCGACGGGACCCCAGGCCACAAACTCCTCGGGCAGATCCGCCACCCCCTCGAGATAGGCGCCGATCAGCGATGACGCCTCTTCGCGCGGGAGCATCTCGATGCCGATCGGGCTCGAAAGGGCGATCGCGGCGAGGTCGAGGCCGTCGTCGTGGACGAGCCGAGCCCGTCGCCCGGGAGTCTCGCCCGTCGTATCCACGACGTACGGGCTCTCCCCCGGGGAGTGGACGACGGTCACGCCGTCCGCGCGCCAGACGAACGGAAGCTGGTCGCGCGCGGCCAGGGCGTCGAGCAAAGGCTTGGACCAGATGTGTTGGTGAACGTCGACCTGCATCGCAATTCCCACTATATCAATCAAGTTTGATGGGATTGCATACGCCCCGTCCCGAACGCGCAAACGCGCGAACGCCGGACGCCCTTTGCGGGGCGTCCGGCGAACGTAATCGAGACCTAGGCTTCCGGCTGCTGCGGCGCGTCGCCGTCAGCGAGGATCCGGTAGATCGAGCGGCGGGCCTCGTCGAGGACCTCGGTCGCCTTCCTGGCCTGCTCGGGGCTTCCCGAGTGCACGACCTGGGTGATCGCCACGGTGATCTGGCGCAGCTGCCCGGTCAGGCCCCGCACCTCCTGGCCAAAGCCCTGGCCGACGGTGTCCCATGGTGCCGCGGCGTCCTGCGGACGCTCGGCCACCGTGGCCTGGCCGGCCTCGGTGAGCTCGAACACCTTGCCGCCCTCCGCCTCGCGGGAGCGAATCAGGCCCTCGTCCTCGAGCTGGGACAGCGCGGGATATACGGACCCAGGGCTCGGTCGCCAGATCCCGCCCGAGCGCTGCTCGAGCTCCTGCATGATCGCGTAGCCGTTCCGCGGCTCCTCGGCGAGGAGGAGAAGCGCCGCGAGGCGAACGTCGCCCCGGCGCGCGCGGCGACCGCGCCCTCGTGGCCCCGGGCCGAAGGGACCGCGGAAGCCGGGCCCTCCGCCGAAGCCGGACCCTCCCCCGAAGTCGAAATCGCCCCGGCCGAACGGACCGCCCCGGTGGTGCGAGGTGAGCACGGCCTGCAATGAGCGCGGCCCGCCCGCTCGCCCCCGGCGTTTGCGCTCGCCTCGAGGCGCGGCGTTGCCGGGTCCCCAAGGCGAGTCGTAGGTTGAACTAAAGGTGGTCATTTGACTCCCCCTTGTCGTTGTGTAGTGCTATCACGATATATCGTGATGGATCTTTTGTCAAGGGGTGGGCGCTGTGATCGTCCGGAGCTCCCGCGGCCCAGCGCGCGATGCGCTCTCGGGCGCGCAGGCCCGAGATGCCCGCGAGCTCGTGTCAAATCGGTCCGGTTCTCTACGCCCAGGACGCACCTGCCGGCCCGATTTTGGGCCGGCCGGGCCCGTCGGGGCGGGAAACTCGGAGGGGCGTGCTGCGTTTTGATCGGCATTGAGGCTGTTGCAAACCCGGCTGGGTGCGCCGGGCTGGCGGAAATCTGATCAGCGTGTGGAACGGTCGCAGCGGGGGAATGGCGTCCGGCTGGACATCCTCAACGCACGTCGTGAGCAGGGCCGTTACGGCTGATACGAGCCGCCGCGAGGGCGACGATCGCCTGGTCTCAGACGGGGGCCGGCGCGATAGTAAGCGCGAAGGTGTGGAAGAGGTCCCGGAGCGTGAACGCAACCGCCG
>JAXDGF010000055.1:0-6547 GCA_034665165.1 Solirubrobacteraceae bacterium | reverse complement strand
CGTCGGGGGCCCACAGGCCAGAAATGGTCTTGATCAGCGATGACTTACCGGCCCCGTTGTCGCCGACGAGCGCGGTCACCTTGCCCGGAGGGACCTTGAGGTCAACCTCGGTCAGGGCGCGAACGGGTCCGAAGGTCTTGGTCAGGTGCCTCAGCTCGAGCAGCGCGCCGCTGCCATTCTGGGAACTGCTCTTTGCCTCGCCGGCGGGCCGGCTCTCAGAAGTGCTCATGTTTTGGCCGTCCTGTGCTCGGTGCCCGTCCGCTGGGAGCGGACGGGCACTTCTGCACTTGGGTCTAGGTTATCCCGATGTCCGGCCCGGCTAGGTGATTCCGTACTTCTTGCACGGGGCCCCCGAGGCTCCGGCGCAGAGCTGCTTCGTGGGCACGTACTTGTCCTTGATGACCGTGCTGGCCATGTTGGACACCGTGGTCCACGTGGGGCTCAGGAGGACCGACGGGACCGTGTCCTTGTTCTTGGGGTCCGTCACCGTGCTGTTGAGCAGGCTCGCCGGCGCGGTCTTGCCGGCGCGGAGGTACAGAGCCAGCGCCACGGTCGCCTGGGCCTCCTTGTAGTTCGGCTTGTAAACCGATCCGCACTGATAGCCCGAGAGCACGTTCTGGAGGCCGGTGAGAGACGCGTCCTGACCGGTGGTGGGGAACGTGTTGGGCTTGATGCCATGACTCTTCAGGTAGGTAACGATCGGCGCGGCGTTCGCGTCGTTGGGGATCACGGCGGAGTTGATGTTTGGGTGGGCGGTGTAGGCCTGCTCGAACTCGGTCAGCGCCGTGGGCGCGGTCCAGGTTCCGGCCGTGTTGGCGACCTCCGTGTACTTCTTGGAGGCGAAGTACGGCTGCAAGACACCGACATAGCCCTGCGCGAACTGGCCCGCGTTGTTATCCGTTGGATCACCGCGCATCATGACGAGGTTGGGATGGCTCACGTGCCACGCGCTGACGCAGCTCACGAAGCCCTGCCCGATGAGCTTGCCGACCTGCACGTTGTCAAAGCTCACGTAGGGGTCGGGAGGGCCACCGACGGTCAGGCGGTCATAGTTGACGACCGCTACGCCGTGGGCCTTGGCGTAATTCTCGACCTGGACGCCGACACCGGAGTCTCCCGGGTCGATCAGGAGGACGGACGCACCCTTGGTGACGTCGCTTTCCGCATCGGTGAGGAACGTCGAGTCGCTCCCGAGAGCGTTCTGGACGATGATCTCCGAGCTGGGGAGGCCAGCCGCGGTCATGGCCGCCTTCAGGGCGGGCGCATCGTACGCGACGTACCGCGTCGAGGTCGTGGTGTCGGGAAGGATTGCGGCTACCGCTCCCTTTCCCTGCGCCGCCAGCGGCTTGAGCGCCGTCATCGCCGAGTAGTCATTGGTGAACGACGAGGCCGTGACACTCGGCGTCGTCGACGTGGAACTCGGCGGTGAGCTCGCCGTCGACTTCGTTGTGGTGGTGTTCGAGGACGAGCTGCCGCACGCGGCTACGCCAAAGAGCGCAGTGACTGCGAGCGCGGCGAAAACGGCCTTGCCTTTCAGCAAGTGCACAATAACCAACCTCCCTCTCCTTCTTATGTGATTACGCCGGGCCGCGCTTGCTGCGCCCGGCGTTCAGCGGTGACACGAGTATGAATTCTGGCAGAGAGACTAGAAGTTCTGGTGTGAATGAACCGTTAACATCCGGGTGCGCGACGTAAACAATAGATAAACGTGGCGTTTAATCAGCGACGAACCTATACCCAGCACGGGGTGCGGTGAGGATGAGGGGCTCGCCGTCCCCGTCCTCGAGCTTGGCCCTGAGGCGCCTGACGTAGACGCGGACATATTCGGTCTCGGTCTGATACGCCGGGCCCCACACCCGGCGCAGAAGGTGGGCGTGGCTGAGGAGCTTGCCCCGGTTGGTCACGAGCTCACGGAGGAGGGCGAACTCGGTGGGAGTGAGGTGAACGGGCTCGCCCAGCTTGGTCACCTGCTGGTTCGCGAGATCGATGACGACGTCCCCGGCGGTGAGAACCGGTGGAGCGGGCTCCGGCGTGCCGGCCCCGCGGGTACGGCGCAGGGTGGCGGTGATCCGTGCCAGCAACTCCTCGACGCTGAAGGGCTTGGTCATGTAATCGTCGGCGCCCATGTTGAGCGCGGTGACCTTGTCGCGCTCGCCGCCGCGGGCGGAGACGACGATCACCGCGACCGAGGAGCGCTCGCGAATCTGGCGGCAGAGATCGAAGCCGTCCACCTCCGGGAGCATGAGATCGAGGAGGACGATGTCCGGCTCCTCGGTCTCGAGCAGCTGGAGGGCCCGCATCCCGTCGCTGGAGACGACGGTGTCGAACCCCCGTACCGACAGGTTCGACCGGATCAGGTCAACGATGTTGGGGTCGTCCTCGACGAGCAGGGCCCGGGTGCTGGCGGCGCTGTCAACCACGGCGGCCGTTTCGGAGCGAGGCGGCGAGGCTCCTGCCCGCTCCGGCGGTCACGTCGGCGAGGACGTCGTCGACCACGAGCTCCTGCCCATCCGCGGCACCGCCGGCTCCGCGTCCTTCCACGGGCAGGAAGATCCGGAACGCGGTCCCCACCGGCGCGGGGGCGAGCTCGATTACCCCGCCGTGGGCCTCGACGATGCCGTGCACGATCGAGAGGCCAAGGCCGGCGCCCGCGCTGTGCGAGCGGTGACGCCGCGCTGAGTCGAACGGCGCACGCGCCAACTCGAGCGGGAAGCCCGACCCGTCGTCGGAGACGGTCATCTCGACCTCACCGGCGCTTGTGGTCCGTCCCGTGACGACCACGTGCGTCCCTGACGGGTTGTGGCGCAGGGCGTTGCCCAGCAGGTTCACGAACACCTGCTCAAGACGGTCGTGGTCGCCCCACACCACCGGGAGCGCGGGATCGCACGTAACCGACACCGCCGCCGAGAACTCCGGGGGCAGGCACGACACCGCGGCCTCGACCACGAGCCTGATGTCACACCAGTCGGGCTGGATGCGCATCACGCCCGACTCGATGGCGGAGAAGTCGAGCAGATGGTCGACCAGACGCCCGAGGCGCGAAGACTCGGACGCGATCGTATCCAGGAAACGGCGCTCCGAGGCGCTGTCCCACGTGACGTCGGACTGCATCAGGCTCGAGGCGTACCCGCGGATGGCCGTCAGCGGCGTCCGGAGCTCGTGGCTGAGGCGCGAGAGGAAGCCTCGCTGGAGCTCGCGCGAGCGGCGCAGGGCAACCGCCTCCTGGTGGGCGCGCCCGGCCTCCTCGCGCTCGAGGGCCAGGTTCAGCGAGTGGGCGGCGTCCTCGATCAAGTCAGTCTCCTCGCCGCTGCCGCGGGCATCGGTCCACGTCGCGAGCAGGGCGGCCGCTCCTGCCGGGGCGACGAACGGGACCGCGAGAACTCGCAGGGCGTGGCCGCTCGGCAGCGCCCGGGCCGTGCCGTCCCTGACCGGCTCGGCCAGCACCGGGCGAGCGGCCTCGCGCAGTGCCTCAGAGATGGCGTCGGGGTCGGTACCCCGCGGCCCGGCGTAGGCGCGCCACCGAACGGACTCGTCGTCCCCGCGGCTCAGGAGCCCGACCTCGTCGGCCTTGAGTCCGCGGCGCAGGGCCTGGAGCGCGATGGCGAGCCCCTCCTCGCCGAGGGTGATCGGTCCGGTCAAGGTCTGCAGCATCTCGCGGATGGTCTCGAGGACGAGGTTGCGCGAGGTCAGCTCGTCCAGGAGGCGATCGCGCTCGACGGCGCTGGCCGCGTAACCCGCGTACAGGGTCAGGAGATCGAGCTCGTCGCGGTGCGGCGCACCGGGATCGGGTCTGAACACGGTGATGACGGCGCTCACTCCCTCCGGCCCCACGACCGGCACCGACCATGAGCTCAAGATGGCAGCGGAGTCGGTCACCTCGCCGAACTCGGCCCACCCGCCCCACGCGCGGCTCGAGCGCAGGTCGGGTTCGACCACCTTGTCACCCGTGAGCGCCGCCCGTCCCACGGGCCCACCGCGCAGGCCGAACGGCAGTTGGGACCACGGGGCGATCTCGTCGGGCGCGTAGCCGAGCGACGCCACGCAGACGAGCGATCGTCCGCGCACGACGTGGATGCACACCTTCTCGGTCCGCAGCGCCGAGCCGAGCGTGGCCAGGATCAGCGACAGGCTCGACGACGGCTCGGCGGAAACGAGGCGGTCGGCGAGGCCGTGCAGTCGGGTCAGCTGGCGCCGCGCCGAGGTGTCGACCTGCTGGCCCGAGAGCAGCGCCGCGACATCGTCGGGATGCGTGGCCCCGGGGTCGAGCTCGGCCACGATCCCGCCCTCGCGCAGGACGAGGATCCGGTCGGCCACGCGGAACATCTGCCCGATGTCGCGGCTGATGAGCAGGATCGCCGTCCCGTCGTCGCGCAGGCGCCGGCACAGCTCCTCGACGTGGGCCGTCTCGGTCACGCCCAGCGACGCCGTCGGCTCGTCGAGCACGAGAACGCGAGGGCCGCGGCTGATCGCCTTGGCCACCGCCAGCAGCTGGCGCTGCCCGCCCGAGAGCGAGCCGACGAGGCGCGTCGTGTCGGCGATCGGGACCCCGAGGCGCTCGAGGATTGACGCCGCGGCGGCGTGGAGGCGGGAGGGCGAGAGCATCAGCCGCCGCCGTTCCTGCCCGAGCAGAAGCTCACCCGCCACGTCGAGGTTGTCGCACAGTTCGAGGTCTTGCCAGATGACGGCGATCGCGCGCTGGTCGGCGCCACCGATCACGCGCTGAACCGGCTCTCCCCCGAGTGTGATCTTGCCGGCGAGGGGTTCGGTCTCGCCGGCGATGCATTTGACGAGCGTGGTCTTGCCCGCCCCCGGTTCCCCGGTGATGGCCACAATCTCGCCCGCGCTGACGGTCAGGCTGACGTCGCTCAGCGCGGGAACCCGGCCGAAGCTCGCACTCAGTCCCGCCACGCGGAGGAGGGGCGGCGAGGCCCGAGCGACGGCTGGCGAGAGAGCGGGGTTCACGTGACCTGCATTTCAGTGCGCGCGGAGAGGCCCTGGGTCCCTGACACAGGTTCGGTCTCCTCCCGGGCGACTGCGACGATTCTAGTGGCCGGCGAGCGCTATCGTGGACGGAGCCCATGCTTGTGGCCGTGACCGATCATGCGGCCGAGCGCTTTCGCCAGCGCGTTCGCGGCACGCTCGAGGCGAAGCGCGAGATCGTCGCGCGCGTGTCGCGCGCCCAGGCCGCAGGGAGGGTCGAGCAGGATGCGCGCGGCACCGTCCTCGTCCGCGACCTCGACCGTCGCGACCTCGTCTACGTGTGTCGTCCTGAGGGGAACGAGCTCGTGGTCGTGACGCTGTGGGAGGACGGCGACGACGCGGCCGTCCCCAAGCGCTTCACGGACGCCTTACGGCGCGACGACCACTGGGTCGCCGACGGCGCTAAGCGGCCTTGAGCTCGGCCCGGCGCCCGGGGCCGCAGGCGAAGAGATCGCCGGCGAGGCGCCTGGCCGTGACCTGCTCCCAGCGTCCGCTCTCGACGAGCGCGTGACACAGGCGCTCAACATCGTCGACGGCTTCCTGGGCGGCGACATCCTCGTGGAGATCGGAGCTGAAGATGAGGTTGTCGGCCGCCGCGCGGATCCGGTCCTGCTCGCCGTCGAGCAGCTTGCTCGGACCCAGCTCGCTGAGGGTCTGCATGACGCGCCGGTAGGCGTGGGTACGTTCAGGACTCATCGGGCGACTCCTTGAGACGTGAGGCTACGCGACCATGATGTCGGCAAGCGCGGCGTTCGCCTTTAGCCCAGTGGCCAGAGTTCTGCACGGTCGGTTGTACGTGTCGGATACCCATCGGCTCGGCCCTGGCCTTGCTTAGTGGTTCGTACTTGCGAAACGGGCCACCAGGTCACCAGTTCTCAACATCGTAGGCCGCGCCACCCTGCAAACAAGGTTCGGGATGGCGACGTCGGCGGCGAGACGCCAGCCCACAACTCCGGCCGCGATCTTCTCGCGCGCTCACGAGCAGGTCACCAAGCGCTACCCGCTCTTGGGCTCGACAGCACCTTTGCGCGCGCGCGACGGGCGCCCGACGCCGTGCTCTCGGGACACGTGCACAGCTATCAGCGCTTCTCGCGCCGGTATGGCGACAAGGTGATCCCCCACCTCATGGCCGGGACGGGCGGCGTCAACAACCTGCAGAAGATCGGCCCCCGACGTGCCCCCGGTGCCCGCGTCGTTCGAGGGTCTCCCGGGCGTGACGCTTGAGGCTTACCAGGACGCGGCCTGGGGTTACCTGACGGTTACGTGCGGTTCCCGCGGCGCAAAGATCGCGTACAGCACCGTCGACGGGACGGGGGCAGCGCGCGTGTTCGATACGGTTTCTGTCAGTTTGGGTTGATGGGTCGGCCGCGCGCGCGGGTCTCGCCCGGGTCGGGCTCGAGCTCGACCTCGTGGAGCCGCTCGAGGGCGTGGGTGAGGCGGTCGATCGCGTCGGTGATGTCCTCGCGGTCGGCCTTGTTCTCGAGCGCGAGCCGGATCCCCGCCATCTCGCGCGCGAGGAAGTCGGTGTCGGCCAGCGACCGCGCGTTCATCTCGCGGTCGCGCTCGA
>JAXDGF010000054.1:0-12061 GCA_034665165.1 Solirubrobacteraceae bacterium | reverse complement strand
GGTATGAGCTAGCGTCCGGGGCCGTGGAGTTCAGCCGCGAGTTGCGCAACGACGTCCTGGCCGGGGACATCACCGTGTCCATACGCCTGTGGAAGCAGCCACGGGTTAAGGAGGGCGGCCGCTACCGCGTCGGCCCGGGTGAGATCGAGGTCGATGACATCGAGCTTGTCCCGTTCGCGGCCGTCACCGCGGAGGACGTGCGACGAGCCGGTGAGCGCGACCGCGAGACATTGCGCGAGCGTGCCGCGCACGCTGGGCCGATCGACGAGGACACGCCCGTCTACCGAATTGAGTTTCACGCCGTGCCCTCAGACTGAGCCGCCGCGCGTTGTCAGGGCACGGGCGCCAGGCCGAACTCGACGCTCTCCATGACTGCGCGGGCGAGCGCGGAGATCTCCTCATCGGCGTCGGCGGCGTGCGTTTGAGAGCTTCGAGCAGCTGGCGCGCGGTCATGTGAAGCACGTACATCAGCGTGGCGCGTGCGACCAGCGGGTGCCCAGACCGCACCAGGCGCCTGATCTCCGCCACGAGCGCCTCCTCCTCGTCATCCGTGAGCTTCTCGAGACGAAGAGCTTCAGGTATGTCGAGGTATGCATCGGGATAACGAAGCACCTCCGTCGGGCGGTACTTCGTCGTCAGGAGTGTCACCAGCTGCCTGAGAGCGTCCTGCGTGCGTCTGCTTGCCTCGACGCCGCCGGCAGACGTCAGGATTTCCTCAAACTCGGCGCGCATCTCACGCGTCAGGCGCCGGCGAGCGCCCCGTCGACGAGCGCCTGAGCGTCGACGCTCGCTTCAACCCTCACCCACGCACGCTCGTCTTGATAGTTGAAGCCCCATTTCGTGTGCGGGGGCAGATGCAGACGGACGTGGTCAAGGACGGTCGTGACCTGATCGCGGGCAAACCACACGGGCTCTCCCCAGTCAATTTCACGCTGGTAGGGAATGGGCGCCAGAGGAACCGCGACCCCGAGGTCGCGGAGATGCGATAGCACTGCACCCCGCTCAACACCCAGACGCCACAGCAGGTGCGATGAAGTGCTCACCGGATCCCAGATCAGCGCGAGCAGCAAATGCTCCACCCTCATAGGTCCGTCTCCAAGGGCGGCGGCGAACCCCTGCGCCCGTCCCAGAACCATGTAGCAAGCGGGAGAGAACGTCAGGCCCCGCGGGCTCTCGGACTCGTCGCCCGAGGTCCGAATTTCCCCGAGCAACCGCTTGCCGGTCAGGCCCTGCGCCTCGAGCGCCCGCCGCGCGGGCTGGTCAGCATCGAGCTCGAGCATGGCGAGCAAGAAGAACTGATCGCCCATCACCGACCGGCCGAGCGTAAGGGCATGGCCCGTCGCCGCCTTGTCGAGGCGGCGGGGGATAAGGGCCAGATCGCCGGTAACGGACTTTATTGCCAGGACTGTACCTGGCGCTCAGGTACACCAGCTTCGACCGCACTTCGCGCGCTGTCATCACCCCTTTCGTGCCGGGGAGTTGACTTTGGTCCGGGGCCCAGTACGGTGGTGCTGAGGGCTGTTCAACCGCTCCCGCCAGGCGACTCGACCTCCAAGGAGTCGAAGCGTCGCTCGGGCGGCGACCTCACGGACGGTTTCGTCGCAGCGATACATGTTTTCCATATGGAGCGATCGGGCGGCGCCGGGGGCGGTCCGCGCTCGGGAGGTCACCTACGTGCAGACCATGACTCCATCTCAGCGTTCCGCGTCCCCTGGGCCAGGAAGTCGGCGGGCGATGAGCAGCAAGGCGGTCGCGACGGCACTTGCCGCAGTCGGCATCGCCCTTGGGGTTCCGGCGTCCGCGGGCGCGCTCAGCTTCGCCCGGACGGACTACCCAGTCGCGAGTCTTACCAGCCCGGTGGTGCGGAGCGCCAATCCCGGCTCGGGCCCCGGAGCAGCGGTCGCGCTCGTCGACCTGAACAACGACGGCAGGCTCGACATCGTGGTCGCCGACTACGGCACCGGCCGGGTCGACGTCCTCCTGAATCAGGGCAATGGCGCGCTCGCCGCGGCGCCTGGAAGCCCCTTCGCCGCGTGTGACAGTGATCTCGAGGCGCACGACATCGTGGCCGGTCAGCTCAACCCGCAGACCGACCAGAACGCCGACGTCGCCGTGATCTGCGACACCGGTGCAGGAGGGATCGTGCGCCTGCTCGGCGACGGCACGGGCTCTCTGGGAGCACCGCAGAGCTTCTTGACGGGCGCAGGGGCGGGCGGGGTAGGAAGCCCCCTGAAGCTCGCCCACGTCAGCGCATCGCCAGGCGGCGACTATCTCTACGGGAGCGGGACCGGCACGTCGTGCTTCGTCGCGGTAGAGAGCGCCCCCGGCGCGACGCCGATTTGTGACTCGACGCCATCGTCGAGTAATTTGACGCCCGTGCACTGGTACGACGGTCCCTGTTTCGGCGGCGACCAATGGCTCTACATCTCAACCCTCACCACGTTCGCCGCCGCGGACCTCGATCCCAGGATCGGCCCCGGAGGAATACCGGGCCCAAACAGCTGCACGGGTCCGTTCCAGTCGTCGACCGACCGGTCCAGCGGCATCGCCCCGACCAACAACGCTACGGCCATGGCGGCCGCCGACCTCAACCGAGACGGCGAGCCAGACGTAATCACGGCAGACACCGGCGGCGGCATCCACGTGATCGGATGGCAGGGCACGTCGGCGAGCTTCGATCTGGGAATTCCGGCGACTGAGCAGCCGAGCACGTTCACCTCGGCGGGGCCGGCCCTCTCACTGGGGATCGCCGATTTCACGAGGGACGGCTGCCCTGACATCGCTGCGTCCGAGGCAGTGCCGACGGCTGTGCCCTATCCGGCGGACAACGTCGTGGCCATCCACGCGGGTCACTGCACGACGACCCAGTTCGACGCCGCCCAGACGTTTGCGGTGGCCGGCGGCCCCGACGGCTACACGCAGTACCCCAAGATGGCGGTCGGCGATGTCAACGGCGACGGCACGCCAGATATCGTGACCGCCGCCGGTTACGGGGCAAGCGCGGCCGTTACGGTCCTGCTCAACGCGACCCCGGTCGCGGCGGGTGGCGGCGGCGGAGGCAGCACCGGCGGCGGCGGCGCTGGAGGTACGAACTCCGGTGGTGGGTCCGCAGGCGCGGCGGTGGTCGGCACGGAGACTCTTTCGCCGAAAGCGTTCCGGGCCGCGCCAAGCGGTCTGAGCGCCATCGCCGCGAAGCGTGGCTACGGTTCGACAGTCACCTACAGCCTCAATGAGAACGCCACCGTTCGCTTCTCGGTCGTGAAGCCCCAACGAGGTCGCAGGGCGCGAGGCGGCCGTTGCGTCACACCGACGAAGACAAACCGTAAAGCCCGGACGTGCACACGCCTGGTAGCGATCCCGGGACGGTTCACCCGCGCTGGCAACGCGGGCGCTAACCGCTTCCGCTTCACCGGACGTCTGGCCGGACGCAAGCTGAGGCCAGGTAAATACCGGCTGGTTGCCACCCCGACCGCGAGCGGGCACGTGGGACGGCCGGCAAGCGCGTCGTTTCAGATCATCAAGTAGGCAGGCGGCCGCGTTTCGGCGCTCGTGGCCCGTCGCCTACCCTGGGCGCGCCAGCACCGCGTAATGCGGCACGCCGTCGACCCCGGTCAACACTCGGTGGGCGAGGCTCCGTAGCGGTGACCGCGCCGAGGGCGGGTGCGCGGGGCCGAACCTGACGGCGTAGAGGCCAGAGTCGCGCACGAGCTCGAAGCCGGAGGCGCGGAGCATCTGGCGGTGCCCGGCGGCATTGGGGATCCACCACTGCACGAGCCGGCTTGTGCCGTCGAACCGCGCGACCGCCCGGCGGGGGTGGAGAACGGTGAGGCCGAGCTCGATCTGATTGGTGCAGAGAAACTCACCCCGGCACACCGAGCGGATCGCCTCGAGCGCCCGCAGCGGCTCGCGCAGGTGCAGGAGCAGGGTGCCGCACACGACGGCGTCGAACTCTCCGACCGTCTCCGGGCTCAGGTCGTAGACGCTGATGTGCTGGAGGCGGACGGACGAGCCCCGGAGCTCGTGCGCGAGCCGGAAGCCGATGCTCGTCGTCGGGCCGACGACGTGGCGCAGGTATTGAAGTCCGTCGTCGCGGTTGTCGAGCTCCCAGTCCCACTCCTCGTGGCCGGGAATGTCGACGGCGACCACTTCGGCGGCGCCGCGGCGCTCGAGCTCGAAGGCGAGGAAGCCGTCGGAGGTGCCGACGTCGAGGACGCGCTTGCCCCTGACGTCGGGCCAGGGGAGCTTGTCGACAATCGGGCGCAGGTCGAACATGCCCGGTGTCACCACTCCGGGCGCGACCTCGATCGAGTGGTACCACATGGGCACCTCGGCGATGGCGGCACGCGCATCGCGCGTGCCCGTCTGACTCCCAGGGATGGCTGCCATCGCGGCGCAGTCTAGAGGCGTGCCACGCCAGCGGCCGTGGGATACTCGCGCGATGCTTCAGCGCGGCGGAGGTGGGCAGTCCGAGCGCGAGCCGGGCCTGCGCGAGCCCCTGGCGCCCGTCGAGGTGGCCCTCGCCCGTGACGAGTCGGTCGACCGCACCCGCGAACGCAACCGCTCCGGCGTGGTCGACGCCGTGCGCGCCGTGGCCGCGCTGATGGTGCTCTTCGCCCACGCGAGCTTCATCGCCAACAACGGCTATCCAGGGCCCGTCGGTCTCGCCATCCGCCAGATGCTCGGGGCGGGGGTGCTGATCTTCTTCTCGCTGAGCGGCTACCTGATCGCCGGGCCGTTCCTACGCGCGCTGGTGGATGGGCGGCCGTTGCCCCGGATCAGCTCCTACTTCGTCCGCCGCGCCGCCCGCATCTACCCCGCGTACTGGATCGCCTTCGCCGCGGTGCTTGTCTTCCTGTGGCCCTCGGGCGGCGTCCGGGCCTATCAGTTCCCCGTCCACCTCCTGCTCCTGCAGAGCTCCTGGCCAGTCAACGGCGAGCCCACGAGCATCTTCTTCGTGGCGTGGACCCTTGGGGTGGAAGCGGCCTTCTACGCGTTGGTTCCGATCGCGGCGGTCGTGCTCAGGGCTGTGCACCCCGGACCGTGGCGGCCCGGCCGGCTCGCGGCCGTCGTCCTCGCCGGCGCGGTCGCGAGCGCCGCCTGGAGCTACATCGCCGCCACGCAGCTGAGCGGTGATCACTCACGGCTCGTGCTCTTGACCGAGATCGGCTTGCAGGTCTGGCTCTACTTCTTCTGCCCGGGGATGATCATCGCCCTGGCGGCGACCGCCGGGGCCCAGAGCACGGCCTGGAGAGGCTTCAGGCGGCTGCTGGCGATGCCGTGGCTGACCCTCCCGGCGGCGGCCGCCCTGTGGGGCGCCGCCTACGCCATGGAGCAATCGACCTCGATCCTCCTCGTCGACAATTACCAGGTGGTGTTCGTCCTCGGCGCCGGGCTCTTCCTCGGCACCGTCGTCGTCGCCGGGGCCTGGATCAGGCCGATCGCGCGCGTCCTCGCCCCGATCGGACTGATCTCCTATGGGATCTACCTGTGGCACGACATCGTCGTCCAGGTCATCTGGCACCACAGCTCGATCGGCTTCACGGGCGGTCCCGCGGCGTGGATCGCGGATTGCGTTCTCGTGCTGGCCATCACCCTGCCGATCGCCGCTCTGAGCTGGTTCGCCGTCGAGCGACCGGTGATGCGCCGCGCGGCGGCGTGGGCTCGGCGCCGGGGCCGCCCGCTCAGCGTGAGCGGCCGGCCGCCGCCAGCATCTCAGCTAGCGCGCCCTCGTTGAAGGCGTCCTCGCTGTGGCGTGCCGCCGTCTCGTAGCCTCCGCGCCGCAGGCGCTCGCGGAGCTCCGCGTCGCCGGCCAGCGTTCTCAAGGAGGCCGCGAGACCGGTCGGGCTCCCGGCTTCGAAGATGAGCGCATTCTCGCCGTCGCGCAGGTACTCGCCGGACCCACCGCGTCCGGTGGCCAGCACCGGTCGCCCCAGGGCCATCGCCTCCAGGGGAACGAGCCCCCAGGGCTCGGGCCACTCGACGGGGAAGACGACCGCGTCGGCCTCGCGATAGACGCCAGGTAGCTCCTCTCGCGGGCGCGGCGGCTCGAAGCTGACGCTGACCTTCAGGCGCGCGGCCAGGCGCTCGAGCCGGTCCCGGTAGGCCGCGTCGCCCTCGCCGAGGATGCGCAGCGTGGCGGACGACGGCAACAGCGCGAGGCTCTCGATCGCCGTTGCGACGCCCTTCTGCTCGACGACGCGCCCGAGGTAGAGCAGCCGCCAGCGCCACGGCGGCGCCTCCGGCTCGCGCGCGACATCGAGAAAGGCGCGCTCGACGCCGGGGGAGAGCACCGTGGACTCCGCCCCCCTGAGCCCCGCGGCGAGCGTCTGCGCGCGCATCGTCGCCGAGCAGAACACCCAGCGCCCCGCGGCGGCGTAGTTGACGCGAACCGGGAGGCCCGTCACCCGGTCGGCGAGCGTGGCCGCGGGTCCGAGCCGCGCCCACATCCGCTGCCAGCGGTCGTTCTCGGGGCCGTAGCTGAGCCACGGGTCGAGCACGAAGAAGAGCGAGGGCACCCCGGCCCGGCGCGCTCGCTCGATGAGCCCGAGGGAGAGCCCGCCCACCGGCCACCAAGTGATGACATCGGGGCGGAACTCGCCGAGGTGACGGTCGAAGATCTCAGCGTTGCGCCGCTCCAGGCGATAGCTCTCCAAGGGTCCGAGCCGCTGCCACTCGTGGTCGCGCCAGTACCAGTCGAGCTCGCGGTGGACGTCGGGATCCTCGGTCGCGCCTGTTCCGGCCTCGGGGCGCCGGTAGCAGGTGGTGAGGATCCGGGCCTGGTGACCCTCGCGGCGCAGGTGGCGCATCGCCCCGCGCCAGATGATCTCGTACCCGCCGAGGTGGTGCGGGGGGTAGACGCTGCCGACGGCCAGGACTCGCATAGGGACCGCCATCCGGCGCGGGATCATAGGGGGCCGCCGGTGGCGATCCGCCATACTGCCGCGCCGTGAGCGTCGACCGAGCCGATCTGGCGCGCGAGGTCGCGCGCTACCCCTGGTACCACACGCTCGAGCTGGCCGACGGGGTGGTGACGCAGGGAATGTTCGATCACCGGCCCGCGGTCGACCGCTACCTGGTCCCCACCGATCTCACGGGCATGCGCTGCCTCGACGTGGGGACCATGGACGGCTTCTGGGCCTTCGAGATGGAACGGCGCGGGGCCCGCGAGGTGCTCGCCACCGACGTCGCTGGCGTGGACGATCTCGACTGGCCTGTGCGGTGGCGGGCGCGAATCGAGCCCACGCTCGACGAGACCAAGGAGGCCCGCTTCCGCCTCGCTCACGCCGCGCTCGGCTCCGCGGTGCAGCGGGTCGAGCGCTCGGTCTACTCGCTCGGCTCCGATCTCGGCGAGTTCGATCTCATCTTCTGCGGCGACCTCCTCGTCCACCTCAAGGATCCGATCACCGCGATCGAGCGGATGCGCTCGGTGTGCCGCGGGAGCGCGATCGTCTGCAACCCGGTCAAGCGCTTCCGTTTCGGGCGCCGGCGCGCGCTCGCGCAGTTCGACGGGATCGACGAGTTCCAGTGGTGGCTGCTCAGCGAGGCGGCCCTCGAGCGCATGATGCTGGCCACCGGGTTCGCGCGCGTCGAGATGGGGCCGAGCTTCGAGCTCCCCGCCCGCGGCGGTGGAAGCTGGAAGGGTCTGCGCGGGGTCGTGCGAGGATTTGTCGCGTGAAGCTCCTGGCCAGCGCAGACGACGTCCCCGCTCGGCGGCTTCCCATACGGATGTACGGACGCCTCAAGCGGTTGCTCGGCGCGCAGGTCTACGAGCTCTCCTACGGCTGGGGACCGCGCCTCATGTCTGGCCTACGCAAGCGCTGGATCGTCTTCCTCCACCGCCACGCCGACGTCCGTTTCGGCCCCGGCGTCCACATCGCTCCGGGCTTCAGTCTCTACATGCCTGCGGGCGGGACCTTCCACGTCGGTGCCAGTACCGAGTTCAGGCGCGGGTTCCGCGCCGAGATCTCCGATGCCGGGAGCGTGGTGATCGGCGCGCGGTGTGTGTTCAGCTACTACTCGCTGATCCAGTGCAGCAGCTCGGTCGAGGTCGGCGATGGCTGCGGCCTCGGGCAATCGTGCGCGATCTTCGATGGCAATCACCTCTTCCGTGACCTGAACAAGCCGTTCATGAGTCAGGGCTTCGAGCTCCGGCCGGTCCGGATCGGCAACGAGTGCGGCATCCTCACCAAGACCACGGTCCTCAACGACATCGGAGACCGCGCTCAGATCGGCGCGGGCTCCGTCGTCGTCTCGCCGATCCCCGCCTATTCGGTTGCGGTCGGAGCCCCCGCTCGCATCGTGGACTACTTCGGGCCCGAGGAGCAGCGGCCGCCCGAGCTGTCAGAGCGTGGCCACTCGGATGCCAGCCGGGCCGGCGCCGCGTCCTAGGGTCCTCGCCGACGGCTGGTACGGCTGGCTCGTCCCCGGCTTCCGCGCCCTGTACGACATCTACGAGGGCTGGCCCGCGCGCGTGCAGAAGTGGATGCTGCGCTTCGGCGCGCTGCGCGCCGTCGTGCTCTTCGCCGCGAGCACGCGCTACGACGCCGTGGTCACCATCCGCACCGACCGGGGCTGGCGCACGCTGCTGCTTCTGCGCGCGCTGCTGGGCCGGCGACGCAAGCTCGTCGCGCTCCACTTCATCGACCATCCCGACCGCGCCGCGGGGATGGGAAGGCTCGTCGACCGCGCGTGGCGGCCCGTCGATCGCTGGGCCACGCGGCGGGCGGTCCTCGTCGCCCAGGTCCTATCCGAGTGGGAGGTCGGCCGGTACGCGACCGCGTTCGGGGTCGCCCGCGAGCGCTTCTCCTTCATCCCCTTTGCCTGGCGCATGGCCGCCGCCGGCGGTCCCGGCCCCGATCTGACCGCGCCCCGCGACCTCGTGATCGCGTCCGGTCGAGCTTTCTGCGACTGGCCGACCGTGTTCGCGGCCGCCCAGACCGCGGAGTGGCGGTTGTTCGTGATCTGCGGGGGGCACGACCGCGCGCTCGTCGAGCGCCTCAACGGTGATGGGCGCGCGAGGATTGCCTCCGACCTGCCCTCCGAGCGCGTCCACGAGCTGCTGCGCGAGGCGGCGGTGAGCGTTCTCCCCATGTACGAATCCGGCGTCAGCCAGGGTCACGTCCGCCTGTGCGACGCCGTCGACGCGGGCGCGGTGGTGGTCGCTTCCCGCACCCGCAGCCTCGACGGGTACGTCGAGGAGGGCCGCACCGCCGTCCTCGTGACTCCCGGAGACACGACCGCGCTACGGGCCGCCATCGACCGCCTCCTCGGCGACCCCGCCGAGCGGGAGCGGCTCGCTCGCGCGGCTTTCGAGCGCGCCGGCGCCTGGACGTGGCCGCACTATCTGGCAGCGATCGAGGCGCTCCCGGCGCGAGCGCTACGCGCCTCGAGCCCCTAGGGCCTGACCGCCACGCCCCACAGGTCGGCAACCCCGAGGGGCTTGGTCACGCGGTGGGCCGCGAGCCGCCAGTAGAGCTTGCGTGCGCCCTCGTCGGGGACGAAGGACTCGTACACCCACTCGCCGTGGGTCACCCGGACCGGGTCGAAGCCCGCGGCGGCCAGCGCCCGGCGCAGGGAGCGGGCCGAGTGCTCGCCGACGTGCATCGTGAGCTCGTACTCGTGGCGGGGCTGGCGGGGCCAGCGGCGGAGCCGGCTGGGGCGCACGACACGCTGGAGGCGATACGTGGCCTCGTAGATCAGGCGGTTGGGGGCGGTGTGGACGTGGAGGCGGCCACCAGGGCGGAGCACGCGCCGCGCCTGGGCGAGGACGGCGGCCTGCTCGGCGGGGGTGAGGTGCTCGATGACGTCGAGCATGGTCACGACGTCGAAGTCGCCGTCTGGGAGGGGGAGCGCGCGGGCGTCCGCGAGGATCACGCTCGCGCCCTCGGGGTTGCCGTGCGCCTCCAGCGTCTTGCGCGAGAGCTCGACGGCGGTGGCCGAGTACTCGACGCCGACGGCCCGGGCGCCGCGGGCCGCCGCGGCCACCACGAGCTCGCCCCGGCCCGCGCCGATGTCGAGGAGGGCTTGCCCGGAGCGCAGGGCGACCTTGTGTTCGAGCACCCCCTCGTACTGGGCTCCCATGCGCGCGCCGTCGGAGTCGCGCCACTCCTCGTAGCCCATGCAGTGGCTCAGGTAGTAGGTCTCGTCGTAGACCGCGGCGGGCACGGCGGCGGGCGGGAGCGCGTCGGTCAAGGTGGCGGAAGTTAGCGAGCTTCGCGGCCGGGGGCGGGCGGCTTCGCGGCCGGGGGTTGGCGGCTTCGCGGCCGGGGGTTGGCGGCTTCGCGGCCGGGGGTTGGCGGCTTCGCGGCCGGGGGCGGGCATAATCCGCAGCCGTGCTCCCGACCGTGGTGATCCTGTGTGGGGGGCGAGGTACGCGCCTTCAGGAGCGGACGCGGTCGATCCCCAAGCCGCTGGTGGAGATCGGCGGCCGGCCGATCCTGTGGCACGTGATCCAGATCTACCTCGCCCATGGCTTCCGGCGCTTCGTGCTCTGCACCGGTTACCTGGCGGAGATGATCGAGGAGTTCTCGGCCTCGGAGACGTGGCCCTCCGGCGCGAGCGTGCGCTGCCTGGCCACGGGCGAGGACACGCCGACGGGCGGGCGCGTGCTCCAGGCGGCGCGGACGCTCGCGGACGAAGCGTTCTGCGCCACCTACGCCGACGGCGTCGCCGACGTCGACCTGGGCGCGGTGCTCGCCTTTCACCGCGACCACGGGGCCACGGCGACGATGACGGTCGTGCGCCCTGAGCTCCAGTTCGGGGTGGCGGAGCTGAACGGCGATGGCGTCGTGCGCGGCTTCGTCGAGAAGCCGCGTAGCGAGCACTGGATCAACGGCGGGTTCTTCTGCTTCGAGCCGGACGTGGTCGACGTCCTGGCCGATGACAGCGTGCTCGAGCGCGAGCCGCTCGTGCACCTCGCCGGCCGCGGCGACCTGCGCGCGTACCGGCACGAGGGGTTCTGGGACTGCATGGACACCTACAAGGACGCCGTGCTCCTCAACGACCTGTGGACCCAGGAGCGCGCGCCGTGGAAGCTGTGGAGCTGAGCTCGCGCCGGGTGCTCGTCACCGGCGCCTACGGCCTACTCGGTGGCTGGCTGACGGCGGCGCTGGTCGAGGGCGGGGCGCGGGTGACCGTGGTCCGGCGCGACGAGCAGCCCCGCTCGGCGCTCGTGCTCACCGGGCTCGAAGCGTGGGTCGACGTCGTCCACGGCGACATCTGCACAGAAGGACTCGTCGAGCGCGCCCTCGCCGAGTACGAGGTCGACACCGTCTTTCACCTCGCGGCCCAGACGATCGTCCCGACCGCCAACCGGTCGCCGGTTTCGACCTTCGAGACGAACATCCGGGGCACGTGGACGCTGCTCGAGGCGTGCCGCCGCCACGGCGCCGAGCGCGTTGTGGTGGCCTCCTCCGACAAGGCTTACGGCGCCCACGACGAGCTTCCCTACCGCGAGGACTACGCCCTGCAGCCCGTATACCCGTACGACGTCTCGAAGGCGGCGACGGACCTGATCGCGCGCTCGTACTGGCACACGTGGGGCGTGCCGGTGGCGGTGACGCGCTTCGCCAACCTCTACGGCGGCGGCGACGTCAACGGCTCACGTCTCGTCCCCGAGGCGGTGGCGGCGGCGCTCGCCGGCCGCGCCCCGGTCGTGCGCTCGGACGGGTCGCCCGAGCGCGACTTCCTCTACGTCGAGGACGCCGTCGACGCCTATCTCGCGATCGGCGACGCCCTCGGGCGCGGCGACGGGCGCGGTGAGGCGTTCAACGCCGGCGGCGGCCGGCCCCACCGCGTCCTCGACGTCGTTCGCCTCATCTGCCGCCTGGCGGGGACGGAGGTCGAGCCCGACGTGCGGGGGCAGGGCACGCCGGCGGGCGAGATCGACCGCCAGTGGGTCGACGCGACGAAGCTCCGCGCGCTCACGGGCTGGGCGCCGAAGATCGAGCTCGAGGATGGGTTGCGGCGCACCATCGCGTGGTACCGCGCGCATCCGGCGGCGCTGGCGGGGTGACCGGGGGCGCCGAGGACGGACGTGGACGCTTTTAAGCCGCATATATCG
>JAXDGF010000053.1:0-3136 GCA_034665165.1 Solirubrobacteraceae bacterium | reverse complement strand
GCCAAATGCCGCCAAGCGCGGGGTGGAGGTCATCGAGCGCGCGCTGGCAGACGCGGGCCCACTCACGCGCACCGAGCTCCGCGCGCGACTCGACGAGGCCGGAGTGCGCACCGAAGGTCAGGCGCTCGTCCACATCCTCCTCCTCGCCTCGCTCCGCGGACTGATCGTGCGCGGGCCGATGCGCGGCTCCGAGCAGGCCTTCGTGCTCGTGCGCGACTGGCTCGGCGAACCGGCGGCCATGGACCGGGACCAGGCGCTGGCCGAGCTTGCCCGTCGCTACCTCGCCGGCCACGGACCGGCCGAGGATCGCGACCTCGCCCGGTGGGCCGGACTCCCCGTGCGGGACGCGCGCGCCGGCCTCGCCGCCATTGCCTCCGAGCTCGGCGAGCGCCCCGACGGGCTCGTCGACCTCCGCACCCGCCCACGATTCAGCGGGTTCCCGCCGCCCCGGCTGCTCGGTGCCTTCGACCCGCTCCTCCTCGGCTGGTGCTCCCGCGACGTGGTCGTCCAGGAACACAAGGGTATCGTCACCACCAACGGCATCTTCCGCCCCTTTGCCCTCGTCGACGGCCGCGCCGCCGCGCTCTGGAGCATCCGCGCCGGCACGGTCGAGATCGCTCCCTTCGCGCGCCTCGCGGCCGCCGACACGGCCGCGCTGGAGGCCGACGCGAGGGACGTCGAGCGCTTCCTGGACGCGCCGAGGCGAACCCGCGGCGCCCGCTAATCTGGGCGCATACCCCTACGAACTGACACCTTTGACCTGGGCCGCCTACGGCTGACGTCAGGCGAGGGTAGGCGGCTGGACGTGACCGCCGCGATCGCGCCGTTTGCGTGGGGGGGAGACCGCTATGTGGTCGAGCCCGAGCTCGTTCCGGCCACGATCGACCTCTCACGCACGACCGGTAACGGTTATGCGCTCCGCCTGCGCTTCGACGCGTCACTTCAGGGGCCGTGCATGCGCTGCCTCGAGCCGGCCCGGCCGACCTTTCACGTCGACGCGCGCGAGATCTCACAGCCGGGGCAAGGCGACGAGCTCGAGAGCCCGTACATCGACAATGAGGTCCTCGACGTGGCCGCGTGGGCGCGCGACGCGCTCGCCCTGAGCCTCCCCGAAAAGCTGTTGTGCCGGGTGGACTGTGCCGGCCTTTGCGTCGTCTGCGGGGCGGACCTGAACGAGGTCGGCCCGGACCATCGACACGAGCGCGAGCCCGACCCGCGGTGGTCGAAACTGTCCGAGCTGAGGTTCGACTAGCACGCCGCGAATCCGGCCCGCAGCGCCGGGTCACTACACTTCCCGCGCCATGGCCGTCCCTAAGCAAAAGCAATCACACGCTCGCACCGCCCAGCGGCGCGCGCAGCACAAGCTGACCGCGCCCACCTATAACGCCTGTCCGCAGTGCCACAGCCCCCGGCTCCCCCATCGGGTCTGCCCGGTGTGCGGTAGCTACAAGGGACGTACTGTCGTCGTCCCCCAGGGCGACGAGGCCGAGTAGCCCCACGGCCGTGATAACGGTCGCGGTGGATGCATGCGGTGCCGATCTCGGCCCCGCTGAGGTTGCTGCCGGAGCCGCGCGCGCCGCCGAGCAGGGCATCCGCGTGCTCCTCTTCGGTCCGGCGCGCGAGATCGGCCCCCCCGCGAGCGGCGTCGAGGTGATCGATGCCCCGATCTCGATCGCGAAGGCGACCAACCCCGGCGCCGCCGTCCGCTCGACCCCGGAGGCGTCGATCGTCCAGGCCGCCCGGGCCGTCGCCGAGGGTCGGGCTCAGGCCCTCGTCTCGGGCGGGTCGACCGGATCGGCACTCGCCGCCGGCTTGTTCAACATGCGCCGCGACCGCGGCATCCACCGGCCTGCTCTGGCGCTGCCGATGCCGATCCCGGGGTCGCCCGTGCTCCTGCTCGACGTCGGCGCGAACGTGACCTGCCGCCCCGAGCACCTGGTGCAGTTCGCCCACATGGGTTCGGCCTTCGCCCAGGCGGTGATGGGGATCGAGTCCCCGCGCGTCGCGCTGCTCTCCAACGGCGAGGAGCCGGCCAAGGGTACGCCCGAGCTCGTCACCGTCCACGAACGTCTGGCCGGCGCGGCCGGCATGGGGCTGCACTTCATCGGCAACATCGAGGGCACCCAGGTCGCCGCCGGCGCCGCCGACGTCGTCGTCATGGACGGGTTCACGGGGAACATCACGCTCAAGCTGATCGAGGGAATATCCGGGCGCACGATGATCGCCGTCCGCGATGCGGCCATGACGTCGTGGCGCGGAAAGATGGGAGGCCTGCTGCTGAGGCCTTCGGTCCGGCGGCTGCGACAGGAGATCGACCCCGAGTCGACGGGCGGGGCCTACATGCTCGGTCTGCGCCAGCTGGGCGTGGTCGCGCACGGCCGCTTCACCCGCAACGGGTTCGCCCGCGCCATCGAGGTCGCCGCCCGCGGGGTGCAGGAGGACGTGATCGCGAAGACGCGGTCAGCCCTCGAGGGCGCCGGCGCGCTGCGATCCGTCCCCGGCGAAGGGCAAGAAATCTCGCGGCCATCCGGCCCGACGGCTAGCGTAACGCGATCATGACCCGCGAGCAGGTTTTCTCCCTGGTCCGCACCCACCTGGCCGATGAGCTCGAGGTGGATCCGGACCGCATCACTGAGGCCACGCGCTTCAAAGAGGATCTTGTGGCCGACTCGCTCGACCTCTACACGCTCGTCCAGGAGCTCGAGGACTCCTACGGCGTGAAGATCTCAGACGAGGAGGCGGCAACGATCCTGACCGTCGGGCAGACGGTCGATTTCGTGCTCGCGAGTCAGGCGGGAGCCCCAGTCAGCGGCGCCCCTGCCGATCGCGAGCCACGGCCATAGCCCTAGTGAGCGCAGGCGGCCTAGGTTCTGATCAGACCGGGGGGCCGGATGTTCCGCGCCTCCCTGACGACGTGCCCCACCGCAGCCTTCAGGCGCTGCTCAGCGAGCTGCCGGAGGACCTTGCGGCGCAGGTCTTCACCCACGCCTCGTGGACCGTCCGCCGCTCTGACTCCTACGA
Organism: Solirubrobacteraceae bacterium; assembly: GCA_034665165.1. GTDB lineage: Bacteria > Actinomycetota > Thermoleophilia > Solirubrobacterales > Solirubrobacteraceae > Palsa-465. The sequence goes on along the minus strand of JAXDGF010000053.1, from coordinate 115 downwards.
GCGGCTGGCGTTCCTCGGCGACGCCGTGCTCGAGCTGGCGATCACCACCCACCTGTACCCGCGTCTCGAGGCGGAGAGCTTCGGGGCCGGTCGTCTGACCAAGATCCGAGCTCAG
>JAXDGF010000052.1:0-8251 GCA_034665165.1 Solirubrobacteraceae bacterium | reverse complement strand
ATGAAGAAGCGCGTCGCGTCGACGCCGATCTCGTCGAGGAGCTCGTCGAGGGTGACGAATTCGCCCCGGCGCTTGGACATGGCCGCCTTGTGGGCGCCGTCGACAAGATGGACGAACTGAAGCAGGGGCGTCTCGAGCGTGTCGGGGTCGCCTCCGAGGGCGGCGAAGGCGGCCTTGAGGCGGACGTCGTACCCGTGGTGGTCGGCCCCCATCGGGTTGATCTGGCGCTCGAAGCCGCGTTCGCGCTTGTTGAGCATGTAGGCCACGTCCGCGGCCAGATAGGTCGGAGCTCCGCTCGAGCGCTCGAGGACGCGATCCTTGTCGTCGCCGAACGTGGTCGTGCGCAGCCATAGCGCACCCTCGGAACGGTACGCGTGCCCGCCCTCGATCAATTGCTGGAGCGCGCGCTCCACCGCGCTGGGGGATCCCTCGTGGAGGACGCGCTCGCTGAAGTAGTTGTCGAAGTGGACGCCGTAGCGCTCGAGCGTCGCCTTGATCTGCGCGAACAGGCGCTCCACTACCTGGGCCGCGAGCTCGTCGGGGTCGGCCTCGGCCGCGCCCGGGATGTCCTCGGCCAGCACCGCGATGTAGTCGCCCTCATAGCCGCCCTCGGGAATCGGCGCGCCGAGCGCCCGCGCGCGCACGGACTCGCCCAGGAGGCGGATCTGGGAGCCGGCGTCGTTGAAGTAGTACTCGCGCTGGACGTCATGGCCGTGGAACGCGAGGATCCGCGCCAGCGCGTCCCCGTAGGCGGCGTGACGGCCACTGGCGGCCACCAGTGGCGCCGTCGGGTTGGCGGAGACGAACTCGACGAGGATGCGCTCGGGAGAGTCGGCCCCACCCGCGCCGAAGCCCTCCCCGGCCGCGAGCATGGTGGCCACGGCGCGACGGTGCCAGCGCTGGGAAAGGAAGAGGTTGAGGAATCCCGGCCCCGCCACCTCGGTGCGTTCAAGGGCCGGCCCCAGGCTCTTCTCGAGCTCGCTTCCCACGCGCTCGGCGATCTCGCGCGGCGGCGCCCCCAGCGCGGGCGCGAGCAGCATCCCCGCGTTGGTGGCGTAGTCGCCGAGGCCGACGCGCTTGGGCTGTTCGAGCGTCGGCGGCACCGGCACTCCGTGCGCGGGACCGCTGACGGCAGCAGCCGCGTCGTACACCGCCGCGCGGAGCTCGCCGAGCGGGTCGGGCGCGCTCACTTCGCCTGCGCGCCCACGGGCTGAAAGAGGACCTCGAGGCGCTCGATCGCGTCGGGGGTGCCGAGGGCGAGGAGCTTGTCTCCGGGATCGAGCACGGTGCCCAGAGTGGGCTGCATCTCGAGCCGCCCGTCCGGGCGGCGCACGGCCACGATGAGCGCGGCGCCGCGGACGTCGTCGATCGTCTGCCCCGCCCCCACGCACCGGGGCGGCACGTCGATCTCCTCCATCCGGTAGTCGGCGGCGGCGACGGCCATCGCCACCTGGGGATGGAGGGCGACGCGGGCCATCTCCGAACCGGACGTCTTGTAGGGGGAGATGACGCGGTCGGCGCCCGCGCGCAGCAGCTTCTTCTCGGAGTCCTCGGCCGAGGCGCGGGCGATGATGAGGATGTCCGAGCGCAGCTCGCGGGCGCTCAGGGTGATGAAGATGTTCTCGGCGTCGGAGTCCGCGCACGCGATCACGCCCTGGGCGCGCTCGATCCCGGCCCGGACGAGCACATCGTCGTCCGAGGCCAAGGCGTCGATATAGGGCAGGCCGATCGCCATCGCGTGCTCGCGATTGTCGGGGTTGACGTCGATCACGACATAGCGCGCGCCGGCGGCGCGCAGGTCCCGCACGACCTGGCGCCCGACCCGCCCGTAGCCGCAGATCAGGTAGTGGTCGGTGGTGGAGTCGATCATCTTCTGCATCCGGCGCTCGTCGAGCAGCCCGCTGAGCCGGCCGGAGACGAAGAACTCGGCGACCGTGGCGAGGGCGTAGAAGAGCGTACCTATGCCGAAGACCTCGAGAATGAGCTCGAGGGCGCGTCCGGCGCCGTCGTGGGGCTCGGGGATGCTGCCGAGCGTCGTGACGGTGTCCAGCGTCCACACGAACCCGTAGGCGGGCGAGACGTGCTCGGCGATGGCCAAGCCGACCGTCCCCACCGCGATCATCGCCGCGAGCGCGACGAGGAGGATCGCGAGCCGGCGGGTGAACTGCGCGAGCTCACGGCGGGCACGCCGGCGCTGATCGCGGAGCTGGTGGTGGACGACGAGCTCGTGGGTCTCAGGCACGGCGGTGAGCGTACCTGCGCAGGGGGCTCCGGTCAGTAGTGATAGGGCTCGCCCGCGAGGATCTTGTGGGCGCGGTAGAGCTGCTCGAGGAGGACGACGCGCGCGAGCTGGTGCGGGAGGGTGAGCGGCCCGAGCGAGAGACGGTGCTCGACGGCTTCGAGCTCGAGTCCGTACGGGCCGCCCACGACGAAGCAGAGGTCGCGCCCGCTCTGGCGTCGCTGCTCGAGGAAGCGGCTGACGGCGATCGAGTCGAGCTCCTCGCCCTCGCGGTGCAGGAGCGAGACGAACGCGCGCTCGGGCATCCGCCGCGCCACCTGCTCGTCCTCTCGAACTTCGACGAGCTCAAGCCGGGTATAGCGCCCGAGCAGCTTCGCGTAGTGCTCGACGTCGTCGACGAAAGGCGGCCTCAGTCGACCCACGGCGACGACGATCGTGCGCACGATGGGATACTACGTCGCCTATGGAAGATCCCAATCCGCCCGAGCGCCACATAAATATCCATTTCTCCCCGGACATCATGGGGGGCGTATACGCGAACTTCGCGAACGTGAGTCACTCCGACTACGAGTTCACGATCACCTTTGCGCGCGTCGACCACGAGGTCGAGGACGAGGAGATCCCAGGCGTAGTCGTGTCGCGCGTCAACCTCTCGCCTAAGTTCATGCGGGAGCTCATCGACGCCATGCAGGACAACTTCTCCAAGTGGAACACCCGTGAGGGGATCAAGAACCTGCCTGAGTTCGGCGGGTCCTCGGACTCCGAGTAGTAGCGGCTAGCCTGCGCGCCCCTGGAAGGCGACGGCGGCGCCGATCCGCTCGGTCGTAGGCGGGTGGCTCGCCAGCAGGGTGCTGACGAGGCGCGGCGGGTCGAGGTCGGCCACGTTCTGAAGGGCGATCCGGCGCTCGAAGGAGATGAAGGCCTCGGGGGCGTCGGTGAGCTCGAGTGAGAGCGCGTCGGCGCGGCGCTCGACGGCCCGCGATAGACGGCTCGCGATCACCCCGATCGGGGCCGCCACCAGCGCCGCCGCGAGCGCAAGGGCCGGGAGCGCTCCCGCCGACCCTCGGCGCTGCGGCGCCAGCGACCAGCTCAAGCGCTGGACGGCGAAGGCGCCGGCGGGCATCACGATCGCCGCGTAGGCCAGGCTGCGGGGTACGTCACGGTGGCGAACGTGCGCGAGCTCGTGGGCGACCACGAGCCTGATCTCGTCGCGGGTGTAGCGATCGAGGAGCGTGTCGAAGAGGACCACGCGCTTGGTCGGTCCGAGCCCGGTGACGTACGCGTTCGCGGCCGTCGTGCGCTTGCTCGCGTCGACCGAGTACACCTCCCCCACCTCTACGCCCGCCGCCGCCGCCAGGTCGAGCACGTCGGCTCGGGTCTCGCCCTCGGGGAGGGGGGTGAATTTGTTGAAGATGGGATCCAGGACGATCGGACCGAGCGCAGCGAACAGCGTGGTCACGGTCAGCGAGCCGACGGCGGCGGGAGCCCACCAGCCGCGCGGGTAGCGGCGGGTCAGTGCCACCACGATGCCGCCGCCCGCGGCCGCCAGAGGGGCGCCGATCGCCGTCTGCTTGGCGAGATCGACGGACCATCCGCGCCAGGACTGCGTCGCCAGCCCGACCTTGAGCGCCCGCCGCCTCCGCAGCGCCGCGAGCGGGAGTCCCGCAAGCGTGGAGGCGATCGAGAGGCCGGCGGCAGCGGCGGCGGCGCCGGCGGGCCCATCGCCGAGGCGGGCCACGCGCCCCGGCGCGGCGGGCGGGGACTTGACGACGGCGACGAGAGCGGCCAGATCGAGGGCCGAGCCCGCGAGCCCCAGGGCCAGCTGTCCGCGCGCGAACCGCTTACCGCGGTCGATCTCCTCGGATGTGAAGTACGATCGCGGCTCGATTCGAGCGGGTTTGATCGTCCGCGTTCTCGGCGCCAGCAGCCTGGCCCCGGCCTCCGCCGCCGCGAGCGTGGCGAGAAGCGGCGGGAGCCAGCGCGAGCGTCGAGCATTGCTCATGGAGAGGACTCTAGAAGGTGCGAATCGCCGTCGTCTCGGACATCCACGGCAACCGCCACGCCTTCGAGGCGGTGCTCGACGCGATCGAGGCGACCGCGTGCACGGAAATGTGGTGCCTGGGCGACCTCGTCGGCTACGGCGCCGAGCCCGACGCCTGCGTGGCGCTCGCCCGACGCCACGCGGCCGTGTGCCTCGCAGGCAACCACGACCTCGGGGTCCGCGGCGATCTGCCGCTCGAGGAGTTCTCGCGTGGGGCGGCGCTGGCGGCGACCTGGACCCAGGAAACCATCACCGCCGAGACGCTCGACTACCTGATGGGCCTCGAGCCCACCAACCTCGAGGAGGTGGTCGGTCTGTATCACGCGAGCCCCCGCGATCCGATCTGGGAGTACGTGCTCTCGCCCCTCCAGGCCGAGCTCTGTCTCGACGCGCAGCGCCACCGCGTCTGCCTCATCGGACATTCGCACATCGCGCTCGCCTTCTCGCGCTTCGAGGGGGCAGCGGCGTCGGGCGAGACCCACGCGGCCGACGAGGAGCTCGGGATCGCGCAGGGCGAGTGGCTCATCAACCCCGGGAGCGTGGGCCAGCCGCGCGACGGCGACCCGCGTGCCGCCTGGATCGAGCTTGACACAGAAAGCTGGAGCGCCGCCTACCACCGCACCGAATACGACATCGCCGGAGCGGCCGCCGCGATTCGAGCCGCCCGCCTGCCGGACTCGCTCGCCGAGCGTCTCAGCTTCGGTCAGTAGCATCAGCGCGCACATGCGCTACGTCTCCCGCGCTCTGCTCGCCGGCGGGCTTGGGCTCGCCGCAGCGCTCCTGGCCGCCTGTGGCGCCGGCTCCGGCCTGCTTTCCGCCAATACGGCGAGCACGCTCAAGTCGAAGCTGAGCACCGCCTCCACGGACATTTCGAACGGCGATTGCGTGAGTGCCGCGCGGCTCATCGACAGCGTCCAAACTCAGGTGGCGAACCTTCCGGGCTCGGTCGATCCCGTCCTCGTGTCCGATCTCGGCCGCGGCATCCAGACCGTCCAAGCGCTCGCGAGGTCGCAATGCCACGGGACCGTCGGCGCCGTGACCAATACTTCGACGTCGACCACGACCACGCCGACGACGACCAACCCACGGACGACGTCGACGCCGACCGCGACGACGACCACTCCGACGGCGACCGCGACGACCCCGACGCCCACGACTCCCTCGACGACGACGCCCACGCCGAGCACGACGACGCCTGCAACCACGACGCCCGCTCCGGGTACAACCTCTACGGGAAGCAACGGAGGAGCTGGCCTCCCGGGGAGCGGGACCGGCGGCAACGGCCAATGAACCGGCCAGAGCACTAGACAAGGCAAGCGCGTGACGACGAACACAACCAAGATCGCCGGGCGATACCGGCTCGAGCGCCGGCTTGGCATCGGGGGCATGTCAACGGTCCAGCTCGCCTTCGACGAGCGCCTCCAGCGTTACGTCGCGGTTAAGCTCCTGGCCGAGCACCTCGCCGACGACGAGTCGTTCGTGTCGCGCTTCCGGCGCGAGGCGCTCGCCGCCGCCCGGCTCGTGCACCCGAACATCGTGCAGGTGTTCGACTTCGGCTTCGACAAGACCGCGCACCAGCATTTCATCGTTATGGAGCACGTCTCCGGCCAGTCCTGCGCCGAGCTCCTGCGCGACCGCGGCCACCTCGAAGTCGACGAAGCCGTGTCGATCATCACCCAGGCCTGCCGCGGCCTCGACTACGCCCACCGCAACGGCGTCGTCCACCGCGACGTCAAGCCCGGCAACCTGCTCGTGGCCGATACGGGCGTCGTCAAGCTCGCCGACTTCGGCATCGCGCGCGCCACCGACCAGTCGAGCATCACCCAGGTCGGCTCGGTACTCGGAACGGCGGCCTACCTCGCCCCCGAGCAGGCGCGCGGCGAGGAGGCCGGCCCCCGGGCCGACATCTACTCGCTCGGCGTCGTCAGCTACCAACTCCTATCCGGTCGCCTCCCCTACGAGGCGGCATCGCTCTCCGAGCTCGCGCTGCGCCAGCAGCGAGAGTCGCCGCCGCCGCTCAACCAGCTCAATCCTTCCGTGCCTCCCGAGCTCGCCCGCGTCGTGGCAACGGCGCTCGCGATCGACCAGGAGGATCGGCCCCCCGACGGGCTCATACTCGCCGATGCGATACGTGCGGGCGCGCAAGGACTCGATCCGAGACTCGGTACCGCTCCCGTCGGGACCAGGGCCACGCGCGTTCTGCCGGCGCACCAGTCGGCGACAGCGGCGACGCGAGTGGTCCCGGCCCCCGTCGCGAACGCGGGCCGCCCCGCGCCGGCCCGGCGAGCCACGCCGGCCCCGGTCGCCAGCGCCCCGCGCCGGGCGCCGGCGCGTCAGCCGGCTCCAGTCCCAGAGCCGAGGAGCGGTCGCGGAGCGCGGCGGATGCTTGCCTTCCTGATGCTCGCGCTCGCCTTCATCGTCGCCGTAGTCGTGGCGGTGGTCATCGTCACGAGCACCCAGAAGACCGTCGTCCAGGCGCGCAACGTCGCCACCAACGACGTGCAGACTGCGATCACCGACCTGCAGAACCTGATCAGCCAGTACACGAAGTAGCCGGCGGGCTCAGGTCGCGACGGGCGTCGGGCTCAGGTGGCGACGGGCGTCGGGCTCAGGTGGCGACGGGCGGCGGGCTCAGGTCGCGACCGGGACAGCTCCCGGCGGAGCGCCGGCACGGAGCGCGGCCGCCGTCTGCGGCAGCGTGCCCTCGTGGATCGAGTTGCGCAGGTCTCGCATGAGCCGGGCGAGGAAGCTGAGGTTGTGCAAGGTGACGAGGCGCATGGCCGTCAGCTCGCCGGCGCGCAGGAGGTAGTGGAGGTAGGCGCGCGAGAAGCCCGCGGTGCACGCCGGGCACGGGCATCCGTCCAGGATCGGGCTGTGGTCGTCGCGGTTCGGGGCCTTGATCAGGTCGAGCCGCCAGCGGCGCTCGGGCGCCGGGACGAGCGCGACGCCGTGGCGCCCGAGCCGCGTCGGGATCGCGCAGTCGAAGGTGTCGATCCCGAGCTCGACCCCGGTGATGAGGTCATCGACGTCCCCGATCCCCAACAGGTGGCGCGGCCGGTCGGGGGCACCGCGCTCGAGCTCGTCCGTGCTCCAAGCAACAACCTCATACATCTGCGCCTTGTCCTGCCCGAGCGAGCCGCCGACGGCGATCCCGTCACACGCGCTCGCGGCCACGGTGGCGGCCGACTCACGGCGCAGGTCCTCGTACACCCCTCCCTGGATGATGCCGTACACGGCCTGGTCAGGGGGTCCGTTCTCGGCGTGCCATTCCAGGCAGCGCGTGAGCCAGCGATGGGTGCGCTCGGTGGAGCGCGCGGTGTAATCACGAGGGACGTTGAAGGGGGTGCACTCGTCCAGGACGAGGGCGATATCCGAGTACAGCGCCGCCTGCACCTCCATCGAGGTCTCGGGTCCGAGGAAGCGCAGGCTCCCGTCCACGTAGGATCGGAAGCGCACACCATCCTCCCCGATCTCCAGGATTGCCCCGGTCCGGTCACCCTGCGCACGGCGACCCTTGATCTCGTCCGCGACCGTCCCGTGGCCCATCGAGAAGACCTGAAACCCCCCGGAGTCTGTGATCACGGGGCGGGGCCAGCGCATGAAGGAGCCGACGCCGCCGAACTCGCGGATGCGGTCAGGCCCCGGCGAGAGGAAGAGATGGAACGTGTTGCTGAGCACCATCTCGAAGCCCAGGGCCTCCACGTCGCGAGGCTCGAGGGCCTTGACCGCGCCTTTAGTCGCGAGCGGGACGAACGCCGGAGTCTGGACCGAGCCACGCTTCAGCTCGAGCACTCCGGCGCGAGCTAAGGAGCCGTCACGTGCCAGGACCCGGAACAACAAGCACCGGACCCTAGCGGGCGAGGCGGGGGTCCTCCCCCCGGGAGACGGGCGGGGTTGGGGCACCTCACCACGGGAGACGGGCCGGGGCGGGAGTCCTCGCCCCCGGGAGACGGGCGGGGTTGGGGCACCTC
>JAXDGF010000051.1:0-2683 GCA_034665165.1 Solirubrobacteraceae bacterium | reverse complement strand
CGATGCGGCAAGGCCGGTGCCGCCGAGCGCGGCGAACAGCGCCACGGCGGATATCGCGAGCGCGGGGGATGGTTTCTTGCTCATAGCGGCATCTCCTGTCGGACGGGTATCCCGGCCACGCTACTCGCTACCCGCACCGCGTGGAAGCGCTTACGAACACCCGGCTGCCGCGGAGTCGGGCCCTGCTCCCGTAGCCCCCGGCGGCGGATCGGGGACTAGTCTCTAGCCGACGCGAGGGCCAACTCATGACGAATTCCAATAGACAAAAGCGCTACCACCTGACCACGTTCGGCTGCCAGATGAACGAGCACGACTCCGAGCGCATGAAGGGGATGCTCGAGTCGCTCGGATACGCGGAGGCGCAGGAGCGCAGCGAGGCCGACCTGATCCTGTTCAACACGTGCTCGATCCGCGAGACTGCCGATCGGCGCTTCATCTCCCACCTCGGCGAGGCCAGGCGCCTGAAGCGCGAAGCCCCCGAGCGGGTCGTGGGCGTCGGCGGGTGCTGGGCGCAGTCGCTGAAGGATGAGGTCTTCGAGCGCTTTCCGTTCGTCGACGTGGCCTTCGGTCCCGGCCAGGTACACAAGCTCGCGGAGTTCCTCACGAGCGACTCGCTGACGGCGCAGGGGTACTTCGAGTTCGAGGGCTTCACCGGGCATCTGCCCGCGCGACGTTCGCGTCCGTTCCAGGGCTGGCTGCAGATCAGCGTTGGCTGCAACTGCGCGTGCTCGTACTGCATCGTGCCTTCGACGCGCGGGCGCGAGGTCAGCCGCCCGCCCCAGGAGCTCGTCGCAGAGGTCGCGGCGATGGCCGCCGAGGGGGTGCGCGAGGTCACCCTGCTCGGCCAGAACGTCAACTCCTACGGGCGCGATCTGCCGACGGACTCGCGCTCGGGCGCCCGCACAGGCTTCGCCGCGCTGCTGGGCATGCTCGACGAGGTCGATGGCATCGAGCGCATTCGCTACACGAGCCCGCATCCCAAGGACATGCGCGAGGACGTGATCCGTGCGCACGCAGAGCTGGCGAGCGTATGCGAGCACATCCACCTGCCGCTCCAGTCCGGCTCCAGCCGCATCCTCAAGGCTATGCGCCGTACCTACGACCGCGCCCGCTACCTCGATCGCGTGGCGATGATCCGCGAGCACGTCCCCGATGTGGCGCTCACGACCGACATCATCGTCGGCTTCCCGGGGGAGACCGAGGAGGATTTCCGCGAAACGCTCGCGGTGGTCGATGCGGTCTCCTACGACGGCGCGTTCACGTTCGTCTTCTCTCCCCGCCGCGGCACCGAGGCGGCCGCGATCGGCGAGGGCATAGTGCCCCACCCGGTCAAGGTCGAGCGGATGGAGCGCCTCGTCGAGCTCGTCCAGGCCCACGCGCGCGAGCGCGCCCAGCGCTTCGTCGGGCGCACCGTCGAGGTGCTCGTGGAGGGCCACTCGCGGACCGACACCGAGCGCCTGCGCGGGCGCACGCGCCACAACAAGGTCGTCAACTTCACCGGCCTCGCCGTACCCGGCGAGCTGACCGAGGTGCAGATCGACAGCGCGACGAGCCAGACGCTGCTCGGAGAGGAGCGCCTGCTGGCGAGGGTTGGCGAGCACGCCGCTCCCGCGAGCCGATGAAGATCCGCGCGGCCGTGCTCGAGGAGTTCGGCAAGCCGATGGTCGTTCAGGAGGTCGATCTCGCCGATCCGGGTCGCGGCGAGGTGCTCGTCCGACTCGTCGCCTGCGGGGTCTGCCACACCGACATGTACACGGCCTCCGGCGTCGACCCCTCGGGCTACGCCCCGACGGTGCTCGGCCACGAGGGAGCCGGGGTGGTCGAGCGCTGCGGCGAGGGCGTCACGCTGCTGAAGGAGGGGGACCACGTCGTGACGCTGTTCTCGCCGCAGTGCGGCGAGTGCGTGCACTGCGTCAGCCCGCTGACGAACCTCTGCCTGGCGATCCGCGAGCAGCAGAACCTCGGGTACCTGCCCGACGGCACGACGAGACTGTCGCGCGAGGGCGAGCCGCTGAGGCACTTCATGGGCACCTCGACGTTCGCCGAGTACACCGTGATGCCGGAGATCGCGCTCGCCCGCATCGACGAGGAGGCCCCGCTGGACCGCGCCTGCCTGTTCGCGTGCGGTCTCTCCACAGGCCTCGGGGCGGCGATCAAGACCGCGGCCGTCAGGCCGGGCTCGACGTGTGTTATCTTCGGGGCGGGCATGGTCGGCCTCGGCGCGGTCGCCGGTGCGCGCCTGCAGGGCGCCGAGCGGATCGTCTGCGTCGAGAACGCCACCGAGCGCCTGGAGCTTGCGCGCGGACAGGGAGCGACGGACGTGCTGCCGGGGGGCGAGGACGCCGTTGCGCAGATCCTCGAGATGACCGGCGGGTTCGGCGCCGACTACACGTTCGAGGCGACCGGCAACGTCGCGGTCATGCGCCAGGCTGTCGAGGCAGCGCGCATGGGGTGGGGGCTCTGTACCGTCTGCGGCGTCGCCGGTCGCGGTGAGACCCTCGACGTGGTGCCGCGCCTCTTGATCACCGGCCGGCGCGTGTGCGGCTCCTCGTTCGGCGGCCTGAAGGGCCGCGAGGACGTGCCGGCGCTCGTGCGCCGCTACATGGACGGCGAGATCGACGTGGACCCGTTCATCTCGCACCGCATCACGCTCGAGGACGTCAACCGCGGCTTCGAGCTGATG
>JAXDGF010000050.1:0-7509 GCA_034665165.1 Solirubrobacteraceae bacterium | reverse complement strand
CGTCGGTCAGGCCGGCGAGGCGGGAGATTTCCTGCGCAAGGCGCTGGCCCACCGCCCGGACGTGGCGATCGTCGATATCCAGATGCCTCCGGGTCACGGTGACGATGGCCTCCGCGCGGCGGTCGAGCTGCGAGAGCGTCTTCCTGACACGGGCGTGCTCGTCCTGTCCAACTATTACGAAGAGGACTATGCCCTCGACCTGATCGGCCACAGCGCGGAAGGCGTCGGCTACCTCCTGAAGGAGCGAGTCCGAAACATCCAAGCGTTCACGGAGGCGGTCGGCCGCGTGGCCGCCGGCGGCAGTGCTCTAGACCCGGAGGTTGTGGGCCGCATGCTCGGGCGCCGCCGGGTCCGAGGCCCGCTCGACGATCTGACTCCGCGCGAGCGCGACGTCCTCGCCCTCCTCGCCGAGGGGATGTCCAATCAGGGCATCGCCGAGTCGCTGCGGGTGGGAAGCGCGGCCGTTGAGAAGCACGTCACGAGCATCTTCCAAAAGCTCGGCCTCGAGGTGAGCCCGACAGGCCACCGGCGCGTGCTGGCGGCGTTGACCTACCTGCGGGCCTAGCGGCGGACGGCGGGGATGATCCGGTAGTCCCCGCCCGTCTGGAAGACCAGGTTGTGGATGTCGGCGGCCGCGATGGCGCGAAGGTTGGGTAGCTTCTCCTCCGCCTGCGCCTGGTCGAAAACGTTGAGCGGCCAATCGCCGACCGTGCCGCCCCGCACATGCGGATGGTGTGCACCCACGCTGTAGTAGGCACGGATGACGATCGGATCGACCCTGGCCGCCTGCTGCTCCGGCCACGACAGTGACCAGACGGCGTCCAGACCGCGGCCCAGCGAGCGCTGAACCCCGGCCGCCGTCACCTGACCGGTATCGAGCAGCAGATCTGTATTGAGCTCGTCCAGCACTTGTCGCGCCACAGGATCGAGCAGCTCGGCGGTCACCATGAAGAGCCGTTCCTTGTCCCGGCGCGAGCGGACACCGCCATGCGTGTCGTCCCGCAGGTCAGCGAAGTGGCGCAACAGCTCCGACGTGTACTCCGGGCGGACCATGGGCATGTTGGGGCTTCTCCAATCTCGTCTGGTTGAACGCGCTGGTGTCGTGAGTCGAAAGTTCCGACGCAGGATGCGACCGCTAGGCGGCGCGCACCTCGGCGTCCGCAGCGGCGCGGAGCCGGCGCAGGGGCGAGTCGCCGCCCGCAGCCGCGCGGAGCCGGCGCAGGGCCTCCCGTTCGATCTGGCGGCTCCGCTCCTCGCCAACCCCGAGCCAGGCGCCGATCTCCTCGTGGCTCTGTTCGCGGTGTTGCCCGAGGCCGTAACGGCGCACGAGCACCTCCCGGTGGCGGTCCGGGAGAAGGCGCAGCATCGCCCAGACCTCCCGCAGGTCCTCGTCCGCCGTCGCGTTCTGGAACGGGTCGATGGCGCTCTCGTCGACGACCAAGTCCCGGAGCGGAGCGCTTCCCCCGCCGACGGGCTCGTCCAGCGAGGCTGTGACGCGCGCCGCGCTCCGGAGCGAGCGGATCGTATGCGTGCTCAGCCCGGTGCGCTGCGCCACCGATGCCGTCGACGCGGGCCCCGTCCCCGCGCGCTCGAGTTCAGCCTCGGCGCGGCGCACAGCCGCGAGCTGCTGATTAGCCTTGGCCGGGATGCGGATCACCTTGGAGGCAGTGATCGCGTCCCCCAGCGAGCGCCGGATCCACCAGACGGCATAGGTCGAGAACTTCAGGCCGCGACGGTGGTCGAATCCCTCGACCGCACGGACAAGCCCAACCGTACCCTCCTGGACAAGGTCCGCGAAGGGGACGCCGCGGCCGCGGTAGGACCTGGCGATCGCGAGGACCAGGCGCAGGTTGCTCTCGATCATCCGTTCCTTGGCGATTAAATCCCCGCGCTCGATCCGCTTTGCGAGGCTGATCTCCTCGGCCGCTGAGAGCAAGGGCGTGGCCCTGGCCCGACGCATCAGGGGGTCGAGCCGGTCTCGGCGGTCGCGAGGCCGGCTCTCGGCCGGGGATGAGGCCCGCCTGTGTCCGCCCTCACGGACCCCAAATTCCCCAATGATCAGTCGCTCGAGCCGTGGATCGATGCTCACGATGGCCGCCCGATCAAGCAACGGCTGACAGGGGCCGCGCCGAGGCGGGTCCGCGCTCGATGCTTCCCTCCGTGACGCGGATGAACTCGGCGAGCGCCGGCGACGTGGTCTGGTCCCGCCAGAAGAGCCCGAACGTCAGCGCGCGACGGGGATCGAGGGGCCGAGCGATCACGTCTGGGTGAAGCGACTCGGGCCCTGTTGTGAGGGCCAGGGTTTGGCCCCTGGCGAGGGCGGTGTGCAGCGCGGGGCCCGGCGCGCCGGCCACCATTGCCGCCGCGACGTCCAGTTCGCCCAAGAGCGCGGCGACGGCGCGGTCATAGCCGGCCCCATCGCGGTGAGCCGTGACCGCGATCGCTTCACCGTTGAGATCGCACGCAGCGAGAGGACCGACACCCGCGAGCCGGTGGCTCCGTCCCATCACCACGACCCACGGCTCTTCACCGAGGTCGAGCCTCCTGACGTCCGCGGACCCGAAAATCGATGGTGCGAGGACGGCGTCGAGGCGCCCGTCGCGCAGGTCACGCCAGAGCGTTCCACCGTAGCCCTCGAGAACCGTGAGCTCAACTCCCCCACGCTCGCGGCCGAACCGCTCGAGCACATCCACGGTCCCGTGCCAGTGGGCGCCGGTGGCGAGCCCGAGTCTGAGATGACCGACGACGCCCTCCTTCAGGTCGCGCCCGGTCGCGGTAGCGACCTCCACGGCGGCCAGTGCCACGCGCGCCCGTTCGAGGAAGAGCTGCCCGGCCTGTGTGAGGTCGACCCCCCGGGCGTGACGCTCGAAGAGCTGGACGCCGAGTTCCGTTTCAAGCCGGCGGATCTGCGTCGACAGTCCGGGTTGGGCGACCCACAGACGCTCGGCTGCGCGCGTGAAGCTCCGCTCCTCGGCGATCGCGACGAAGTAGCGAAGGTGACGGAATTCCATCGCCGCCACCCCTATGCGGCCGCGAGTGAACGGAGCCCGGCCATTTCGGCCGCCGCGGCCTCTTCGGCATCGAGAGCGGCGACATAGGACATGAACGCCCACGGGCGCGCATCGGGCTCGGCGTCGAGGAAGGCCACCCAGCGCGCCGATGCTACGCGCGCGGAATCACGCCACGCGTCGAGCGCGCGAGCTTGTGCGCGTGCGGCGAGGGCTCGCGTGCTGCGATCACTCAAGAACATCGGAAGGTCCCTCCAGTCGTTTTGGACCGTCGTTTACCGCGAGGTCGTGGCCTTGACAGTCGCCGGATAGGGCGATGCCATCGTCGTCGCCGCCGGAGGCGCTGTCATCCGTGGCCACGCTGACCCATTGCGCAAAAAACGAGCGCCGAGGGGGGCGCCGGGCCGGGCCGCGGCCGACTTTTCACCGAACTGTCACCTGCGTCACCCACCTGTCACGTCTTCTTCGCCAACATCGGCGGGGTGCCAGAGGGTGTGCGCATTTCGGTACCACAGCGACCGTTAAGCGCACACCCTGCCCGGGAGCTCGCGATCAACGAGCTGTTCGCGCGCCAGAGGACAGTCGGGTCGGTCGCACAGCTCGAAGCCCTCGGCCTCTCGCCTCGGGCGGTCCGTCGGCGCGCGAAGGTCGGGCGCCTGCATCGAATCTTCCCGGCCGTCTACTCGACGACGCCCCGGGCGCTGCTGGCGCCGCGCGGCTGGTGGCTAGCCGCCGTCCTCGCATGCGGTCCGGACGCGGTCCTCTCGCACCGGTCTGCGGCGGCATTGTGGAACATCCGCGGGAGCTTGCGGGCGGCCATCGACGTGACGTCACCGCGCAGCGGCGGGCGCAGAATCGATGGCATCGATGCTCATTGCGCGAGAACGCTCACCGCGGCTGACGTTGCCGTCGTCGACGGCATTCCGTGCACATCGGTCGCACGCACCGTGCTCGATCTCGCCGCGGTGGTGCCCCGCCGTGAGGTCGAGCGAGCGATGGACCAATCGGAGATGATCGAAGTCTTCGACCTGCGCGCCTTTGACGACGTGCTCGCCCGTAATCCCACCCTGCCCGGGGCGTCGGCCGTTCGCGGCGTCCTCGATGAATATCAGCGGGCCGAGGCCCGTTTCGACACCTTGACCGAAAATGATTTCGAGGACGAGTTTCTCGCTCTCTGCGACGCCGCCGGGTTCCCGCGCCCTGAGGTCCAGCAGTACCTCACGCTCCCGGGAGGCGAGGTCATCAGGGCCGACTTCCTGTGGCGCGAGCAGCGACTCGCGGTCGAGACCGACGGCGGCAAATACCATCGGACGTACTGGAAGCGAGAGCAGAATGCGAGACGAGACCTGCTCCTGGCCGAGGACGGGTGGCGGCCTATACGCCTGACCTGGAGGATGGTGTACCAGAGGCCGGAGGAAACGATGGGGACGTTTGAGAACCTGCTCGCTCGCGGGGGCGTCAATATTCGCCGTCTGGAATGATCGGATCTGAGCGCCATCGCGTGGTGATCATCGGCTCGGGCTTCGGCGGCCTGTTCGCGGCCCGGCGCCTGAAGCGGGCGCCCGTCGACGTGACCGTGATCGGCCGGACCAGCCACCACCTGTTCCAGCCCCTGCTCTACCAGGTCGCGACGGGGATCCTGTCCGAGGGCGAGATCGCGCCTCCCACCCGTGACGTGCTGCGCCACCAGGCCAACACCAGCGTCGTCCTCGGTGAGGTGATCAACATCGATCTCGAGGCCAAGACGGTCACCTCGCGCGTCATCGACCACGAGGTGGTCAGGAGCTACGACAGCCTGATCGTCGCCGCCGGCGCCGATACCTCGTACTTCGGCCACGACGAGTGGTCCTTGGCCGCCCCCGGACTCAAGAGCATCGACGACGCGCTCGAGCTGCGAGGTCGCATCCTCGGCGCCTTCGAGATGGCGGAGATCGAGGACGATCCGCAGGCGCGAACCGCGTGGATGACCTTCGTTGTCGTCGGTGGTGGCGCCACCGGGGTCGAGATGGCGGGTCAGATCGCCGACCTCTCTCACCACACGCTGCGCTCGAACTTCCGCCACATCGATCCCGGCGACGCCCGCATCCTCCTCGTCGACGCCTTGCCGCGCCTCCTGACCCAGTTCGACAGCCGCCTTTCATCCAAGGCCAAGGCCCGGCTCGAGAAGATCGGCGTCGAGGTCCACCTTGGAGTGCGCGTCACGGGCGTCGACGAGCACTCGGTCGAGTTCAGCGGCGAGGACCCCACCATGGGCCGCCAGATCGAGGCGAGGACCAAGGTGTGGGCCGCCGGGGTCCACGGCTCCCCGCTCGGAGCCATGCTCGCCAAGGAGGCCGGCCTCGAGCTCGCGCGCGGCGGCCGCGTGCCCGTCGAGAGCAACTGCTCGCTGTCGGGTCACCCCGAGGTGTTCGTCGTCGGCGACATGATGGCGCTCGACGACCTCGCGGGCGTGGCCGAGGTCGCGCTGCAGTCGGGCCGGCACGCGGCCAAGGAGATCGTGCGCCGCGTGCGCGACCCTGGGACGACGCCGAAGCCGTTTCACTACCACGATCTGGGCACGCTGGCCTCGATCTCGCGCTCCTATGCCGTGGCGGAGCTGGGACCGATCAGGGTCGCCGGACTTGTGGCCTGGGCCCTGTGGCTGTTCGTCCACCTCACCTTTCTCACCGGGTTCAAGAACCGGGTCACAACCGTGTTCCACTGGATGGTGAGCTTCATCGGGCGCGGTCGCGCCGAGCGGACGATCACGATGCGGCAGTTCCTGGCGCGACGCGCGCCGCTCGCGCCGGACGCGGCGCCCGAGCTCGGCCCGGCGCCCGAGCTCGGCCCGGCGCCCGAGCTCGGCGCCGCGCCCGCCCAGCGCGAGCGCGGATCCGATCCCTAGCGGGAGGCCCCGGATGAGAAGCTAGTGTTGCCGCCCGTGACGCGAGCACGGTGGTGGCTCCTGGGGGTGGTCCTCGTGGTCGGGGCGGTGCTGCGCGTGGAGGGGATCGGCGCGCACCTGTCCGACGCCGAGGGGTACTCCTACCTCGTGGGATCGGCCCCGAGCGCGAGCGCGTTCCTACACCGCCTCGCGGCGTACGAGAACACGCCGCCGCTCTTCTACCTGCTGCTCGCACCGTTGCCGCTTGGCCATACCGCGTGGCTGCGGGTGCCGGCGGCGATCCCGGGTGCGCTCATCCCACTGGCTCTCTTCGCCGCGCTGCGCCGCCCGTTCGGGGTCCGGGTCGCGCTCCTGGCGGCGGCGATAGCGGCCGTGGCTCCGTTCGCCGTGTCCTACTCGGACTACGCGCGCGGCTTCATGCTCGAGGGCCTGGCGTGCATCGTGGCGCTGGGGGCGATGCTGCGACTGGCGGACGGTAACTCCTCGCGGTGGTGGTGGCTGCTGTATCTCGGCGCCGCCGTGGCGGCGCTCTATACCGAGTACATCGCGGTCATCTTCCTCGTCGCCCTGGTGATAGCCGCGCTCACATGGGGACGCCGTGATCGATTGCGGACCGCCGCGCTCGGCCTGCTCCCGCTCGCGGCGCTGCTGCCCTGGGTCGGGCAGTTCGAGCGGGCGCAGGACGCCCTGAACCACACCAAGGTCTCCCCCACCTTCCCGGGGCCATCGCTCGGCTCGCTGCGCGACGTGACGGTCCGGCTCGTGGCCGGGGAGCACGGCGCGGGCGCGAGCGCCGGCGTGCGCTGGCTGGAGTTCGTAGTCGTGATTGGGGTACTGGCCGTGGTTGTGTTGCTGGTGCGCCGCGGGGCCGCGGCCAACCCGAACTCGCCCGCGACGCGGGCGGTGCTGATGATCGCGACGACGGCGGTGCTGATTGTGGCCGGATCGGCACTCGCCCCCGCGTTCGGCACCGAGATCTTCAACGAGCGCTACCTGACCGTTCTCATTCCGCTCGGTGCCGCCCTCATCGCCGTCTCGGTCGGGAACGTCGACGCCCGGTGGCTGTGGATGGGTTCGGCGGTCGCGGTGTCGATCGTCGGGGTCGCCGTCTTCGTCCAGCGCTTCGGTCGCGAGTACGAGCCCGACCTCGCCCCCGTGCGAACGGCGGTGGCCGCGCTCCGTCCCCGGATGGTGCTGACCAACAGCGCTGTCGTCGCGTATTACCTGCGCCGGCTGCCGGTGGTCGTCGACCGCCCGTTCGGCCTCGGCCCGGGCCGGGAGGGCTCGTGCCCGTCGCCCTGTGTGGTCGTCGAGGACACGCGTGTGCCCGGGGGTGGGAGACCCGGCTCCGGGCCCTCGCGGCTGGTCGGGCCGTTCGAGGTGCGGCTGGTGGCGCGTTAGGCAACGCGATCGTTTCCTCAACCTGTTCCTTCCTCATAACGCATGGTGCAACAGCGGGCGCGTCGCCTAACTCACCGCGTTACCGCTACTGTGCCGCCCATGCCAATCTATGAATACGAGCGCGAGGATGGGACGCGGGTCGAGATCCGCCAGGACTTCGCCGAGGACGCGCTGGAGACCGACCCCGAGACGGGACAGAAGGTCCGTCGCATCATC
>JAXDGF010000049.1:0-5787 GCA_034665165.1 Solirubrobacteraceae bacterium | reverse complement strand
CTGGACGAGCGCCTCATCAACCGCTTCGACTACGACGGCGACTACGGGACCGTGCTGAACCGCTTTCTCATGCAGGCCGCCGTCGGCTACCCGCTCACCGTGCATGGCACGGGCGGCCAGACGCGGGCCTTCATCCACATCCAGGACACCGTTCGCTGCATCCAGCTGGCGATCGAGCACCCGCCCCAGCACGGCGAGCGGGTCCGCGTCTTCAACCAGATGACCGAGACCCACCGGGTCGAGGATCTCGCCCAGCTCGTCGCGCGCCTCACCGGTGCCGAGGTCGATCACGTCGAGAACCCGCGCAAGGAAGCGCCCGAGAACGACCTCTTCGTCGAGAACCAGCACCTCGTCGACCTCGGGCTCAACCCGATCCGCCTCGAGGACGACCTCCTCGCGGAGGTCACCGAGATCGCCCGCGCCTACGCCGATCGATGCGATAAGTCGAAGATTCCCTGCAGCTCGAAGTGGATCCAGCGCAAGGGGTCGGCCGCGGTGGCGCTGACCAAGTGAGCACCCCCGCCTCGGGCGAGAAGGGCGGGAGCCGGATCCTCGTCACCGGCGGCTCTGGATTCATCGGCCGCCACGTTGTCTCCGAGCTGGCGGCGGCCGGCGCCGAGGTCCGGGTCATCGACCTCAACCCGCATCCCGACCCCGCCGTCGACATCGTCATCGGCGACCTCGCCGAGCCGGAGGTCATCGCGGCGGCGCTCGAGGGCGGGATCGACGCCATCGTGCATCTGGCGGCCGTCACGAGCGTGCTGAAGTCGCTCGAGCACCCCGAGCTCACCCAGCGCACCAACGTCACCGCCACGGCAGCGCTGCTCGAGGCAGCCCGGGTGGCGGGGGTGAAGACGCTCATCTTCACATCCACCAACGCCGTCGTCGGGCCGATGGAGGGTCCGGCCATCTCGGAGTCCTCGCGCCTGCGGCCCCTGACCCCGTACGGAGCGACCAAGGCCGCCGCCGAGATGCTCATGTCCGCCTACACCGAGACGCTCGGGCTGCGCTGCGCCTGCCTGCGCCTGACGAACGCCTACGGCCCCGGGATGCAGGCCAAGGACAGCATCGTCGCCCGCCTCATGCGCGCGATCCGCACCGGTTCGACGTTCGAGATCTACGGCGACGGTACGCAGGTCAGGGATTACGTGCACGTCACCGATATCGTCGCCGCGATGCGCCTCGCCCTCGCCGACGAATCCTGGCGCGGTCCGACCGTCATCGGCAGCGGCACCTCGCTCTCCGTGCTCGAGGTCATCGACGCGGTCGAGGACGTGACCGGCACCTCGGTTTCCGTGCGCCACGGTCCCGCCAAGCCGGGGGAGATGCCCGCCGTCATCGTCGACAACAGCCGCGCGCGAGCGGCCGGATGGTCGCCGCGCTACGACCTCGCCGGCGGCCTCGTGGGCGTGTGGGAAGAGTGGTCGACCGCCGATCTGGCCGTGCTGGCCGCGCCTCGGTGATGGCGGTGGATACGCGACCGTTCGCCACCGAGGTAGAGGTGGGCCGCCTGCGACCCGAGGAGCGCGCCGCGGCCGCCGCCTTCCTCACCGCCCACCCACCGGGCGCCGGCGCGCCCCTCGCCATCGTCATCGCGGCGTTCAATGAGGAGCCGACGGTGGGGGAGGTTGTGTCCGAGATCCCCAAGGAGGTGGCGGGGCTCACCACCGAGGTCATCGTCGTGGTCGACGGGGCGCGGGACGCGACGGCCGAGAAGGCCCTGTCGGCCGGTGCGCTCGTGTGCGACGTCGACGTCAACCGCGGCCAGGGTGCCGCGCTCCGCCTCGGCTACTGGCTCGCCCGCGCCCGCGGCGCCGAGATCATCGCCACCATCGACGCCGACGGCCAGTACGAGCCCGAGGAGCTCGCGCGCCTGATCGAGCCCATCGTCTCCGGACAGGCCGACTTCGTCTCGGGGTCGCGGCGCCTCGGGGCCGAGCTCACGACCGACGTCATGCGCCACGCCGGCGTGATCGTGTTCGGCGCCATCATCACCGTCCTCATCCGCCAGCGCATCACCGATCCCGCCTGCGGCGTGCGCGCCATGCGCGCCGAGGTGACCGAGACGGTCACCCTCGAGCAGGCCCAGTACCAGGCCTCGGAGCTCATGATCAGCGCCGCCCTGAACGGCTTTCGCATCGCCGAGGTTCCCACCACCATGCGCGACCGCGGCGAGCACGCGACGCAGACCAAGAAGGGCAGCAACTGGCGCTACGGGCTCCGCTTCGGACGCGCCGCGGTCACGACGTGGAACCGGGACCGCAAGCGCCGGTTGCGCCGCCGCTAGGGCACCCAGATCCGAGCGCGCGGAAACGTCGCTCGGATGGCGGACGCCCGTCCTCGCGCTGTCCCCGACGGTTGATGCGCTATGATGCGCTCGTGGATCAGCGCCGTCGTGCACCACATCGCGAGGGACAGCGAACGACACTGCGCGTACCCGAGTCTGTGATGGAGGCGGCGCGGGCGCTCGCCGAGGATCTCGGAACGACGCCGAACGATGCGATCGTCCGACTCGCGGAGGAGGGCATCGCAGCCAGCGAGAAGCGGAGAGCTGTCGAACGTCTGGTGCGAGAAAGGCGACAGGCCGCCCTCGACCTTGCTGCGCGCGACGCCCCCAGCTTTCCGTCACCCGAGGAGATGCGTGCGGCGATGCTGTCCGGGCGGCAGGACCCCTGACCATCGCCTGGGACACGACGGTCGCCGCGCGGCTGTACCCCGGCAATCCTCACGAGCGCTTCCTCTTGGAGCGCGCGGCGGTCGGCGAGCCGGTCGCCCTCACGGCCCCGGGCCTATTTGAGATGTCCTACGGGCTTGCCAAGGCCGCTTCGGCCACAGGATCGGCGAACGTCGGGCTTGCATGGCTCGCGCGCCTGAGCGCCAGCGACCTGGTCATGACGTTGCCACTCGACGAGGTCGCTGCGCTGGTCGCCGGGCGGGTGCGCGCGGCGCAGCCGGTACCTCCAACTGGCGCGCGCAGATCTGGCACCAAGCCCGACCAGCGGACCGCGTGGATACTCGACATCCAGATCGCGTCGTGCGCCTGGGCTCACGGCCATGCACTGGCCACCGACAACCGTCGCGACTTCGCCGCGATCGCGGAGTTGATTGCTGGTCTCTATCCGGCGGCCGGCCGGCTCGAAGTCATCGATCCGCCGCCGGTTTGAGCGGTAACCCCACGCGCTCGTCCGCTTCGTGAGCACAATCATCTGGCGGATCAGCGCGCGCTCCAGCCTCACTTTGCTGGCGCTGCTCGACGGCGATCAACGTCGCTGACGGCCCTCAGCGCCGCGAGTCGCTACAGGGTGTCGTCGGCGGCGACGGCTGGGTCCAGGTCCGCCGTCCGGACCGGCCGCATCAGACCGCGTGACCGCAGGGCGGCGCGCACCCGACTGCGGCCGGAGAAGATCCAGCGCTCGTAGAGCGTGAAGCGGACCGCGTACAGGAGCGCGAGCACGCCGAAGTAAGTTGCGGTCACGAGCAGCACTCGGACGCCGTGTCCGGGCGCGATGCTCTGCACATGCTGATGCGTCCAGGCGGTCGCGAGCGAGAGCAGGACGAGCGTCGACGCCGAGACCACGATGTAGGCGAAGATCTCCCGGCCCGGGGCGATGCGCCCCTGCACCTTCCACGTCCACCTGCGGTTCAGCGTCCAGTTCGGGATCGCGCCGGCGAAGAAGGCGACGATCGAGCACACGGTGGTCGACGCCCCGAGCACGTACAAGATCGGGAACACAATCGCGCTCGTCCCCGCAGCCAGCCCGGACGAGATCATGAACCGGGCGATTCGCCGCTCCTGGACGAATCGGCGCACGGCGTCTGTACCCAGCAGAGGCATTCGACGGCATCGTATCGGGTTGGCCCGTCCGACCGACCGACCGACCGGCGGACGAGGCGGCGGCCGCGGCGGCGGCCGAGGCGCCGGCCGAGGCGCTAAGCCCGCTCTGTCGGGGTCATGCGGCGTGCGGCTGCGGCCTCGCTCATAGCGAGGATGCGGCGCGCCCATTTCCCCATCTTCGGCGGCGGCTCGTCGGAGGGGAACCACCGGGCCTCGGCGATCTCGATCCGGTCGGCGACGGGGGAGACGTCGTCAACGACGGCGTGGAAGCAGTAGAGGGTGTCCTTGCGATGGTCGTTGGGAGCGAGGAAATCTCCAAGCGCGATCCAGTCCGGGATCGAGAGCCCGAGCTCCTCGTGGATCTCCCGGCGCGCGGCGTCGAGCGGCAATTCGCCGCGCTTGAGCGCACCCCCCGGCAGCTCCCAGGCGCGCCGGTCCCCGTACGTGTGGCGCACGAGCAGGACCTCGTCACCGCGCGTGATCACGCACTTGACCCCGCGCTTGGCCGGGCGCACGATGAACCAGTACACGCGCATGAGCTGAAAGGCCACGCGGTAGAAATGCGACAGGAGCCAGATGCGAGCTTCCACAGCACCGAGTGTATGTTGGCCCGCGCACGGCCCGGTAAACGCTTCGCCTACCCGCCCGTAAAGGCGGCGCCTAAGCGCCCTTGAGCCCGATCGGCGCCGCCTAAACGCCCTTGAGCCCGATCGGCGCCGCCAGGATCTCGTCCGGGATGCCGAAGGCGTCGACGAGCAGGCCCGCGTCGCCGCGAATCTCGTCGCAGAGACGGTTGACCTCGCGGGTGATCGCCTTGGTGCGGGTGCTGCTGAGGCGACCGTGCTCCTCGAAGAAGCCCCGGTCCTCCTCGACGTTGGCGAGGGCGTAGAGATCGCAGAGGCGGTTGAGCGGCCCCGTCAGCTGCTCGTCCTCGCACGCCTCGATCGCGCGGATGAAGGCCTCGAGGATGAGCCGGTCGACGTGGGCGCGGGCGGCGTTGATGGCGTGGTCCTGGACCGCGCGAAAGACCTCGAAGGCGTCAAAGCCCTCGGCCAGGCCGCGCTTGAAGCGGTTGGCGACCGAGGCGACGATGTGACCTTCGCGCCACTGGAAGAGGTCGAGCTGGTAGTCGCGGGCGAGGAGGTTGCGGGTCTCGTCGCCACGCGGGACGGCGTCTGAGATGACCTGACCGATCTTGCGCGCGAACAGGCGCTCGAGCACGGTCTCCACCACCTGGGAGGCGACAAAGGTCACGAGCTCGACCGGGTTGAGACCGCCGAACTGGTCGCTGTAGTTCGTCAGCAGACCCCGGGCCGCAAGCATCATCAGCACGGTGTTGTCGCCCTCGAAGGTGGTGAAGATGTCGACGTCGTTCCGCAGCGCCGCGAACCGGTTCACGGCCATGTAGCCGGCGCCCCCGCAGCACTCGCGGCACGCCTGGATCGTCGCCACCGCGTGCCAGCTCGTCGTCGCCTTCATCGCCGCCGCCAGCGACTCGAGCTCGCGGCGGTCGCGGTCGGGCACCTCGGCCACCTGGGGCGCCGAAGGCTCGGGTCCGGCGGTCGCGGGCGCTGACGTTCCCGCCTCCGCCGCGGCCCGGCCGCTGAACACGGCGTCGAACTTCGCCGTCAGCTCCTGCTGGGCAAAGTGCAGCGCGTACGTCTTGGCCAGCGCCGGCATCAGGCGGCGCTGGTGGGTGCGGTAGTCGAGGATGGCCACCTCTGCCCCGCCCGGAGGACCGAACTGGTGCCGGCGCAGGCCGTAGCGGACGGCGATGGTGAGCGCGGTCTTCGCTGAGCTCACCGAGGCCGCGGAGATGCTCACTCGGCCCTGGACGAGCGCTCCGAGCATGGTGAAGAAGCGCTTGTTGGCGTTCTCGATCGGGCTCGTGTACTGCCCGTCGGCGGTGACGTCGCCGTAGCGGTTGAGCAGCGCGTCGCGCGGCACGCGCA
>JAXDGF010000048.1:0-3102 GCA_034665165.1 Solirubrobacteraceae bacterium | reverse complement strand
AACACTGCCGCTTCCGAACTCGACGAGGTCACGGAGCGATCATCCGTGACCGCCGTCACACCGGCCATACGGGGAGCGCGAGCGCCAGCGAGCGGGCCTGACCCACGGAGACCATGCTCAGGGCGCTCCACTCCCCCGCGGCAGCACGACCATGGGCATGCCGTTACCGGGACTGAGGGTGGGGAGCTTCTCGAGCTGGAGCACGTAGCCCGCGCGGAGCTCGAGCCGGACGCGCTGGAGCACGGTGGTGGCGACGGCTTCGACCACAAGCTGGCCGAAGCGCTTGCCGATGCAGATCCGCGGACCGCCGCCGAAGGGCATGTAGCCGCCCCGCGGGATGGCTCGGCGCGCCTCGGGGGTGAACCGCTCGGGCACGAAGGCCTCGGGGTCGGGAAACACCTCGGGCAGGTGGTGGGTAACCCAGGACGAGTGCATGATGTGGGTGCGTGCCGGAATCTCGTATCCGCCGAACTCGAACGGCTTGACGGTCTGGCGCGGGCCGAACCACACTGGCGGGTACAGGCGCAGCGTCTCCTCCACCGCCATCCGCAGCTCAGGGAGCCCGTTCATGAGCTCATCGACGGTCGGGCGTCGGCCGCCGAGCACGGCATCCTGCTCGGAGAGGACACGCCTCAGCGCCGCGGGATGGCGCGCAAGCTCATACAAGAGAAAGGCGAGCGTGGACGAGGAGGTGTCGTGGCCACCGAAGAGCATGTGCATGAGCTGATCGCGGAGCTCGGTGTCGCTGAAACCGCCCTCCGGGCCGCCCGCACCCGCCGGGCTGCCCGCACCCGCCGGGCTGCCCGCGCCCTCCGAATCACGCGCCTCGATCAGCATCGAGAGGATGTCGTCGCCACCGCCCCCCGCGCCACGCCGGCGGCGGATCTCGGCGTAGATGATCCGGTCGAGGTCGCGCCGGGCCGCCTGCATCCGGGCCCAGGGGGAGCCCGGGCCGCGCAACAGGGTCGCCCACACCTCGGCGTTCGTGTACGCGAGCACGCGCTCGAAGAGCACCGCCGCCTCGTGACCGACGCCGTCCTCGCGGGGGTCGAGGCCCACCACGGCGCGCATGGCCACGCCCATCGCGAGGTCCCGCACCCATCGGTAGATGTCGACGGCGTCTCCGGGTCGCCAGCCGGCGAGCGCGACCTCGCTCTCCTCGAGCATCATGGCCAGGGCGGCGTCGAGCCGGCGGCGGTGGAAGGCCGGCATCATGATCCGCCGGGCGCGGTCGTGATACTCGCCGTCGGTCGTTATCAGCCCGTCGCCGATGAGCGGCGCCAGATACTCGCCGAACAGGCCCTTGCGCCAGCTGAAGCGCTCGGCCCCGGCGACGGTGACGAAGTGGTTCGCCTCGGCGCCCAACATCACCACGAGGGGGCGGTGGAAGGCGCGGATGGTGAACACGGGCCCGTAGCGCTCGTAGAGCTCGAGCATCATCTGCAGGGTGTCGCGCTGCAGCCGGTGCGTGCGCGCGAGACTGAAGCGCATCTCTCCGGGCGGGAGCTTGGGGCGCTCGCGGAGCTCGGTCCGAAGCTCGGCCACCACGCGCCGGACGCCGGGTGGCAGCTCAGGCGCGGGCGCGCGTACCCCGCGACTCAATTCCAGAGGCGCCGATGGTCTCACGCCGGGTAACGATAGACATCGACGCGCGGGCCGATCAACATACCCATCGTGGCCCGAGTCGTCCGTCCCTATCGCGGTGTCAGCGCCGAGGATCGCCGGACGGAGCGGCGCGCCCGGCTCATCGAGGCCGCCCTCGACGTCCTCGGCGAGAGCGGCATCGCGAACACAACCATGACCGCCGTCTGCGCCCGCGCCGCCCTCACCGAACGCTATTTCTACGAAAGCTTCGGCGACCGCCAGGCGTTGCTCGTCGCCGTGTTCGACGCCTGCGTGGCGGAGCTCGACGAGGCGATCCTCGCCGCGCTGGAGGCCGCGCCCGCGAACCTCCTCGACCGCGCCCGGGCGGCCCCTGGGGCGCTCATCGAAGTGCTCACCGACGACCCGCGCAAGGCTCGGCTCTACGCCGAGTCGGTGGGCGAGGGCGCGCTCTCGGCTCGCCGCGCTGACGCCGTGCGCGCGTACGCGGCCCTTATCGGTGGAATCATGAGCGAGCTCGGCGGACTCCAGGAGGAGCGCTACCAGGCGCCGCTCCAGCTCGCCGCCCTCGTGCTCGTGGGCGGCGTCGCCGAGGCGATCCTGAGTTGGCTCGACGGAACCCTCGAGATGCCACGGCAAACGCTGATCGAGGAGTGCGCGCGGCTGACGGTCGCCGCCGCCGAGACGGTGAAGGCGACCGCCGCAACCTGAAACCACCGACCTTCGGCTAGCCTGGCGCTGATGCCCAGGATCTACGTAACCGGTCACCGCAACCCGGATACCGACTCGATTGCCTCGGCCATCGGCTACGCCGAGCTGAAGCGCCGTCTCGACCTGGGCAACGAGTACGTTCCCGTCCGCCTCGGCGACCTCAACGCCCAGACCCAGTGGGTGATCGAGCGCAGCGGCGCCCCGCAACCACAGCTCCTCACCCACGTCATGCTCCGGGCCTCGGACGTGATGCAGACCGAGTTTCCGGTTACCGGTCAGGACGAGCCGATCCGCGACGCCGGGCTGGCGATGGCGCGAGCCAACCTCGGCCTCGTCTCGATCGTCGATGAAGACGGCGCGCTCGTCGGGGTCGTGGACGAGCGCGCGCTCGCCCGCCGCTACATCCGGGAATCCCGGCAAACCTCGACCCTGCGCGATGCGCCCACCTTCGTGCACGCGATCGTCGAGGTCCTCGAGGGCGAGCTCGTCTCCGGTGAGGACAAGCGCCTGTCGGGCCGCGTCTGGGTGCACGCCATGGACGTCACCGCCCCGAGCGGGATCTCGAACGGCGACGTGGTCGTGATCGGCAATCGCGCCGACGCCCAGAAGCTCGCGATCGAGCTCGGCGCCGCGCTGCTGGTCACGAGCAACTCCTCGATGCCGACCGACGAGGTCGTCGAGCTCGCGCGCGAAAAAGGGACGGCGGTTGTCGTCTCGCCGCTCGACACCTACGTCTCCGGACGCATGATCACCCTCGCGGCTCCGTGCAGCGCCTTCATGGAGTCAGAC
>JAXDGF010000047.1:0-5643 GCA_034665165.1 Solirubrobacteraceae bacterium | reverse complement strand
CATCCACCTCGACGTCCACGCGACCTTCGCCTCGGCCGCCATTCTCGCCCGCGCCGTCGCCGCCGCCCGTGACCTCGAGGAGGCCAACGAGATCCTCACCCGCCTCGGCGTGCCGACCGAGCTGGAGCGCGAGCGCGCCGCGACTTCGCCGGCGGGCTAGGGAAGCGGCGGGGCGGGGGGCGGGGGGGGCGGGCTGGGGCGGGGCGGGCTGGGGCGCGACGCGCGGGGCGCGGGGCGCGGGAGGCGGGCGCGGGACGCGCGAGTTTCCCGCCGCCGCGGGCCCGGCCCGCCCAAAGCGGGCCCGAGGGGTCCGGTCAGGGTTTGGTTTGGGCGCAGACAGGGCCGAGAGGTGGCTCGGGGGCTTTCCAGCCCGGCGCGATCCACACACCGCCTTCCCCAGCGTTCTCCTGGACTAGGGAAGCGTCGCGAGCCCGACGAGGTTCCCCTCCGGGTCGGTGAAGTGTCCGACCACAAGCCCGTTCGGAGACCGGACCGGCCCTAGCAAGCGGGTGCCACCCAGCTCCTCAGCCTGCACGAGCGCAGCCTCGACGTCCGGAACGCCGACGTAGAACATCGCCCGCGGCGGGTGACCCGCGCCTCCGCCCACGCCGCCCGGGATGCCGGCTCCGTCGTTGTCGACGAACCCGTAGTTGGTCGGCTCCGACACCGCTTCGGCGACCGCGCCGCTGGTGTCGAACTCCCATCCGAACAGGTCTCCGTAGTAACTCCGGAGCCCTTCCGGGTCGCTGCCGATGATCTCGAAGTGGACCACTGGATTGGCCACGCTCCGCCTCCCTCCACGTCGCTTGCGGGGCCGACCGTAGCAGTGACGTGATCGGCTGTGACGCTTGACACGCCCGCCTGAAAAAGAATACAAATTACGAATGACCGCCCCCTGGCGCCCATGACCGACATGGCAGCAGCGGGCCCGAGGGTCGTCGACAGCCACAGCCACTTTCTCCCCGCCGCGGCGGTCGATCTGATCCGGCGCGGCGAGCACCCGCTCGCCCGCATCGAGGAGCGCCCCGGCTCCGGCACGTGGGTCGTCGCCGCGAGCGGCCTTCAGTTCCCGCTGACACCGCTCTTCTATGACATCGAAGCCAAGCTCGCGTGGATGGACGACCGCGGGATCGACGTGTCGCTGACCTCGATCGCCGCGCCCTTCTTCATGTACGAGCTCGCACCGGAGGACGCCGGCGCGCTCGCGCAGGCCGCCAACGACGCGGCCGCGACCCTGGCCCGGGAGTCCGGCGGGCGACTCATCGGCGTGGCCACCGTTCCCCTGTGCGCACCGGAGCTCGCCGCCGCCGAGCTCGAGCGCGCCTGCGGCGAGCTCGGGCTCAAGGGCGTCGAGATCGGAACGAGCTTCGGCGAGACCATGCTCGACGACCCGTCGCTGGATCCGTTCTTCTCCGCCGCCGAGAGGCTGGACGTCCCCGTCTTCCTGCATCCGTACACCTCGATGCTGGGGCTGCTCCACGTCCCCGGGTTCGAGCGCTTCTTCCTGCTCAACACCGTCGGCAATCCGCTCGAGACCCATCTCGCCGCCGCCCGTCTGATCCTCGGCGGCGTCTTCGACCGCCATCCGGACCTCACCGTCCAGCTCTCGCACGGAGGCGGCGGGCTGCCCTTCCAGCTCGCGCGCCTGGACCGCACCTACGCTCTGCGGGAGCAGGTGCGGGAGCTCGCGTCCCGCCCTCCCTCGGAATACGTGGACAGGTTCCTGTTCGACACGGTCCTCTACGACTGGGAGCCGCTCGAATTCCTGATCGGGCTCGTAGGTGTCGAGCGGGTGGTGTTCGGGACCGATCACCCCTTCGATGTGGCCGACACCACCGGTCTCGAGGTCGCTCGGCGCCTCGACGCGGACGAGGCCTCCGCCGTGCTGGGAGCGAATGCCACCCGCGCCTACGGCCTCTGAGCGAGAGACGCCGGCGGCCGGCGGCTACGTCGGGCGCTCGCTCCTGCGCGTCGAGGACGGCGCGCTGCTCGTCGGTGCCGGCGAATTCGTCGATGACGTCGATCTGCCCGGCCAGCTCCACGCGCGGGTGATCCGGAGCCCCGTGGCCCACGGGCTCATCTCCTCGCTCGACGTCGAGGCCGCCCGCGCGCGGCCCGATGTTGTCACCGTCGTGACCGCCGCCGACCTCGCCGACGCGCTGCGGATCCCGATCCGGCTGGCGCCGAGCGAGATGGCTGAGAACGCCCTTCAGCCCCCGCTCGCCCGCGGCACGGTTCGCTACGTCGGCGAGCCGATCGCGGTCGTCGTCGCCACCTCGTCCTACGGCGCCGAGGATGCGGCCGACGTCGTCGGGCTCGAGATCGAGCCCCTACCCGCCGTCGAGGATGCGCGCCGGGGGTGCGCCGAGGAGGCGCCGGGCGTGCACGAACACGTGCCCGGCAACGTGGTCGAGAACGTGCGCGCGACCGCGGGCGGCGACGTGGACGCGATCTTCGCCCACGCCGACATCGTCGTCCGCGAGCGGTTGGGCGTCCATCGCCACACCGCGGTCCCGCTCGAGGCCAGGGGTCTGGTCGCGGCCGTGGCGGAGGACGGTTCGCTCGTCGTCTGGGGCCCGGCCAAGGTCAAGCACCACAATCGCCGCGTCCTCGCCGAGCTCCTCGGCCTCCCGGTCGAGCGGGTGCGCTTCATCGAACCCGACGTCGGGGGCGGGTTCGGGGTCCGGGGTGAGTTCTACCCTGAGGACTTCCTCATCCCCTGGCTCGCCCTTAGCACCGGACGGCCCGTCAAGTGGATCGAGGATCGGGCCGAGCACTTCGTGGCGTCGAACCACTCCCGCGAACAGGAGTGCGAGATCGAGGTGGCGGCGAGCTTCGAGGGCCAGCTTCTCGCCCTCCGCGCCCAGGTGTGGGTCGACCTCGGCGCCTATGTCCGCACCAACGGGCTCGTCCCCGCCACCAACGTCGTCAGCCACCTCGCCGGCCCGTACAAGTGGTCCGCCATCGACGCTGAGTCGCACGCCGTGCTCACCAACAGGACGCCGACGGCCACCTACCGCGGGCCCGGCCAGTACGAGGCCGCCCTCCACCGCGAGCGCGTGCTCGACCTCGTCGCCCGCCGCGCCCGGATCGACCCGGCCGAGCTGCGCCGGCGCAACCTCGTGCCCTCTTCGGAGATGCCGTACTCGCCCGAGCTGGAAGGCCTGCCCGGCCCCGTCATCTACGACAGCGGCGACTTCCCAAGCCACTGGGATCGCCTGTGCGAGCACACGGACTACGACCGGCTCCGGGACGACGCCGCGTGTGACCGCCGCGGCGGGCGCCGGGTGGGGATCGGGACGGCGGCCTACGTCGAGGCCGGGGGTCGCGGGCCGTACGAGTGGGCGCGCGTCCTCGCCGATCGGGGCGGAGGGTTCTCCGTGCGCGTCGGTGTCGGATCGGTCGGTCAGGGCATCGCCACGGCCCTGGCGCAGATCGCCGCCGACGTCCTGCGGGTGGCGGTCGAGCGGGTCGACGTTTCCTATCAGGACACCGATCTCGTCACCGAAGGCGCCGGCGCCTTCGCGAGCCGCAGCGTCGTCTTCGGCGGCAATGCCGTGGCCGGCGCCGCCCTCGACCTGCTCGAGCAGGCCCGCGCGATCGGGGCCGACCGGCTCGGCCTCGCACCTGAGGAGGTCGAGGTCAGCGACGGCGTCGTCCGCGACGAGGCCAGGCCCGAGCGCGAGGTGGCGATCGCCGACTGCGGCTGCGAGGGGGCGTTTCGCTACGAGCAGCACGGACGAAGCTTCTCGATGGGGGCGGCGATGGCGGTGGTCGAGCTCGAGCCCGAGACGGGGGCCGTGTCTGTCCGCCGCTGCGTCGTGGCGTGCGACGTGGGACGCGCCGTAAATCCGCTCATCGTCGAGGGCCAGCTCGTGGGCGCGGCGGCGCAGGGACTCGGCGGCATCCTCCTCGAGGAGCTCGTGTACGACTCCGCCGGGCAACCGCTCGTGACCTCGTTCATGGACTACCTGATGCCGACCGCGGCCGAGGTCCCGCGGATCGAGGCACTCGTGCTCGAGCTCTCGAAGCGGGGATCCGCGCTGTCGAACCCGCTCGGGGTGAAGGGCGCCGGTGAGGCCGGCATCGTCGGAGTCGGCGCGGCGGTCGCCAACGCCGTCGCCGACGCGCTCGGGGGCGCGACGATCGTGGCCGAGTTACCGATCACGCCCGAGCGGGTGCTGAGTTTGATGCGCGGAGTGGAGCGCCGATGACGGGGTCCGGACTGGTGGCGGTAAACCCTTCCGGAGAGAAGGGTTTTGCCCCTTTTCTCCGCGGCCCGGGCACGGTTAAGTTGGTTGGAGGTAACAATGGCCCGCGCGGTCCGAGTTGGGTAACCAGGAGCTGGAGGCGATCATGAGTTGGAAGTCCCGCCTAGGTGTTCGACTACCCCTCGTCAGCGGGACGGTGCTCGCTGTGGTCGGGCTTCTCGTCCTCGCCGGCTGCGGATCCTCGAGCAATCCGAGTTCGAGCACAAGCGGATCAGGATCGGGCTCAGGCAACGCGAGCGCGAGCAAGGGTGCGCTCAACATCGACGTCTTCTTCGGCTTCTCCGGCGCCACCGCAGCCTTCGGCCCCGAGTCGATGGATCCCTGCCTCGCCGCCTCCAGCCTCATCAACGCGGACGGTGGCGTCCTCGGCCACACCATCAAGTGCGTCGCCTCGGACTCCCGCGGCGATCCGGCGGACGCCGTCCTCGCCGCCGGCAAGGTTGTCGCCACCGGCAACCCCGTTGGCATCCTCGGCCCGGAGACCAACACCGCGGCGGCGACGGTTCCCATCTTCAATTCGGCGCACATCCCCATGTTCTCGAGCACGGGATCCTCCGAGTTCGACAAGCAGACCTCATACAAATACTTCTGGCGCCTCCTTCCCCCCGACAAGGACACGGGTTACGCGCTCGCGATCGGCGCGCACGACAACGGCGTCACCAACATCGCCTCCGTGTTCGGTGACGCCGCCACGAACCAGACCAACGTGGCACCGCTCAACGCCGGCTTTACCCACCTCGGAGGTAAGGTCGACGTCAGCGTCAACCTCGCCAGCGGCCAGGGTTCCTACAACACCGAGGCCGCCCGTGTCGCGGCGACCCACCCTCAGGCCATCGCCACCGAGGCCGACCCCCAGACCGACGCCACCTTCCTCTCTCAGCTCAAGCAGCAGATGAACGGAAAGCTGCCCCCGATCTACGGCACCTCGGCCACCCAGCTGCCCGACTGGCTGACGGCCGTGGGCAAGGCGATCGGTCCGACCACGCTCGCGGGGCGGCATCTGGTCGCCGTGCCCTACGCGCCGTTCAGCGGCCCGACCTATGACGCCTTCAAGAAGGCCTTGCTCGCCACGCCGACGAGCAACCCCACTCAGTTTTCGACCGACATCTTCTCGCTCGCGGCCTTCGACGCGGTGAACATCATGAGCCTGTGCATGCTCGAGACCAAGAGCACCACCCCGTCGGTTTACAACGCGTGCATCATGAACCTCACCAACCCCAGCACCGGCGCGACGGTCGTGCACAACTTCGCGGACGGCAAGGCGGCCCTGAGCCAGGGCAACAAGATCCGCTACGAGGGCGTGATCGGCGCCATCGTGCTCAACTCGTACCACAGCTCTCCCGGCGAGTTTGCCATCGTCAAGTACACGAGC
>JAXDGF010000046.1:0-6777 GCA_034665165.1 Solirubrobacteraceae bacterium | reverse complement strand
AGGGTCCTAACTCAAACTCCGGCGCCGCCGGAGCCGGTCCCTACGACACCTACGCCGCGATCATCAGCCAGAACACCGCCAAGGTCATCGCGACCTCGTGGGGTCAGTGCGAGCCGATGGAGGGCTCGACCGACGCCGTCGCCGAGAGCACCCTGTTCCAGGAGGCCGCGGCCCAGGGCCAGACCATCGTCTCGGCGTCGGGCGACAACGGCTCCGAGGACTGCTTCATCCCGGGCCAGAACCTGAACCTGCAACCCGCCGTCGACGATCCCTCGAGCCAGCAGTTCGTCACCAGCGTCGGGGGCACCAGCCTCACCACGCTCGGACCGCCGCCTTCCGAGGTGGTGTGGAACAACGGCGGCGGCCTGCAGGCCCTGCTCGGCACGAGTGCCGGCGCGGGCGGCGGTGGGATCTCGAGCTTCTGGAAGATGCCCACGTACCAGTTGAGCGCGCCGGCCGCGCTCCGCACGATAAACGGCGATTCGAGCGGCGCGCCGTGCGGAGGCGGGAGCGTCTACTGCCGCCAGGTTCCCGACGTCTCCGCGGACGCTGACCCCTTCACCGGGTACCTGATCTATTACGACGGCAATTGGAGCAGCATCGGCGGCACGAGCGCGGCGGCGCCGGTTTGGGCCGCGCTCATCGCCCTCGCCAACGCCTCGCCCGCGTGCAGCGGCACCTCGGTCGGGTTCGCCAATCCCGCCCTCTACCGCGCCGCCGGCAGCCCGCAATACGCGAGCTATTTCAACGACGTCATAGCCGGGAACAACGACTTCACCGGCAGCAATGGCGGCAAGTTCTCCGCCGGACCCGGCTACGACATGGGCTCGGGGCTGGGCAGCCCGATCGCCTCAGCCCTCGCCCTGCCCCTGTGCGAAACGGTGACGCTCACCAACCCAGGCCCGCAGGCTTCGATCCTGGGGCACCGAGTACGCCTCCACATCACCGCCACCGACGCCGCCAACGCCAGCCTGACGTTCAGGGCCCCGGGGCTTCCGTCGGGCCTGTCCATCGACCACGCCACGGGCGTGGTGGCGGGAAAGCCGAGGCGGGCAGGGGTCTCGACCGTTGTCGTCAGCGCCACCGATACCGCCGGAAGGACGAACACCATCTCGTTCCCATGGCGGATCCTGGTCCCCACCGTGCTCACGGTCTCGCCGCCCAAAGTGCGATGCAAGCACCATGTTTGCTCCGCCTCCGCCTCACGCAACCAGACCGTCGTGGTGCGCTCGGGCTCCCGCGCCCGCGTGACGCTCTATGTCGTGACCTCGACGGGAGTGGCGGTGGCGAGCGCCTCGGTGTCGATCACCGATGGACACCGGTCGTTTACGGTCCGCACCGGGCGCTTGGGAACGGCGTCGGTCGTGCTGGGGAAGGGTCCGAACCGGGCGGTCCGGGCCGTCTACGCGGGCGGGGTGTCGGTCGGGCCCGCGAGCCTCAACTTCCGGATACGAAACCGGAGATGACGGCGATTTCGTCGCGCGTGGCGCTCGCCATGCGCCAGGGGTCGCTAACGTAATCAGGTCATGCCTCGGATCCTCGACGTTCAGTCATCGCTCCTCCTTCTAGAGCTCGAAGCTCCGTTCGATAAGCGCGCCGTTCAGCTCGCGCGCCGGCGCATGGCCAAGCGCTGGCATCCCGATATCGCGCCTCCTGGGCGCCAGCACGAGCACCAGCGCCACCTGCAGGCGATCAACGAGGCTGCCGACGAGCTCGAGCGCCTGGCCGAGACCTCGCGCGGCGGACGGGTCACCCGCAACGCGGTCAAGGTCTCGGTGGCGGCCACGCGTCGCGCGCGCGCCGAGGAGGGCCGGCGAGCCTACGAGGCCGAGCAGCGCGGCCGGGCGGCGGCCGAGGACCGCTCCCGCAACGATCCCTTCGGCTCCCGCGTCCCCGACCACTCGGTCGTGCACAGCTACGCGCGCTGCCTGTCCTACCCCGAGTGGGGGGTGGGTACGGTCACCGGCATCTACTTCTCCGGCGATGGCGACGACGTCAAGCAGTGGGCTCGCGTGACCTTCAGCGTCGGCGTGCGAACGATCCCCGCCGGATCGCTCCAGTTCGTCGACTTCTCGCGCCCCGACCAGGCCGCCGACCGCGTGCAGCGCTTCATGACCGCCGCCCAGCATGCGCTCGCCGAGGGCGACGCCAAGCTGGCGGCCCAGCGACTCGTCTACGCCCGCGACGCCGACCCCACCAACCCGATGGTGCTGCGACTGCTCACGGTCGCCTTCTGGCAGTCGGGGAACCTGCCCGCCGCCGCCCGGGCCGTCCGCGACTGGGCTCGGGTCGACATCGACCGTCCCACCCCGGAACGCTTCGCCTCGCGGATCTATGCGGACATGGGAGCAATCGATCTTGCGGCCGAGGCCGCCGAGCGCGCCGCGGACCGGGCTCCGGCCGACGCGTCGGCCTGGGAGCGCCTCGGGCGCCTGCGCCTGCGGCTGATGGATCGCGCCGGCGCCCTGGCCGCCCTCGAGCGCGCGCGCCTGATCGGCCCCTCGGTCGAGGGGCTCCTGGACCTGGCTCTCGCCTACCACCTCGCCGGTGACCTCGGGGCGGAGGTGTCCGCGTGCGAGGCGGCCACCCGCTTGGCACCGGACTCGGGTGCGGCGTTCGCGCGGTACGCGTTCGCCCTCGCGCGGACCGACCGCACAACCGAGTGCATCGAGACGTGCGAGCGGGCAATCTCGCTCGGGGGCGGCGCCGAGGTCGCGGACCTGCTGGAGCGCGTGCGCTCGGCGATTCCGAGGGAGCTGGGCGAGCGTAGCGCGGCGTAGGGGGCGGGGGCGCATTTGGGGCTCTCGGGCGTTGTCGCGCGGGGCGTTGTCGCGCGGGGCGCTGTCGCGAGCGCTCGGGGGACTCTCGCGGCCGTTGCCTGAGGGTGTGCGAATAACGCTCGCTCGGCAAACTCCTGACAGGCCCGAAATGCCCGCGAGGTCAATCGGTCCGGTTCTCTACGTGAAGGGCGCACCCCTGTGCCCCCTTTGGGCCGGCCGCGCCCTTCGGCGGCGGGGCGGTTCGTGAGGGGGTGTGTTGCGAAATGTATCGTCACGCGATGAAAACGCAGCACGGCAGCGGTCGCGCGAGGGGCGTGGTGGCTTTTGCGGGCCCCGGGCTACGCCACGGCCACGAAACAGCGCAATCGACGACCGCTCGCCGGCGCGACCGAGCTCTGTTCCAGTGCCGCACTCAGCACACGCCCCCGTGTGACGCGCGCGCCGCTACGCCGTAGTGTTCACATATGCGCCGGCTCGTTGCCGTAATCGTCGTGGTCGCAGCGCTCGGGGCCGTGATCGCCGAGGGCGTCGCCTCGAGCTCGGCTCGTGGCCGCGCCGCGGGCCAGGCCGTGGTGACGCCGCGGCTGAAGCTGAGGCTCAGTAGCGAGATCGCGCGCCTGCGGGCTGGGCAGCCGCGAGCGCCGCGGGTGCTGGCGCTACCCCGCCTCCCGCTGAATCCAGAGCGGGGGATTCGGTGCTTCGTGGCCGGTGGCCCCTTGCGCTGCTCGGAGATCCCGTGCCGGGAGTTCGTGAACGGAGGGGCGGTTTACGCGCCTTCCGTGACGGTGACGCGGCTCCCCACTGCGGGCCCTGTGGGAAAGGTCAGCGGGTCTGTGGGGCCGACCTTCGGGATCCCACCGGGGGCGGCAAAGCTCCGGATCACACCCGCAGGGCCGACCGTGCAGATCGCGCCCGGAGCGCTGAGGCGCGCGATGGCGCCGCGAGTGATGCGCGGGATTGCGCCGGGCACCGCGCGCGCGATCGCCCCGCCAGGATCAGCCTCGATCGCCGTCCCTCCCGCGCTGCGCCGCGCACCCGCCTGCCACCACCGAGCGGGAGCGCCGATCCCGATCGCGGGTCCCTAAGGGCTCGCTAAACGGCCGATAGGTCGGGGTTCACTGGCTGGCGAGCGAGCCCTCGCGCCCGCACACGGGGCAGGACTCGTTGGGCGCGAGGGTGCGCCCGTCGCAGCCGGGGCAGGTGTCGACCCGGTCGAGCACCCCGAGCAGCTCCGCCACCCGGCACACGAGCAGGCGCTCCTCCTCGACCTCTATCCACACCCCGGCCGAGGCGGGGAAGACGACGTGGTCGCCGGGCTGGACGGGCATCTGCACGCCGACGTGGTCCCACCAGTCGAGCCCAGGCCCGACGGCGAGCACGATCCCGTGCTGGGGCGGCGGCTCGTCGCTCCCGGCGGGCACGAGCAGTCCCGAACGCCGGACGCGGTCCGGGTCGAGCTCCTTGATCACGATCCGATCGAACAGGGGTCGAAGCTGCTGGCGCATTCCCCAACAAATGTAGGGCAGTCGCCGGGCGGAGTGGGACACGTGCGCCGCCGCGCGACTATGCTGCGCGTCGTGAGGACTGTGGTTGGCGTGATGCTGACGGGCGGTCTGCTGGCCCTTGCCGGTTGCGGGGGCGGCACCCGCGTGGTGACCAAGACGGTGACGGCGCCCGCCGGCACGCCCGTCCCCACGCCGGCGCCCGCGGCGCGCCCCACCGGGCCGAGCCCCGGCGCCCTCGCCGCCGAGCGCATCTTTGCCGGCACGGCTCTCGCCGACAGCGCCGAGCAGGCCGCGCTGCCCGTGGGCGACGCCGTGTTCGCGAGCGCCGCGGCCGCGGCCGCAGGGACGATGGCGTCGCAGTCGTCGGGCGGCAGCGGCTCGGGTTCGGGAGCCCCGAACCCCCCGACGGCCGCCCGCGTCGTCTCCGGACAGGCGAGCGGCGAGTACGCCGTCGCCTACACCAGCGGCACCTTCCACAATCCCTCCAAGATCACCCTCGACGTCGCGGCCTCGCCTTCCCAGCCCGGCTCCGTCGACTGGAACGTCGTCTGCTTCGAGCTCAGCGGCGGCATCGGCCGCAAGGAGGGGCGGGCCACGGTCCAGCTCCCGACGACCAAGATTCTGCCGCTTCCGGCGCCGTCCCACACGTGCATCGGGTCCGCCAACGTGCAGCTGTCGAAAACGGGAACGGTGACGATCTCGATCAGCGGGCAGGGCTGATCCTGGGCTTGCCGTCCGGCCCCGCACCTAGCCTGCCCGGCCGTGCGCCTGATCGTGGCTCGTTGCGAAGTGCGGTACACCGGCCGGCTCGATGCCCTGCTTCCGGACGCGCTGCGCCTGCTCATGATCAAGGCCGACGGGTCCGTGCTCGTGCACGCCGATTCGGGCGGGTATAAGCCCCTGAACTGGATGACGCCTCCAACCGTGATCGAGGAGTCGGAGAACCTGATCGTGGTGCGCAAGCGCATGGGCGCCACCGAGGACCGGCTCGAGATCGCGATCTCCGAGGTGCTCTCGGATGTGACGCACGAGATGGGGTCGCCCGACGAGGCCGGCGGGCTGGAGAAGGACGGGGTCGAGGCCCATATCCAGGAGCTGCTCGCCGAGCGGCCCGAGTGGTGCGGCGAGGGGTTCCGGCTTGTGCGCCGGGAGTGGCCGACGGACATCGGCCCGGTGGACCTCATGTGCCGGGACGCCGAGGAGGAGTGGGTGGCGGTCGAGGTCAAGCGAGTGGCGGGCATCGAAGCGGTCGAGCAGCTCGCGAGGTATCTCGAGCGCATCCGGCTCGATCCCGCCAAGGCGTCCTGCCGCGGGGTGCTGGCGGCGCAGACAATCAAACCGCAGGCGCGGGTGCTGGCGGAGTCGCGCGGGATCGCGTGGGTCGAGGTCGACCTCGCCGTGCTCCGAGGCGAGCGCGAGCCCGAGCTCCGCCTGTTCGCGGCATGAGCGACGAGCCCGCCGGCGCGCTCCTCGCCGAGCGCAAAGACCCCATCCTCGTCATCACCATCAACCGCCCGGAGCAGCGCAACGCGATCAACCTCGCCGTGGCGCAAGGGATCGCGGCTGCTCTCGAGGAGCTCGACGAGGATCCTGGGCTCTCGGTCGGCGTGCTCACGGGGGCGGGTAAGGGCTTCAGCGCGGGAATGGACCTGAAGGCTTTCGTGGCCGGCGAGCGACCGTACGTAGGGGTCCGCGGGTTCGCGGGCATCGTGCAGCGCCCGCCGGCCAAGCCCCTGATCGCGGCCATCGAGGGCTTCGCCGTCGCCGGGGGCCTCGAGGTGGCGCTGGCCTGCGACCTGATCGTGGCCGCGCGCGGAGCCATGCTCGGGATCCCCGAGGTCAAGCGCTCGCTTGTCGCCGCGGGTGGCGCGTTGCTGCGCCTGCCGCGGGCGGTGCCGCGGCCCGTGGCGATGGAGCTCGCGCTCACGGGCGATCCCATCTCCGCCGAGCGCGCCTACGAGCTTGGGCTCGTCAACAGAATCACCGAGCCTGGTGGAGCGCTCACCGAGGCGCTCGCGCTCGCCGAGGCGATCGCCGCGAACGGTCCGCTCGCGCTCGCTGCCACCAAGCGCATCCTGACCGAGGGAGCGGCCTGGACCGAGGCGGAGTTCTGGGCCAAGCAGGGCGAGATCAGCGGCCCGGTCTTTGGTTCCGAAGACGCCCGGGAGGGCGCCACGGCGTTCGCGGAGAAGCGCGCGCCGGTGTGGAAGGGGCGGTAGCGGCGGGCTCACGCGAGGCGCTGAAGCGGACCGTTAGGTCTCGTCCGGGCCCCACGCCGTGGCCACAAGCGAACGCGAGCCGCCCCGGTGTCGGTGCTCGCACAGATAGATCCCCTGCCAGGTGCCAAGGGCGAGCCTGCCCCCACTGACGGGCAGCGTCAGCGACGGGCCGAGGAGCGCGGCCTTGATGTGGGCGGGCATGTCGTCGGGCCCTTCGAGGGTGTGGGTCCAGTAACGCGCCTGCTCGGGCACGGCCTCGTTGAACCACGTCTC
>JAXDGF010000045.1:0-3595 GCA_034665165.1 Solirubrobacteraceae bacterium | reverse complement strand
AGCGCGGTCATCTCCGCGCTCCGCGAGCACCCGGAGCTCAACGCATCGCTCGAAGGGGAGCGCTACACCCGGCACGCCGACATCAACCTCGGGATCGCCGTTTCGCTCGGCGATGACGGCCTCATCGTGCCCGTCATCCACCGCGCGCACGAGCTCTCGGTCGAGGGACTCGCGTCGCGCATTCGCGATCTCGCCGTCCGGGCGCGGTCGCGCGAGCTCACGCCCGACGAGGTCCGCGGCGGCACGTTCACGATCACCAACCCGGGTCAATACGGTTCGATCATGGCGACCCCGATCATCAACCAGCCGCAGGTGGCGATCCTCGACCTCGAGGCGATCGTCAAGCGGCCCGTCGTCGTCACCGACGCCGACGGTAACGACTCGATCGCCATCCGCGAGATGACCATCCTCGGTCTGAGCTGGGACCATCGCGCCCTCGACGGCGCACTCTCGGCCCAGTTCCTGGCCACTTTGAAGCGGGCGCTCGAGAATGTCTGACCCTCGCCCCGAGCTCTGGGTCTGTCACCTCGGCACCCTCGATTACCGCCGCGCGCTGGAGCTCCAGCAGCGCGTGCGAGCTGCGCGCCAGGCCGACGAGATCCCAGACGTGTTGCTCACGCTCGAGCACTATCCCGTGTACACGCGCGGCCGCCGGTCGGCCCCGGGCGAGCTGCCCATGGGCGAGGAGTGGTACGAGATGCAGGGCTTCGAGATCGTCGACACTGACAGGGGCGGGAGGGTCACCTACCACGGCCCCGGGCAGCTCGTCGGCTATCCGATAGTGCGTATCGACGACGTCGTCGCCTACGTTCGCGCACTCGAGCACGCGCTGGTGGCCGCACTCGCCGGCGAAGCGATCGTGGCGCGCGCCCGGCCCGAGGACGGCCCCGACTTCACCGGCGTCTGGGTCGAGGACCGCAAGCTCGCCTCGATCGGCGTCCACGTCGCTCGCGGCGTGACCACTCACGGGTTTGCGGTAAACGTCGAGAACGACCTCCAGCCCTTCAGCTGGATCGTTCCCTGCGGACTCGAGGGCGTCCAGATGACCTCGATCATCAAGGAAACGCACCGCCTCGCGGGCCAGATGAAGTGCTTCCGCCGCCGGGCCGCCTTCCAGCTCGCCGAAACCCTCGGCCGCCGCCAGCGCCTCGTCAGCCTGGCGCGACTCGAGGCCGCGACAGGCGCCCCGAGGCCGGGCGCCGGCCAAGAGCGCGCGCTACAGCTCCAGTAACGACCGGGCGCTTGCCTCCACGAGGGCCGGCTCGGCGTGGAGCCGCTGCCAGGTAACACGCATGGGCCGCCACCGGGCCGCCGTGAGCCGCAGGTCTTTGCGCCGGTCGCTTTCGAACGCCTGAGACGTGTCGTGGGTATCGCGGCCATCGGTCTCGACGATTACCCGCTGAGCGGGCCAGGCGAAGTCGGCCCGGATCGCTTGTCCGCCGTCGTCGAGGACGATCCAGTAGTTGACCTCGGGCCGAGGGAGGCCGGCGGCGCGCGCGAAGGCGAGGAACGCCTCCTCGAACTCGTTTCCACGTTGGCGTGCTCCCGATGTAGTGCTCGGCGAGAACGGCCCGGATCACCTGAACGCCGCACCGATACGGATTCCGGGCGAGCTGGTCCTCGAGCGCGTTCAGGTCGAAGGCCTCCATGATCTCCGCCTGGTCGAAGGCGCGCTCGACCTGTCGTCGCGAAAGCACGTCCGCGATGTCGAGCTGGGTCCGCGCGACCGTGGTGCAAGGGATGTTCTGCTCGCAGGTGGTGTCGGCGGACGTGAGCGTTTTCGAGCGGTGCACGTTGATACCGGGAAGTTTGCGGCGCGAGCGGCTCGGCACGGTCACGTCGATCCGCACCCCGCCAAAGGGTCTCAGTCCCAGCAATGCCGCGGCCGAGCGGTGCGAGAGCACAGCGCCGGGCCCGCACGCGAGAACCGCGGCCATCCACCGACCTTCGCGCGACAGCAGCTCGGGCGGGACGAGCGAGTAGACCCGGGGGTAAAGGCGATGCAAACGGCGAGCGGCGGCGCGCCTCCTGATCCCCCCCGCGGTCAGACCGAGCTCGCACAGCTCGTCGAGCTCGAACACCGCATGATGATCGCCCGCCAGCGCCGCCAGGGCGGAATCGAACGAAGCCTGGGCGTGTGGCGTGACTGTGAGTCGCGTTAGCCGCCCAGGGTCTGCCACGACCCCGATGCTGGCAAGGAAACCGTGGCAGGTGGGCCACGCGGGTGCGTCAACTCTGTGAAACTCCGCCGACCCGCGACCCCCGCCGACCCGCCACCCCGCGGCCGCCCCCCACCCCCGCGCACCAGACCGCCCCCCGCCACCACCCCACGCGCTAGCCTTGAATCGTGAATCAGGACCCTGCCACCCGCCGGCACGCGACCCGGTCGCGATCCAATCCGGGCGGAATGGATGTCCTGAGGGTCCTGGGACCCGAAACCCTCCCGCATCGCGGACGCAAGCCACCCTGGTTCAAGGTCCCCGCCCCCGGCGGCCCTCGGTACCGCGAGCTGAAGAGCATGATCGACTCCGAGGGTCTGCACACGGTGTGCCAGGAGGCCGCGTGCCCGAACATCGGCGAGTGCTGGCAGCGGGGCACGGCCACCTTCATGATCCTCGGCGACACGTGCACCCGGCGGTGCGGATTCTGCAACGTGAAGACGGGCAAGCCGACCTGGGACGACCCGCTCGAGCCGGCGCGCGTGGCGCGCAGCGTGGCGAGGATGGGCCTACGGCACGCGGTGATCACGAGCGTCGACCGCGACGACCTGCCCGACTACGGCGCGTCCGCGTTCGTGGGTGTGATCCGCCAGATTCGCCGCCAGGCGCCGAACTGCAAGGTCGAGGTTCTCACGCCCGACTTCCGCGGGGCGGAGATGCCGCTCGCGAAGGTGATCGCCGAACGCCCCGACGTCTTCAACCACAACGTCGAGGTTGTCCCCCGCCTCTACCCGATCGCGCGCCGGGGCTCGACCTTCGAGCGGTCAACGCGCGTCCTGCAGAACGCCAAGGAGATGGGCGGCGACGAAGTGGTGACTAAATCTGGACTCATGGTCGGCCTTGGCGAGAGCTTCGAGGAGATGGTCGACACCCTCGGCACCCTCCGTGAGCACGGCGTCCAGGTTCTCACCGTCGGCCAGTACCTGCGCCCGACGGAAAACCACCTTCCCATCGTCCGCTACTGGCATCCGGACGAGTTCGCGGCCCTCGAGAGAGAGGCCTATGCACTCGGCTTCGAGCACGTAGCCGCCGGTCCGCTCGTGCGCTCGAGCTACCACGCCGACCAGCACGTGGCCCAGGACCAGCCTGGCGTCGGGCCGCTGGCGGAGGCGGTGAGC
The DNA here is from genome assembly GCA_034665165.1 of Solirubrobacteraceae bacterium. Classification (GTDB taxonomy): domain Bacteria; phylum Actinomycetota; class Thermoleophilia; order Solirubrobacterales; family Solirubrobacteraceae; genus Palsa-465. The sequence continues at coordinate 258 of JAXDGF010000045.1, read as the reverse complement.
GCGTGAACCGCCGGCCGCGGAACCGCCGCCTCGCCCTCGTCGCGCTGGCCGTCCTCGCCCTCGCGCTCGTCGTGACCCCGGCCGCGCTCGCCTCGGCCGGCGGCGGCACCTCGGGCTACGGCGGCGGTGGTGGGGGCGGTGGCGTCGGGATCGGCCACGGCGGCGGCGGCAAGGCATTTTTCCTCTACATCATCTTCCGGGCCATACTCGACTTGATCCTCCTGACCCACGGGGTGGCGCGCGTCCTCGTGATCGCCG
>JAXDGF010000044.1:0-5930 GCA_034665165.1 Solirubrobacteraceae bacterium | reverse complement strand
CCATTGCGAAAGGACCCGGCACCAGGCCTGAGCCCACGAGCACCCCCGCCTGGTGCCGGGGGGCACCTCCACCCGCAGCGCCCTACCAAGCGCAGACGACCCGAAACGACGCCCGCCCACCAACAACCTAACGCCCGACAAACAGTGCAATCGGCACAAGCCCGTACAATCACGCCCGGCATGCGCTGGCGGATCAGATCCGCGGCCCCCGTTCACCGCCACTCCCTGCCTCAACTGTTGGCGGACGGGCTGTTGGTCGCCCTCGCCTACTACCTGGCTTACTGGCTTAGGTTCGACGGCAGCATCGTTACGCGCTACAACGATCTGCTGAACGACACGATCGGCTGGGTCGTACCCGCCACGCTCGTCGTGCTGGCGGCGTTCGGCGTCTACCAGCGGCTGTGGTCGTTCGTCGGTCAGCGCGATTTCGAGTCGGTGTTCAAGGCCGTGGTCGTCGCCACCGTGGTCGTGGTCGGCACGATCGCGCTCGTGCATCCCGTGACCGTGGCCACGAGCAGGTCCTCGGCGGGCCCGGTGACGATGCCGGCGGGAGTGATCGCCCTCTGGTTCCTGCTCATGCTCGTCCTCCTCGGCGGCGTGCGCTTTGTCGTCTATCTCGCCGCCGAAGGTCGCGTCCGAAGCTTCTCCGTCGTCAAGGGGGCGCGTGACGTGCTCGTGGTCGGCGGCGGGCAGGGGGGTCGTCTCGTGGTCAAGGAGCTCATGCGCAACCCCCAGCTCCGGATGCGCCCCGTTGGCTTCATCGACGACGATCCGCGCAAGCTGGGAAGCAAGGACGACCATGGTCTCAAGGTCCTCGGCACGACCGAGGCCGAGGACTTCTCGCGCGTGCTCGACGAGGTGGAGCCCGACCAGGTCATCATCGCCATCCCATCGGCTCCGGGCACGCTCCGGGGCCGGGTCGTGGCCGCGTGCCGCAAGCGCGCAATTCCCGTCCAGACCATGCCGACGGTCTTCGAGCTCCTCCAGGACGGCTCAGGTCAGATGCAGGTCGCGCGCCAGCTACGCCCGGTACGGGTGGAGGACGTGCTCGGACGCGAGCCCGTGACCATGGAGCTCGAGCGCGTCGGCGCCTATCTCGCCGGGCAGGTGGTGATGGTGACCGGTGCCGGGGGATCGATCGGGAGCGAGCTCTGCCGTCAGATCGCCCGCGTCGGCCCGCGCCGGCTCATCCTTGTGGATCACGCCGAGGACAACCTGTTCGAGATCCTGCGCGAGCTCGAGGAGGAGCGCCACGTGCACACGGCGGTGCCCGTCCTTGCCGACTGCAAGGAAGAGGAGCGCATGCGCGAGGTGTTCGCCGAGTACCGGCCGGCCGCGGTCTTCCATGCCGCCGCCTACAAGCACGTCGCGATGATGGAGCGCAATCCGGTCGAGGCCGTTCGCAACAACGCGCTCGCCACCCGCACCGTCGCCCGGATCGCGGGCGACGTCAAGGTCGGCGTCTTCGTGCTCGTCTCCACTGACAAGGCGGTCAAGCCTGCGACGGTGATGGGCGCCTCGAAGGCCCTCGCCGAGTGGGCGGTCGAGGCCGCCGCGGCCAAGCATCCCGAGACCGCGTACTCGACCGTGCGCTTCGGGAACGTGCTCGGATCCTCCGGTTCGGTCGTTCCGATCTTCCGGCGCCAGATCGCCGCCGGCGGCCCGGTGACGATCACCGATCCGCGGATGGCGCGCTACTTCATGACCATTCCCGAGGCGGTGCAGCTCATCATCCGGGCCGGGTCGCTCGGCGAGGCGAGCGGAGAGGTCTACGTGCTCGAGATGGGCGAGCCGGTCAAGATCATCGACCTGGCCGAGCAGATGATCCGTCTCTCCGGGCTCGAGCCCGACCGGGACATCGCGATCGAGGTGGTCGGCGCGCGCCCGGGCGAGAAGTTCCACGAGGACCTGTTCAACCCTTACGAGCGACCACAACCCACCCCCGCCCAGAAGATCGTGCGCGCCGAGCGCGAGCCCCTCGACCCGGCCTGGGTGGAGGCGAGTTTCGCCGAGATCAACTTCCTCGTCCTGAACGAGGACGCCGCGGGGCTCGCCGAGAAGGTCGCGACGCTGGCCACCGACCGGCGCCGCTCGGCGCCGGCAGTCAGTCGCCCGACTCTCCACGTAGACTCCTAGCCTGCCGCTATGGGCCTAGCACCGTACGCTCTCTCAGTCCACCATTTCATTTCTTCGGTGGGTGCCGATGCAGGCTTCGCTTCGATCATCGGGCTGGCCGTCCTCGTGCTGCTCTATTTCGCGCATGCGCGAGAGACCGCATCGTTGCGCGAGCAGGCCGAGCTGGCCGCCCAGCGGGTCGCACAGCTCGAATCCCGGACTGCGGCCCTCGACTCCCGGCTGGCGCAGGCGACGGCGGGGGCACGTGGACCGGCGCCGGGTATCGCTCCTGCTCCGGGCGTCCAGCCCCCGCCGGGCCTCTTACGCCCGGGCGGATATCAGCCCGCTCCCAATCTCCCCCCGCAGCCCGTTCCCAGTGTCCCCGCGCCGGTGCCGACCGCCCCTCCGGCCGGCGTCGCGGCGCCGCCGCTCTCGGCCGCGACCAAGCTCATACCCACTCCTCCCGCGGTCGTCTTGGGTGGCGCCGCCGCAGCGAACGCGGCCGCAGCGCGCATCGCCGCCTCCTCGCACCGCTCGCCCATGCCCGCCAACCCGATGCCCGCCAACCCGATGCCCGCCAACCCGGCCGCCGCCAACCCGGCCGCCGCCAACCCGATGGCCGCCAACCCCACGCCCGCCAACCCCGCGGCCGCTGCCCCTGGGCCCGCGCCAGTCGCAGCGGCGTCGTCGGCCCCTGCTCAGGCCGGACCGGTACCCGCTAATCCTCCCATGCCCTCGCCGGTCACAGGTAACCGAATCGTGACTCCCCGCCCGGCCACGGCCGCGGGTGCGGGCATCCCCACGAACGGGACCAGCGATCGCCCGGCCTTCCCCGCGCCCCCGACGCTGCCGCCACGCCCGCCCGTCCAGATCCGTCCCGGCGCGTCGGGTGGTGGTGGAGGTCGGCCGAGCATGCTCACCAACATCGGCGACGGTTCCGGGCGCTCGCGGAGCGATCTCACCCGCATCCTCACCGCTCTCGCCGCCGTGGCGGTCGTGGCCGCGATCGTGATCGTCCTCCTCTCGCTGACCTCGGGCGGAACCACGAGCCACACGACCGCGCACACGCAGCCACCGGTCAGCAACGCGCCCGCGGCCCACCACCGCACCCGGACGAAGCCCGCGGTCAACGACGCCACCGTGACGGTCGGTGTCCTCAACGGCACCGCGTTCGCCGGGCTCGCCCAGTCCGTCTCGACCCAGCTCAGTACCGACGGCTTCAAGCAGGGTCCGATCACCAACGCCGCCACTCAGACGCAGTCGAGCACGACCGTCGAGTACATGCCCGGCGACCAGCGCGACGCGGCGGCGGTGGCCAAGGCGCTCAGCCTCACCTCCGCGACGGTGCAGCCGATTACCTCGGACACACAGGCGCTGGGCTGCCTGCCGGGAGGGTCGTGCAGCGTCGTCGTCACGGTCGGCGCGGACCTGGCGAATACGCAGACCCAAACCCAAACCCAGACCCAGCCGGCGGGGTAATGCTCACACGCGACGGGGCGGCCCCGCGCGACGGCGCCTGACGGCGCTCGGCCGGACATCGCCAGATGAACCCTCTCCTCGATCTGCCCGAGCGCACCTCGAAGCCCCGTGAGCGCGGCATCACCCACGTTCTCGACCGGGGCATGTCGCTCGCTGAGGTGGAGGGCCTGGTCGAGGTCACCGGAGGGGCGGTCGACCTGATCAAGCTCGGCTGGGGTACGGCGCTCGCCACCGCCAACCTGGAACGTAAGCTCGAGCGCTACCGCGCCCATGGCCTTCCGGTCGTGCTCGGAGGAACCCTGACCGAGCTCGCCATCACCCAGGATCGCGTCGACGCGCTCATCAAATGGGTGCACGAGCTGGGGATCGAGCACGTCGAGGTCTCGGACGGGACGATCGAGCTCGAGCACGACAGCAAGCTCGCCTTGATCGAGCGCCTGGCCCGGGAGTTCATCGTCCTCTCCGAGGTCGGGGCCAAGGACAACGCCCGCATCATGGCCCCCTACAAATGGGTCGAGCAGATCGAGCGCGAGCTCGCGGCCGGCGCCTGGAAGGTCATCACCGAGGCGCGCGAGAGCGGGACGGCCGGGATCTTCCGGCCTGACGGCGAGGTGAGGATGGGACTCATCGACGAGATCGCCCACGCCGTCGACCCCGACAAGCTCCTGTTCGAGGCGCCGCAAAAGGATCAGCAGGTGTGGTTCGTGCGCCGCTTCGGCACGAACGTCAATCTCGGCAACATCCCGCCCGACGACGTGCTCTCGCTCGAGACGATCAGGCTCGGGCTCCGCTCTGACACCGTCGGAGCCGTGGACCCCCCCGCGACCCCGTGAGTGACCATCCCGGGGTGGTTCTCGCCCGCCACGGCGAGACAGACGACAATCGCCCGCCGATCCGCGTCCAGGGGTTCAGCGACACGCCGCTGAACGACATCGGGCGCGAGCAGTCACGTGAGCTCGCCGAGCTCGTAGCGGGCGACGGCTTCCGGTCCCTGTGGTCATCGGACCTCAGCCGCGCGGCCGAGACGGCGGCGATCGTGGGGGAGAGGATCGGCCTCCGGTCCCGGCTCGACCCGCGTCTACGCGAAGGTAACCGGGGTCGCTGGGAAGGGCACCTGTTCGTCGACATCGAGCGGGACGAGCCCGAGCTCTACGGCGCCTGGCGGCGCGCCGGCCCCGACTTCCGCTTTCCCGGCGGTGAGTCCCTTGTCGAGCAGCAGGAGCGCGTGCTCACGGCCCTCGACGACATCTCCACCACGGGCGAGCTCCCGGCCCTCGTGGTCTGTCACGGGGGGTCGATCAAGGTCGTGCTGTGCGCCAACGACCCCCGCGGCCTGTATGCGTTTCAGGACCTCAAGGTCCCCAACGTCGCCCTGGTGCCATTGTGAGGCGCCTCCCGGTGACCGCCTTCGCCGCGCTCGTGGTGGCGACCATCGCGGCGTTCTTCATCACCCAGCACCTGAAGTCCAGCGACCCGCTCATCGTCGTCCGGTCCCTGCCGGCGCCCTTCTCCAACGACGGCGACGGGTGCCGGAACCGCACTTCGATCACCTTCAACCTCCAGCACCGGTCTGACAGCGTCAGCCTGTTCGTCCTCGACTCCGAGGGTGACATCGTGCGGACGGTGGCATCGGGGGTCGAGATGCACAAGCCGACCGCCAACCACCGTGTACGCAGGACCTTCTACTGGTACGGCCGCGAGGAGAACGGCCAGCTCGCGCCCAACGGGACCTACTACTTCCGCGTCGCGCTTGCCGACCAGGGGCGGAAGGTCGACCTCAGCCAGGACCCGATCATCGTCGACACCGTTCCCCCGCACCTGGTGGTCACCGATGTAACCCCCTCGCAGCTGCCCGCCCCCGGCGGCGTGCCGGCAACGGTTCATTTCACCGGCAGCAAGGGCCGGGGCGGCTACCTCATCATCTACCGCACCGGGCTCGCCGGTCCGCCCCAGGTCCTCGACGCGCGCCGGATTCCCTTCTCGGCGCCCCGCTCCCACGGCTACGCGAAGACCTGGAACGGGCTCGTCCACGGTCGCCCCGCCCCCGCGGGCACCTATGTGATGGCGCTCAAGGTCGCCGACCGGGCCTGCGTCACGGGCACTTTCCCCGCCTACCTGCCCCCACAGGTCGGCACGACGCAGCACGCGGGCGTCACCGTCTCCTACCTTGCGGCCGAGCCGCCGCTCGATCCCGTTCCGGCCGGCTCGGTAGCGGTCGTCGGGGTCGCCGCCGGCCGGCTGCGCTACCACTGGGCCCTCCGCCGCGTGGGGGGGAAGGTGAAGCCCCTCGCGCAGGGCACCGGGACGTCGACCAGCCTTCGGGTTCGCCTGCCGGG
>JAXDGF010000043.1:0-7189 GCA_034665165.1 Solirubrobacteraceae bacterium | reverse complement strand
GCAAGTTCGGCGGCGACCACATCGACGACACGCGCGCAGCGCTCGCCGCCTACAAGGGTCGGATCGGGTGGACTCGCTAGCCGCATCAGTTGACCCGAGCTGAGCCCTAACAGCTCCTCAAGCCCTGCCGGGGCCGGGTCGATAGGTGAGCATGCGTATCCGCCTGCGCGACCATGCAGCGGCCATCGCGCTCGCCTCGGCCGCCAGCCTCGTAATCGCGTCGCTGGCCCTGACGGATTGGGCTTGGAACGACTACGACGCGGAGGCGCGCCCTGCATTCGATGCGCTGCTCCAGGGGCACTTCTCGGCGTTCCTGCATCTAGCCCCCGCCTATGGCGGGTCGCTCTTGATTCGAGCGCCCTTTGTCCTCCTGACCAAGATTTGGGGAGGAGGTGAGCTCTCGACCTTTCGCGCCGCCGCCGCGCCCTGTCTCGCGGCGAGCGCGATCCTCGCCGTTTGGCTCGCCGCCCAGATTCGCGCAAGGAACCGTGCGCGATCCGCAGGCCTGCTGGCACTGCTCCTCTGCGTCGCCAACCCGATCACCGTGTCAGCGCTTCGCTACGGTCACCCCGAGGAGCTGCTCGGGGGTGTGCTCTGCGTGGCTGCGGTGCTCGCTGCTACCCGCGGCCGGCCAATGTGGGCAGGTGTCCTACTCGGACTCGCGATTGCGAACAAGGAATGGGCGGTGCTCGCGGTCGGACCCGTCCTCATCGGGTTACCCGACCGACGGCCCAGGGCGCTCCTGACCGCTACCGTCGTCGCGGGCGCTGCCCTCGCCCCGTTTCTCCTCCTGAGCTCCAGCGGCTTCGTGGCACAGGCCAAAGGCGCTGCTACTCAGACCGGTCATTTGTTCAACCCGTGGCAGGTCTGGTGGTTCCTAGGTTCCCATGCCCATCCGGTGATCGACCTGTCCGGCCATGTGAGGGTGGGCTATCGAAGCCCGCCGGGCTGGATCGAGACGAATGCGCACCTGCTGATCGTCGCACTCATGGTGCCGCTGACGCTGGCCTGCGTCTGGCTAACCCGCCGGCGCCGCCGACGCCCGGCCCACGAAGCGCTGCTGCTCTTGACGCTCGTGCTGCTCCTGCGTTTTATCCTCGACCCGTGGGACATCTCCTACTACGCGCTCCCGTTCCTGCTCGCCTTGCTGACGTGGGAGACGATCGCGCACGACCGCCTGCCTGTGCTCTCGTTGGTGGCGACCTTTGCCGCGTGGTTCGCGCTCGAAGAGACTTCGAGCGCAACCCTCACGCTGGCTCCGGACGTGCAGGCATTGATTTTTCTCGCGCTCGCGGCCCCGACCGCCGCCGCCATCGGCGCGGCGCTGTACCTCCCTGGATTCAGCGAACGGATCGCTGTGAGGGTCCGGCGCAGCGGCGCGTTGCCCAGCCCCGCATAGGCCGGGCCCGCCGCGGGCGGGCCCGACTGCGATCCTAGTGGGATGACCAACAAGGTCCCGAGCCGCGCGTTCGTGTGCATTGGCTTCATGGGCGCCGGCAAGACGACCGCGGCGCGCTCGATCGCGACAGCGCTGAACCGGCCCGCCACCGACATCGATCAGGAGATCGAGCGCCGGCTCGGCAAACCGATCGCGCAGATCTTCGCCCAGGACGGCGAGCCGGCGTTCAGGCACGCGGAGGAGGAAGTGACGCTCGAACTCCTCGACGATCCGCGCACCGCGGCGGTCTCGCTCGGAGGCGGTGCCGTGGCAAGCCAGGCTATTCGCCAGGCACTGGCCCACCACCCGGTCATCTGGCTCGACGTCGATCTCGACACCGCCTGGGCGCGGGCGCAGGGCTCGGGCCGCCCGCTGGCCCGGGACCGCGCCACGTTCGAGGCGCTACACGCCGAGCGAGAGCCGCTGTACGCGTCGCTGGCCGACGCGATCGTCCCTGCCGCCCGGTCGGCGACCATGGCCCCGGTGCTCGACGCGCTGCGAGGAATGCCGGCGGGGGCGCGCATGGTGTGGGCGTCGAGCGCATCCGGCGACTACCCGGTCTACATCGGGGCCGGGATCCTGCTCGAGCGCAGGTTCTGGCCCCCCTCGGTCGACGGCAGGCGCTTCCTCGTGACCGACGGCCGCGTGGGGCAGCTCTATGGCGACGTGATCGAACCCGTCGCCGGCCGCGTCACGGTCATGCCCGGCGAGCAGTCAAAGACCGTGGCCCACGCCGAGATCGTGTGGACGGAGCTCCTGCGCGCGGGCGTGAACCGTGACGACCTCGTGGTCGCGCTCGGCGGCGGAGTGGTTGGTGATCTCGCCGGCTTCTGCGCGGCTACCTACCAGCGCGGGGTGCGGTACGTGCAGGTGCCGACCACGCTTGTGGCCCAGGTCGACTCCGCTTACGGAGGCAAGACGGGAGTTGACCTCGAGGAGGCCAAGAACTACGTCGGCGCCTATCACCAGCCTGTCGCGGTTATCGCCGACACGAGCACGCTCGCGACCCTCCCGGCCGAGGAGGTCGCGGCCGGCTACGCCGAGGTGGTCAAGACGGCGCTCATCGCCGGGGGGGACCTGTGGGAGCGGGTCCGCTCGGGAGCCGAGCCCACCGACCCCGAGGTGATCATGGCGTGCGCGCGCGCGAAGCTCGCGGTCGTGGCCCTGGATGAGCGCGATGAGGGGTTGCGTCAGGTACTGAACCTCGGACACACGGTCGCGCACGCGATCGAGACGGCGACGGGCTACGCCCGCTACCGGCACGGCGAGGCGGTGGCCCTCGGCCTGCTCGCCGCGCTCAGGCTGTCCGAGCGCGACGATCTTCGCCACGAGGTCGAGTCGCTGCTCGCCGCGCACGGGCTCCCGACCATGCTCACCGGGGCCGACCCCGACGACGTCGTTCGCGCCACCGCGCGCGACAAGAAGCGCCGCGGGGAGGGGCCGGTGCCCTTCGTACTGGTGGACGCGCCGGGCGCGGTCCGTCCCGGCTGCCCCGTCGACGGGGACGCGCTCGCCGCCGCGGTGCGAGAGTTAGGGGAGCCATGAGCGCCCCGCCACCCCTGGCCAACCGGATCGAGATCATGCACGGAGTCAACCTCGATCAGCTCGGCCGCCGCGACCCGGACCACTACGGCGCCCTGACGCTGACCGAGCTCGAGCTCCGGATCGCCGACGACGCCGCCGCGCTCGACCTGAGGACGCGCTTCTTCCACACCAATCACGAGGGCGACTTCGTCGAGCACCTGCACGGACTCGAGGGCTTGGCCGACGGCATCGTGCTCAATCCCGGGGCGTGGACGCACTACGCGTGGGCGATCCGCGATGCGCTCGAGCTCACCAGGCTGCCGGCCATGGAGGTCCATCTCTCCGATATCGAGAACCGCGAGCAGTGGCGGCGGATATCGGTCATCCGCGATGTGTGCATCGGCCAGGTCTCGGGCCGCGGCCCCGACGGTTACCGCGACGCGCTCGCGCGTCTGCGCGAGGAGCTGGTGCCGTGAAGGGCCGGGTGGAGCGAGTCACCGACCTCCTGCCCGAGGCCGAGCTCGACGTGCTTCTGGTCACGGACCTCGCGAGCGTGCGCTACCTCACGGGCTTCGACGGCAGCAACGGGATCGCCCTGATCGGGCCCCGCACGCGCGCCTTTGCCTCCGACTTCCGCTACCTGGAGCAGGCCGCCGAGCAGGTGCACCCGTCCTTCGAGCGCGTCCGGGCCGCACTCGATCTCCTCGAGTCGATCAGCGATCTCGTACCCGGGGGAGAGGTCAGGCTCGGCTTCGACGACGTCCACATGTCGGTGCGCCAGCACGCGCGCCTGCGCGACCTGCTCCCTGACCGCATCGAGCTCGCGCCGGCGGGGGGGCTCGTCGAGCGCATCCGGGCCGTCAAGGAGCCCGAGGAGGTCCAGCGCATCCGCACCGCGGCCCAGCTCGCCGACGCCGCCTTCGAGCGCATCATCCGCGACGGCCTGATCGGCCGCACCGAGCGTGAGGTCGCGGTGGCGCTCGAGCACGATATGCGCGAGCGCGGGGCGCGGCGCCCGAGCTTCGATTCGATCGTCGCCGCCGGTCCCCACGGCGCTCTCCCTCACGCCCAGCCCCGCGACGTGCCGATCCGGGCCGGCGAGCTCGTCGTCATCGACTGGGGAGCCGAGCTCGACGGCTACTGCTCCGACTGCACCCGCACGACGTCGGCCGGCGAGCCGAGCGAGGAGGCGAGGGCCGTCTACGAGCTCGTCCTCAGCGCGCAGCTGGCCGGCCTCAAGGACGTTCGCGCCGGGCGGGGCGGGCGGGACGTCGACTCGGTGGCTCGCCGGCTCATCGAAGCCGGTGGCTACGGGGAGAACTTCGGCCACGGGCTCGGGCACGGGGTCGGGATCGAGGTCCACGAGGCGCCGCGGCTCTCGCAACGCTCAGACGACATCCTGGCGCCCGGGAACGTCGTCACGGTGGAGCCCGGCGTGTACCTGCCCGGTCGCTTCGGGGTGCGAATCGAGGACCTCGTGGTCGTCACCGAGGACGGGAGCGACGTCTTGAACGGGCTCTCGAAGCGGCTGCTGACGACCGACTGACGATAGGGTGACGCCCCTTGGCTGCCGCTGACGACAAGCCGACCGGGGAGGAGCCAGCCGACACGCTCGTTGTGTTCGGTATCACCGGCGACCTCGCGACCAAGATGACCCTGCGCTCGCTCTACCGGCTCGAGCGGCGCAACCTCCTGAAGGTCCCCGTCATCGGCGTCGCCGGCGACGACTGGAGCGTGGAGAAGCTCCGCGAGCACGCGCGCCAGGCGATCGCGGCGACGGGAGAGTCGATCGACGAGCAGATCTTCGCGCGCTTCGCCCATCGCCTGTCCTACGTCTCCGGGAATTTCTCCGATCCGCGCACGTTCCACCGCGTCGGCGAGGTCATCGGCACGGCGAAGGCCCCGGCCTACTACCTCGAGATCCCCCCGTCGCTGTTCGCGACGGTGGTGGCCGGGCTCGACGGCGCCGGACTGCTCCCGCCCGCCGCGCGCGTCATCGTCGAGAAGCCCTTCGGCCATGACCTCGCCTCGGCCCGCGCCCTGGCCGCCGAGCTGCACCAGCACCTCGACGAGTCGCAGCTCTACCGGATCGACCACTTCCTGGGCAAGATGGGCCTCCAGGAGTTCCTCTACCTCCGCTTCGCCAACACGATCCTCGAGCCGGTCTGGAACCGTAACCACGTCGCCAGCGTCCAGATCACCATGGCCGAGCAGTTCGGGGTCGAGGACCGTGGCCACTTCTACGATCCCGTCGGCGCTCTGCGCGACGTCGTCGTCAATCACCTGCTCCAGCTCCTGGCCGCCGTCGCCACTGAGCCGCCCGCGGGCGCCGACGCCACGACGCTCAGGGACGCCAAGTACGCGGTCCTGCGGTCGGTCGCGGACGCCCCGCTGAAATGCTATGTCCGCGGCCAGTACGAGGGCTACCGCGAGATCGACGGAGTGGCGCACGATTCGACCACCGAGACCTACGCCGCGCTGCGCCTCGAGATCGACAACTGGCGCTGGGCCGGCGTCCCCTTCTTCATCCGCACCGGCAAGTGCCTGGCCGTGAAGGCGACCGAGGTCCGGCTCGTGTTCAAGCATCCGCCGCGCCTCGCCTTCGTCGGCGGCGAGAAGCGCAAGCGCCCTCAGCCCGACCAGATTGTGGTAAGGCTCGACCCCTCGACCGGGGTGAGGATCAGCCTCGACGCCCTCCGTGCCGACCGGCCCGAGCCCGCGCCCGTCGACCTCGACGTGGAATTCGCCCACGAGGGCGGCGAGGCCCCGACGCCGTATGAGGTCCTCCTCCACGCCGCCCTGTGCGGCGACAGCACCCCGTTCACGCGCCAGGACGCGGTCGAGGAGTCGTGGCGGATCGTGCAGCCGCTCCTCGACGCCCCGCCCCCGGTCGAGCCCTACGCCAAGGGATCGTGGGGACCCCCCGGGGCCGAGCGCCTGATCGCCGGCTTTGGCACCTGGCACCAACCGTGGGTCTCGGAGTGAACGGCGCGTCGGCGCGACCGCCCTCCGGCGAGCAGATCTCTCTCGAGCTCGGCCCGCATCGTGTGACCGTGGTGGAGGTCGGCGGCGGCTTGCGCGCCTACGCGCTCGGCGGCTGGGACGTGCTCGACGGCTACGGCGTCGTGGAGCGCTGCAGCGGGGCGAGGGGCCAGCCGCTGATCCCGTGGCCCAACCGCCTGCGCGACGGGCGCTACCGCTGGAAGGGAGCCGAGCTCCAGCTCGACCTCTCCGAGCCCGCGCTGCAGAACGCCATCCACGGCCTCGTCCGCTGGCGCAACTGGGAGGTCCGCGCCCGCGAGGCGAGCCGGGTCGTGCTCGGGCACATCCTGCACGGAGAGCCCGGCTACCCGTTCATGCTCGCGCTCGAGATCGAGTACGTGCTCGAGCCAAGCGGGCTCACGGTCACGACGAGCGCCGTCAACATCGGACCCGAGACCTGCCCCTACGGCGCGGGCATGCATCCCTACTTCTCGCTCGGCGCGCCGACCATCGACGACACTTGGTTGAGACTCCCGGCCGCGTCGCGGCTCGTGGTCGACGAGCGGGGGATCCCGGTAGGCGAGGAGCCGGTCGAGGGCGGAGCGCTCGACTTCCGCGCCCCCCGCGAGATCGGCGCCGAGCAGCTCGACCTCTGTTACACGGACCTCGAGCGCGATGAGGACGGCCGGGTGCGGGTGGAGCTCCGCTCGCCGGACCGCTCGCGCTGGATCACGGTCTGGGCCTCGCCCGAGTACGCGTACCTGATGCTCTTCACCGGCGACACGCTCGCCGAGGAGGAACGGCGGCGCGGCGTGGCCATCGAGCCGATGACCTGCGCGCCCGACGCTTTCCGCTCGGGCGCGGGGCTCGCCAGGCTCGAGCCGGGGGAGCGGTATTCGGCGAGCTGGGGGATCGAGCCCGTGGACAAGGAAACCCGCCCGGCGGATTTGCCTCCGGCAAATCCGCCAACGGAATGAGCTCTGCCGAATTCACGGAATGAGGGAGGGTGTCGCAAACCTCAGGTGTCGGTGATCGGGTTCGCTGCTTGGCCGGAGCTGCGGCTTGATCGGCTAGTTGCGTGGCGGCTTGTTTGTCTGGTTGGTTTGGAAACCCTCCCCGAGGATGGCGGCGGTCCCGGCGCCCGGGCGGTCCGCCGGTCCCAGCGCCCGGGCCGTTCCCGTGGTCGGCGCTTTCGCGCGGCCGCGGGTCGCCGCGAGGCCGCGGGTCGTCGCGCGGTCCCGGGTC
>JAXDGF010000042.1:0-7437 GCA_034665165.1 Solirubrobacteraceae bacterium | reverse complement strand
CTCTCCAGCGCAGTGGCCGGCTCGCAGGAGTACACGGCGATGAGCAAGCTCTACGACCTCGATCGCGACCACGACTTCGACCTGCTCGTGCTCGACACGCCGCCCTCGCGCAACGCGCTGGACTTCCTCGAGGCCCCCGGCCGGCTCAATTCCTTCCTCGACGGCCACATGCTCAAGATGTTCGTGCGCCCGACCGGGCTCGGCATGCGCATTCTCGGTCGCGGCAGCGGCGTGCTGGCGGCGGCTCTCCAGAAATTGACGGGCGTCGACCTCCTGGCCGACATCTCCACCTTCTTCCGGCTCCTCGGGGGCATGACCGACGACTTCCAGATGCGCGCGGCGGCGGTCGAGACCATGCTCAGGGCGAGCACCACCGCCTTCCTCCTCGTCACCTCAGCCGAGGACGAGCCGGTCGAAGAGGCGATCTGGTTCCGCCGCACGCTGCGGGAGTCAGGGCTCCCGTACGCGGGCGCGATCGTCAACCGCGTGCATCACGACATCCTCGGCGCCGCCGACCGTCCGCTTCCGATCCGCGACGAGGTCATCGCCGCGCTCGAGGTTAGCCTGGGCGCCGAGCTCGCCGTGCGCGTGGCTGACAACTTCAGCGATTACCACGTGCTGGCGCGGCGCGACGAGCGCAACATCTCCCGGCTCGCCCCGGACGGCGACGATAGCCCGCTCATGCTCGTCCCTCAGTTCGATGACGACGTCCACGACGTCGAAGGGCTCTTGCGCGTGCATCGCTACCTGTTCGCCTCCGACGCCGAGCGCGCGAGCATGATCGCCGACGTCGTCGCCTGAGGCGCGCCCGCCCACGGCGCCGTCACTCGGACGCGGCGACGACGAACCAGCGCGGCTCGGCGGGCTCAGACCAGGTCGCCCACGCCAGCAGCGCTGGCTGCCACTGCGAGCGGTCGGCGACGGTGACCTCGGGCCCTTCCTCGCCCGACCCGCGTTTCAGCATCGTCACGTGCCCCTCGTGCAGAAGCTCCCATACCGCCTGCTCGGCAAGCGCGAGCCGCTCGCTGACCCGCAATTCGGGGTGCCTGCTGTTCGCGAGCCACATGACCTGATGGAGGGCCAGGCGGTCGGTCGCGCACTGCGCCAGGACGACTTCCTTGAAGGTAGCGAGGCCACCTGGGGCCGCGGGGTCGGCACTCTGAGTCGTTTGCCCCCGGGTGGCCGCGAGAAGCTGGTCGGTGACGTTCTCCGCGTCGCGGCTCGCGTTGGCCCAGCCGCGGCCAAGGCCGAGCTCGTCGTTGCGTACCTCGCGACCCTCGAGGACCGTCAGCTTCGCTTTGCGGGGCTCCCATTCGCGCTCGCCGAGGACCACGATCTGGCCCCGGGACCAGGGGATCAGCACCTTGGCGTCGAGCTCCGCCTGCGACAGATTGAAGGCCCGGGCGACGTTGGGGAACTGGCGCACCTCGACGTGGAACACGGCGCACAGCCTTGCATGGCGGTGCACGGCGTTGCCTGGCGCTCGCGGCGCAGCTAGCCGACTGGCTCGACGGTGGCCGCGGCCTCGGCGAGCAGGTAGTCGGCGACCTCGCGCAGGTCGGCGTCGAGGTGGCCGCAGAGGACGTCGCGCAGAAGGGCGCGCAGGTGCTCGGCCAGCTCATCCACGAGTGCGGCGGCTCCGTTCTCGGCCGGCGCGAGGCCGGAGACGACGGCCCGTTCGAGCGAGATGGCGTGGGCCGTGCGCTCGGCCAGGACCGCGCGATCGTCGGGCTTGGCGCAGAGCACGGACAGGCGCTGGGCCAGGCGCCCGCTTGCCGGCCCCTCGGGCTCGAGGAGGGCGCGCAGGGCCAGGAGGTAGTCGGTAAGGGCCTCGAAGGGAGCCAATCGCTCACGACCCATTTCGAAGCGAGCGAGGGCCCAGGCCAGCTCCCCGCCGCTCGGCGTGCGCCGCGAGACAAGGTTGCAGAAGGCGCGCAGCTCATCCTCTTCGTCCGCCGCGATCAGCGTGATGCCTCGCGGCCGCCCGGTGCTGCCGAGCGCGAACGCGCGCCACGTTCCGGCATCGGCCCGCGTCCACCCCAGCGGACCGAGCGCATAGCCGCCGCGCTCGAAGAGCCTGAGCGCGGTGAGGGCCCGGCGGAACCGGACACGGGCAGTCGAGATCGGGGACCGTCCGGGCTGGTCGCTGCGCTCCGCGGCGACGGTGAGCACGATCAGTACATTGGGCTCGTTGCTCTCTCCCCATACCGCGTCTGAGGGAGCGTCGGTGAGCGAGTCGCCGGATTGGAGCGACAGGCCGTCGCCAAGCGGGACCTCGGCCGTCTCGCGGTCGAGAGCGACCCCGAGCAGCGGGGCGATCACCGTCGTCGTGCAGCTTCCCTCATAGAGCGCGAGCTCGAGCTCGGAGTAGGCGGCCTCGAAGCGGGCAGCTTCGAACCCGAACGCGTTCCGGTCGGCAAACACGTGGCCCAGGAAGCAACGCAGGCCCGCGTCGGCCCGCTCCCGCGCCTCGGTCGGGGCAGGCCGGCCGGCCCGCCCGCGCAGGTAGGCGTCGAGGCCCTCGGCGGCGGCGAGCATCCGCGCCGCCGGGGCGTACGTCGGCAGCGCGGTCAGGCGGCCGAGGCGCTCGTGGATGAACTGACCGGTGAGCGGCCGGTAGCAATACAGCGGAGCGCTCCCGCCCGGCTCCTCGACGAGCTCGAACGGGACCTCGGCGCCGTCGGCGGTGTCCGCCTCGAGCTGACCGGCAGCCTCGGAGGTGAAGTCCTCGAGCAATTGATGGAGGGTCCGGTTGCGCACGCCGGGGGCGTTTCGCCGCCCTCGGCGGCGATCCTGCCCAGGCGGAGCACGCGCACCGTGCCTTGCAGCCGTTTCTCACGGCGTTTCTCAGCGCCGGTTGTCAATCTCGGACACGTGCTCGACGTTGGCGATGTCCGACGGATCTGTGCTCGGTCGGCCCGCAAACCACGCCTCGAGGATCTCGCCGAGCTCCGCCTGCGAGGTCGCGCGCAGGCTGAGCGCGAGCACATTGGCGTCATTCCAGCGGCGAGCGCCGTCCGCGGTCTGCGCGTCGAGGCACAGCGCGGCCCTGATCCCTGGGACCTTGTTGGCCGCGATCGACGCGCCCGTCCCGGTCCAGCAGGCGACGACCGCCTGCTCCGCGCGGCCCTCCACGACGTCGCGCGCCGCCACTTCGCTCGCCCACGCCCAGTCGTCGCGCTCGGCGTCGTCGTAGGCGCCATGAAGGATGGGGTGATGGCCGCGACGGCGGAGCTCCTCGGGCAGGGCGCCGGCTATGCCGGTCAGCTCATCGGCGGAGACGGCGATCCTCACGTTTTAGTCCCGCGGGGTGTTCGGGGGCCGGGCCGGGGCCGTCAGGCAGCGACGACGGCCGGCTCGCGGTCGTCTTCGGCCGCGGCTGGGTCTTGTGTGGCGGCCACGGGCTCGCGGTCCTGTGCCGCGGAGCGTCCGACGGCGGCGGACACCGCCGCCTCGCAGTCGCCCCCGAGCCACTCGCTCCCGTAGACGCGCATGCTCTCGATCAGCGGCACGAGCGCCTCGCCCTTCTCGGTGAGGGCGTACTCGACGCGGGGCGGAACCTCGGGAAAGGTCTGACGCTCGACGATCCCCTCTTCCTCGAGGGCGCGCAGGCGGAGCGAGAGCGTGCGCGGGCTGATGCCCCGGAGCGAGCGCTCGAGCTCACAGAAGCGCGAACGTCCCTCGGCCAGATCCCGAATGACCAGCAGCGTCCACTTCCCGCACACGATTTCCGCGGTGCGGCAAACCGGACACGAATCCTTTGAAGCCATCTCTGGTCCCCAGTGTAGCGCGATGCTTTACGAACTGAAGTGGCGTGCGGGTGGCAAAACCCCCGCGGGCGCGACCGGAATGGGTCACGCCGTGGTCTGCAGAGGGCCTTCGGGCAGTGGCGGCGGCCGTGGCGGCGGCCGACACGCCGTGTGCCGTGTCGCGTCGAGTTTGTGCGCGACCTGATCCATGAGGTCGCGGTCGGGCGCGACCATCGGCGGGTGAGCGTTGAAGGTGCGATTTCGTCCGGTATCCGGACAGAATGGTGCCTACAACGCCTGGCCGACCGCCAGCGTGGGGCCCCGCGTCGCGCTACGCCGGCACGCCCGGCCGCGGCGGCGGGGCGGATGAACTCTGGCGGCCCGGGCCGCCGGGTGGTCCTTGGGGCCTGGGGGCGCTCAGTCCGTTCACCGTGCCCGGTGAGCCGAGCGTGCTCGGGCGCTTGAGCGTGTCGGGGCCGGCGCCGGTCTCGCGCTCGCCGGTGTCGACGAGGTCATCCATCGAGGTGGCGGTGCGACCTTCGGCCGCCACCAGGAGCTTGAAGTCGTGCGGGCTCGACGCGACGCGGAGCGCGTCCTCCATCGAGACCCGGCCGGCCTGGTGGTGGTAGAGAAGGGCCTGGTCGAAGGTCTGCATCCCGTAGTACTCGCCCTCGGCGATGACCTCTCGCAGACGGCCGGTCTGCTCGGGATCCATGATCATGTCGCGCGCCCGGCCGGTCATGCGCAGGATCTCGCAGACGGCAATCCGGCCGTCGCCCGTCGGGGTTCGGACGAGGCGCTGGGAGATGACCGCCTTCAGGGTGCCGGCGAGCATCGCCCGTGCCTGCTGGTGCTGATGGGGAGGGAAGAAGTCGATGATCCGGTTCACGGTCTCGGGGGCGTCGAGTGTGTGAACGGTGGACAGGACGAGGTGGCCGGTCTCGGCGGCGGACAGCGCGGCCTGGACCGTCTCCTCGTCGCGCATCTCGCCGATGAGGATGACGTCCGGGTCCTGACGCAGGACGCGGCGCAGGGCGCGGGGGAAGGAGGCGGTGTCCATGCCGATCTCGCGCTGATTGATGATCGAGTTGCGGTCGGAGTGGAGGTACTCGATCGGGTCCTCGACGGTCACGATGTGGCGCGCCTTGGTCTCGTTGATCTGGTCGATCATGGCGGCGAGCGTCGTCGACTTGCCGGAACCGGTGGTGCCGGTGAGGAGGATGAGCCCCCGTTCTTCGTCGGCGATCTCGCACATGACCGAGGGCAGGCCGAGATCGTCGATGGTGCGGACGGCGAAGGGGATCACGCGAGCGACGATCGAGATCGTTCCGCGCTGGCGGAACGCGTTCACGCGGAAGCGCGCGAGCCCCTCGACCGCGTAGGCGAAGTCGACCTCGTTGTCGCGATCGAACTCGCCCAGCTTCTCATGGTCGGTGAGCATTTCCCGCAGGACCCGGTCGGTGTCCGGCTCGCGCAGGGGCTCGGAGTCGTCAATCGGCTCGAGCTTGCCGTGGATGCGCACGATCGGGCACGACGGGACCTTGAGGTGAAGGTCGGACCCCTCCTTGCGCACGACATAACGAAGCGATTCCTGCAGATCGAACATCTCCCCAGTCATCGGCCTCGGGGCGCGCGCGCTTGAGCGCCTCGGTCCGATGCTTGGACCCGCGTGGACGGATGTTGCGGCACCGGCGCGCCCGCGGCGCGCCCGGTGCGGCGACCGTGCCGGCGCGCCGGTACCGTAAATCCGTGCGGTGAGGCCCCGCGGGCCCTAGATTTGGAAGGCGCCGGTCGCGGTGCCCGGCAGGCGTCTGCTTTCGGTGCCGGCGTGCGGGACAAGAGCTCTGAGATCGCTGTTCGCCCACGGCGCCTCGCGCTCGACGAGGAAGGCGCGGCCGCGGCCGCGAGCGAGGCAGTCGGTCGTTGCGCGGGGGTGCCGCCGATTAGGCAAGGAGCTTTTCGGCGAGGAGGATGATCCCGAGTGTCGTGAGCGCGGCTCCGGCGAGCCGCTCGGCACTCTCGCGGGTGCGACTGCCGAGGCGATTCCCGAGGCGTAGCCCGAGTTGGGTCACGATCAGGGTCTGCGCGGCGATGAGCGCGATCACGAGCACCGCCGAGATGCGCAGCAGACCAAGCGTGAACCCGATCGCGAGCTCGTCGAGGCTGATGCTGAGCCCGAGCGCGAGAGCGCGCAGGCCTTTGAGCTCCGCCAGCTCTCCGAGTCGCTCGTCGTCATCCTGGGCGATCAGCGTGTAGATGCCGAAGGCGATCAGGATCCCGATCGCGACGTAGTCCGCGGCGGAGCCGATCGCGTGCCCGAGCGGCACGCCGAGCGCCAGGCCGACGAGCGGCATTCCGGCCTCGAACCCGATGAACAGCACGGATATCCGCGTCCGCTGTGAGGTGCTCACGCCCATGAGGCCGATCGCGGCGGCGACCGCGAAGGTATCCAGGCCGAGTGGAACGATCAGCGCGATCAGCTTCGCGATCATGGTGCGACGGTAGTCCGCGGTCCTGCGCTCAGAGGCCCGTAGCCGCGGAGCGGGTTCCGAGCGCTCGATGGTCCAGCAGTCTGGTGCGCTCTTCGAGCAGACGGCATTCGTCGATCGATTTGCACCGGCAGTCGCCGCAGAACTGCAGCAGCTGCTGGACCGTCGTCGCACGGACGATCAGCTCGTCGATCTCCGGGAGCTTGCGGAGGGCGAGTCGCCGCAGCCGCTCGTGGGCTGGCCCATCGCGGGAGCCGAGCAGATCACGAATCTCCTCGAGGCTGAACCCGACACGTTGCGCGGCGTCGATGATCGCGAGCCGGCGCAGCACCCGCGGCGGGTATCGCCGCTTCCCCGAGCTGCGCTCGGGCGGGTCGATCAGCGTGCGCGTCTCGTAATAGCGGATCCTGGAGGCGGTCATGCCGGAGCGCTGTGCCACCTCTCCGATCGATAGTCGGCGCGTCGTGTCTGGCATGGCGACTCCGATTTGACTTAAACCCAGGTTGAGGTGCGAGGCTAACACCCGAGATGCTCCAGCGCCCGATCGAACTGACCGTCCTAGAGGATCGCTCGTTCCGGCCGCGAGTCCTGAACGCGACCAGCGGATCTCCGGCGTCGGTGAGCGCGACTGCGGCCGCGGCCGTGATCGCCAGCGAACGCGACGCTGAGCTGTTCGTCGTGCACGTCCGTCCGCCGGAGGCGATGCGGGTCGGTCGTCTCGCGCCGACCATCGTCCGCGGCCAGCGGCTGCGAGATCCGCATGCAAGCGTCGTGCTGAGCGCGGCGCGGCAGGTTGCGTGGGCCAACGGGGCGTTCGCGCGGGTGATGTTGATGAGCGGCGAGCCGGTGCCGATGATCCTGTCGCTCGCCGACGAGCTGGCGGTCGAGCTGATCGTGATCGGCGCGAGCCGATCGCGATGGCCGGCGGTGCTGGCAGCGCGAACTCGATGTCGGATCCAGCGCGACGCGCCGTGCCCGGTCAGGATCGTCCGGCTCTCGGCGCCCGCGCCGGCCGGTGAGCCGGTGCGAACGATGCCCGTCACATGACCGCGCTAGTCGAGATCAGGGGCGCTCGATGCTGACGGTCTTCGGGGCGTGCGTGGTGACGTTCATGATGCTGACGTATGCGCTGGAGGGACGTGGTCGCCGGTTCGTGTTGGCATTCGCGGTCGGCTGTGCTCTGTCGAGCACGTATGGGT
>JAXDGF010000041.1:0-3006 GCA_034665165.1 Solirubrobacteraceae bacterium | reverse complement strand
GGCAGGCGCGGGCTCAATCCCCGTCGCCCGTCCGGCGAGCTCCGGCTACTCGGTGGACTCGCCGACGAACGTGCGCAGCGCCGCCCGGCCGCCGCTCGCCTGCGGCTCGCCGTGCGCGAACAGCAGCGCGTCGAAGTCCAGGGGCAGGAGGCCGCGAAACGCTTCCTTGAGCCCGCGCTTGATCGCCGGCGGGTCGTCACCGAGCAGCGGATCCGACACGAAGCCCAGCGCTCGGCCGCGGCGGACGAGTCCGTCGGCGAACGCGACGGCGCCCCCGCCGTCGGCGATGTGCAGCGCGGTCTCGTCGGGGCACAGGACGCCGATCTCGAAGGCCGTGATGCCCGGAGCCACCTCGTCGCCGAACCGAAACGGCTCGACGCCGCGGCCCTCGAGGTCCCCCATGCCCGGGGCGCTCGCGCGCACGACACAGCCGAAGGCCGCGCGGAAGCGGTCGCTGTGGCGGAAGTGATGGCGGTTGGTCATCAGCACCTGCCGGGGCTCGACCATGCCTGCGAAGGCCTCCAGGCCCTCCTCGGGGACCATCGGGTCGATCAGCGCCGCCGCGGGCTCGACGTAGTACGAGTGGACCCGGGTTCCGATCCCGTCGTGGAAGGTCGTCCAGTAGTGGATGCCGGGCAGGATCTCCTCCATGGCCGCGGCGTACCCGGAACCCGGGAAGACCAGGCGCGCCGCTGTCTAGAATCGGCCGGGATGGACTTCGGCATCGGGTACTTCCCGACCCACGACGGCGTCGGTCCCGGTCCGCTCGCGAAGCTGGCCGAGGACCGCGGGCAGGAGTCGCTGTTCTTCGCCGAGCACACGCACATCCCCGCCGGCCGCGAGAGCGCGTGGTCGGGAGGCGATGTGCTCCCGCAGAAGTACTGGCACTGCTACGACCTCTTCGTCGCCCTGACCGCCGCGGCCTCGGCGACGACCAGGCTGCGCGTCGGTAGCGGCATCTGCCTCGTGGTCGAGCGCGACCCGATCATCACGGCCAAGGCGGTCGCGAGCGTCGACCACCTCTCGGGCGGACGTTTCGAATTCGGTATCGGCGCCGGCTGGAACCGGGAGGAGATGCGCAACCACGGCACGGACCCGCGCACGCGGATGGCGCTCCTGCGCGAGCGCATCGAGGCGATGAAGGCGATCTGGACCCAGGACGAGGCCAGCTACGCCGGCGAGCACGTCGCCTTCGAGCGCATCCTGTCCTACCCCAAGCCCGCCCAGCGCCCGCACCCGCCCATCCTCGTCGGCGGCGACGGGCCCACCGTCCTGGACCGGGTGCTCGCCTTCGGCGACGCGTGGTTTCCCACCTACCGCCCCGAGACGGGAACCCTCGAGCGCATCGCCGAGCTGCGCGCCCGCGCGGACCGTCCGGTGGAGGTCGATCTGATCGGCGTCCCGGCCGATGCGCACGAGCTCGAGCACGCCCGCGACAGCGGGGCCAGGCGCGCGATCCACTGGCTGCCCTCCGCGCCCCGCGGCCCCGTCGAGCGCGCGCTGGAGCGCTGGGAGTCCGCGATCGCCGAGCTCGGCGGCGGGTGACGGCCGAGGAGGCGCGCCGGCGCTTCGCGGGCGTGCGTGTCGCTCGCCTGGCCACCGCCGGCGCCGACGGCCGCCCGCACATCGTCCCGATCGTGTTCGCGCAGGCCGGCGAGACGATCTACAGCGCCGTCGACGCCAAGCCCAAGCGCACGACGGCCCTGCGGCGGTTGGCCAACGTCGTGGCCAACCCGCGCGTCGCGGTGCTCGCCGACCACTACGACGACGACGACTGGCGAGCGCTGTGGTGGGTGCGAGCCGACGGCAGTGGCCGCGTGCTCGACGCCGGGGAGCCCGAGGCACGCGACGCCGTCGCCCGCCTGGCGCAGCGCTACGCCCAGTACCGCGAGCAGCCACCGACCGGCGCCGTGCTGGCGATCGACGTCGAGCGCTGGTCCGGATGGTCGGGCGCGGGCGTACTTGGCTGAACGTCGCGCTGGGCCTACCCTGATCTGGATGATGCCGCGCGAGACGCAGCCGCTCGCCGAGGTGCCGATCCCGGACCCGCTCCCGCCCGAGCCGGACCCGCATCCGCCCGAGCCCGAGCCGCCGATCCCCGCGCCGGAGGAGGGTTACGACGTCACGTCTGGGTGAGCTCCAGGCCGAGTACGACCGGCTCATCAACTCCATGGAGTTCGCCTACGCCATGGGGCACTCGAAGACGCTCGGCAGGGATCCGCGGCTGGAAGGAGTCGTCACCCGCGTCGACGAGCTGCGACGCGAGATCGCCGCGTTGAAGCGCGGCGAGGAGCCGTAATGGCCTCGGCGGCGGTGGCGGCGCCGTCACCGCCGCCACGCCGCGTCGTGTGAGCTCGGCCTAGATCAGGCCGTTCGGGTTGAGGACGAACTTCCGGGCGGCGCCGTGGTCGAAGTCCTGGTAGCCCCGCGGGGCCTCGTCCA
This sequence comes from Solirubrobacteraceae bacterium, assembly GCA_034665165.1. Classification (GTDB taxonomy): domain Bacteria; phylum Actinomycetota; class Thermoleophilia; order Solirubrobacterales; family Solirubrobacteraceae; genus Palsa-465. The sequence goes on along the minus strand of JAXDGF010000041.1, from coordinate 564 downwards.
GGGTGATCACGGTGGCGTTCACCGCCTTGGCGATCTGGCAGCGATCGTTGAGGATCGCCATCATCAGCTCGCGGTTGTACTTCATGACCGGGGTCTGCCCCGTCGTGAAGTTGTGCGACTTCGCCCAGCCCAGGCCGATGCGGATCGACAGCGATCCCTGCTGGGCGGCCTGGTCCTTGGCGCCCGGGTCACCGGTGACGTAGAGCCCGGGGATGCCGAGCGCGCCGCCCGCCCGAGTGAGGTCCATGAGCGAGTTCAGCACCGTGGCGGGCAGCTCCTCCTGGGCGTGCTCGCCGTGCCCGCGGGCCTCGAACCCGACGGCATCCACGCCGGCGTCGATCTCCGGGATCCTGGTCGGTGGGTTGATGGCCTCGGCGAGCTCCTCCCCGAGCAGCTTGGCGATCTGGTCCTTCGGGTCGCCCTTGGAGACGTCGACCGTCTCACAGCCGAAGCTGCGGGCCTGCTCGAGCCGCTCAGGGATGAGGTCGCCGACGATGACGACGCTCGCCCCCAGGAGCTGCGCCGAGTGCGCCGCTGCCAGCCCGACCGGTCCGCCGCCGGCGA
>JAXDGF010000040.1:0-4566 GCA_034665165.1 Solirubrobacteraceae bacterium | reverse complement strand
CCGGCCAGCTCGGGTCCGGACGGCACGCGAGCCCGCAGGTCGTCGAGCCGGTGGCCGGGGAGGCGGGATCCGCCGCCGCCGGCTCCCCCTCGCTGGGTGACCCCAACGCTCACGCCGTGCCTCTGGCCGAGGTGCGCCGCGAGCTCAAGATCGTCCGCGAGCTCAACGCCCTCAGCTCCGGGGACGGGTTCGTGTTCCCGATGGAGCCGCTGTCCGTCGTCGCGTCCCCGGGTAGCTGGTCTCCCGACTCGGGTGTCGACATCTCCACCAACGGCGGCGCGTGCGCGGGCGGGGCCGTTCTGGTGGCGGTGACCACGGGCGTCATCGTCCAGGAGGGCATCAGCGGCTTTGGGCCGTATGCCCCCGTGCTCAAGGTTGAAGGCGGACCCCTCAACGGCCGCTTCATCTACTACGGACACGCCGCGCCCGACCTCGTCCCCGTGGGCACGTTGGTCACCGCAGGCACGCCGATCGCGGAGGTTGGGTGCGGGATCGTCGGCGTATCGACGGGGCCGCACCTCGAGATCGGGATCAGCGCCGTCAACGGACCGACGTGCTGCCCCGGCTCGGGTGAGACGTCGCCCGCGATGTTGGACCTGCTCGCCCGGATCTACGCGGCCAACCGCGGGGGATGACTAACTGGCCGTTCGTCCCGAATGCCTGCGGCGAATTTCGGCCCAACGTCCATACACAGGTCGGCGCCGTCCGGCCAACCTGATGCTCCACCGCGCAACACACGATGAGAGGAGCCTGCATGGCGGTCGAGCCGAAGCTGAGAGACGAGGAGATCACCAGCCTGATGGAGATCCCCCATCCGACCAAGGGGATCGGCGAGTCGATCTACGGGCAGACGAAGGTCTTCCCCGACTACCAGGCAGAGCCGGGCGAGACGTATCTCGGGATGGTGCACGGCATCGTCCACGAGTCCTCGGTCAGCTTCGTCGCGGTGCTGCTCGCGATCCGGGCGCTGCGCAAGGGATTCGACTCCGCCCTGTACTTCTTCGGCATCGGGTCGCTCAACTGCCTGGCCACGCGCGGCTTCCCCACCGTGGGCAATGAGCTCTTCCCCGGAATGCGCAACGAGAACTCGCAGCTCGCGCAGTTCATGGAGGAGGGCGGCAAGGTCTACGCGTGCCGCCTCGGTCTCGCCCTCCACGGCGCCCGGGAGGAGGATCTCCAGGAGGGCGTGATCCCGTGCCACCCGCTCGATCTCCAGGACGCCATGATCGAGTACGCCCGCAAGGGCGCGGTCATCAACACGACCTGGATGTTCTGAGCCGCGGTGGAGCTCTCGCTTCGCGCAGAGCTCGCCGTCCGCGGTCTGCGCGCGGCGCCGCCGGTCAGGCGCCGCGCCGGCGCGGGCCCGAGCGACGATGGGCACTGGCAGCTGACGGGCGAATGCGCCGCGACGCTGCCCCTCGCCCCGCGCTCGCCGTTCGCCCTCGATGCCCACGGCCGCCTCACCCGCGACGGGGTCGTGGTCGAGGACGTCATGGTCGAGGCGGTCGAGCGGCCCCGCTTCTACGACCTGACCACCGATGACGGCGTCCGCTACGACCAGCTCGCCCGCCTGCACGGGCGCGACGTCCTCGCCACCACGGTCGTGCAGACGTGCATCCGCTACACGTCGGCGGACACGCGCTGCCGCTTCTGCACCATCGAGGAGTCACTCAGGGCCGGGGCCACGACCCAGGTCAAGCGGCCCGAGGAGCTGGCCGAGGTCGCGGCCGCCGCCGTGAAGCTCGACGGCGTGCGCCAGATGGTGATGACGACCGGCACCTCGGGCGGCGCCGACCGCGGCGCCAAGCATCTGAGCAAGTGCGTGAGGGCGGTCAAGGACGCGGTGCCCGGGCTCCCGATCCAGGTCCAGATCGAGCCTCCGGTCGAGCTTGCCTGGATCGACAAGCTGCGCGACGCCGGCGCGGACGCCATCGGGATTCACATCGAGGCACTCGATCAGGACGTGCGCGAACGGTGGACGCCCGGCAAGGCGACGGTCTCCGTCAGGCGCTACGAGGAGGCGTGGGCGCGAGCGCTCGCGGCCTTCGGCCCCAACCGCGTCTCGACATACCTCCTGGTAGGGCTGGGAGAAGACCCCGACGAGCTCGTGGACGGGGCGAAGCGCCTGATCGCGCTCGGGATCTACCCGTTCGTCGTACCCTTACGCCCGCTAGGGGGGTCGCTCGCCCACGCCGACGGCGTGGAGGCCCCGCCTCCCGAGGTCCTGGCCGAGGTCACGCGCCGGGTCGGTGGCGCGCTCGCGAGAGCGGGGATGCGGGGGCGCGACCAGGTCGCAGGGTGCGCGGCGTGCGGCGCGTGCTCGGCGCTCCAGCACGCCGGCGGGTGATGAGCGCGTGGACGTAATCGAGTTCCTGGGCGGCCCGCCGTCGCGGCTCGGACCGCGCCCCGTGCCGGCGCGGCCACCGCTCGTCGTCGTGGACGCCGTCGGCGACGGCGCGCGGTTGCGGGCCTACCGCGAGCTCCGCCACCGCGCCTTCGTGGAGGAGCAGGGGCTGTTCGCGGCCGGCGACGGCGACGACTGGGACGCCGACCCCGCGACGATCTTCCTCACCGCTCTCGCCCGCGACGGCTCGGTCGTCGGCGGCGTGCGCCTGCACCCGGCGCGTGAGGGCGCCGCCGGCCTCGGTTGGTGGCGGGGGAGCAGGCTGGTCGCGGCGGGCGGACCGGGGCTGCGCCGAGGGGAGATCGGCGCCGCCCTCGTCCGCGCCGCCTGCGGCCGCGCCCTCGACGCGGGCGCGCTGCGCTTCGACGCCCACGTCCAGGCCTCACACTGCCCCTTCTTCGCTCGCCTGGGCTGGGAGACGGTCAGGGAGATCGAGATCGGCGGCGCAGCGCACGTGCTCATGCGCTGGCCCGTGAACCGGATCGCCGACCACGCGCTGGCCACCAAGGAACCGCTCGGCGAGCTCATCGGCGCGGACCTGCCCCATGACCGCTGGCGCGGGGACGACGGCGTGCCCATCGCCGACTCGAACGTGATCGCGTGCACGGACGCGATCACTCCGTCGATGGTCGACCGCGACCCCGTGTGGGCCGGCTGGTGCGGGATGCTCGTGACCGCCAACGACCTGGCCGCCATGGGCGCCTCGCCCGTCGGCGTCCTCGATGCGGTCGGCGCTCGGGACGCCGCGCACGCCGCCCGCGTCCTGGCCGGCGTCCGCGCCGGCGCCGACGCGTTCGGTCTGCCGGTGCTCGGAGGCCACACCCAGCTCGGCGTGCCCGGAGCGCTCACCGTGACCGGGCTCGGGCGCGCCGCGGAGCCCGTGCCGGGAGGCGGTGGTCGCCCTGGAGATGCGGTATGGGTGTGCGCCGATCTCGAGGGCGGGTGGCGCCCGGGCTACCACGGGCGCCAATGGGACTCGACCTCGCACCGGACAGTGGCTCAGCTCCGGCCCATGCTCGACCTCGTACGCGCGACGCGGCCGCGGGCGGCCAAAGACGCGTCGATGGCGGGCATCGTGGGCACCGTGGCGATGCTCGCGGAGGCGTCCGGCTGCGGCGCCGACCTCGACATCGCCCGCATGCCCCGCCCCAGCGAGGCGCTCATGGCCGATTGGCTCACGTGCTTCCCCGGCTTCGGCGTCGTCCTCGCCCAGGCCCCGGGCGCGCCCGAGCCCCGCGGCGGCGCCGCCGTATGCGCGGGCTGCGGCCAGCTCTCCGCCGCCGGCGGAGTCCGTCTCCGGTGGCCGGACGACGAGATAACGACCGCGATCGCCACCGAGGCGATCACCGGTCTCGGACCAGCAACAGGAGGATGCCCATGACCGAGCTCACGATCGCCGCGGCCGCCGCCCCCGTCGGCCGCGACATGGACCTGTGCCTGCACACGATCGCAGACCTCGTCGCTCGCGCCCGCCTTCAGGACGTCGATCTCCTCGTCCTCCCGGAGGCCGCGCTCGGCGGTTATGTCGAGACCCTCCAGGGCGACGCCGACCCGCCCCCCGCGCTCGACCCGGGCGGCCCCGAGCTCGCGAGGGTGGTGGAGCTGGCCGGGGACATGGTGGTGTGCGTCGGCTTCTGCGAGGAGGGAGAGGGCGGCGCTCGCCACAATGTCGCCGCCTGCGTCTCGGGCGAAGGTCTCCACGGACTGCACCGCAAGGTTCACCTGCCGCTCGATGAGCATCGCCTCACGACACCCGGCGACACCCTGGCGGCCTTCGACACGCCGGTGGGACGGCTGGGGATGCTGATCTGCTACGACAAGGCGTTCCCCGAGGCCGCGCGCACGCTCACCCTCGACGGAGCCGAGGTCTTGTGCTTCCTCTCGGCGTGGCCGTGCAGCGCCTCGAACCCGGCGCCGCGGCTCGAGGACGACCGCCAGTGGCGGCGCGCCGAGCTCTGGGACCGCGCCCGAGCGGCGGAGAACTCGCTCGTCGTCGCCTCGGCCAATCAGACCGGGAGCTTCGGGCGGCTCCGCTTCCTCGGGGGCGCGCGCATCGTCGGCCCCGGCGGCGACCTCCTCGCGCGCACCGGGGTGCAACCGGGCCTCGCCCTCGCCACCCTCGACCTAGCGGACACGCTCGAGCGCGCCCGGCGCGCGCTCTC
>JAXDGF010000039.1:0-20971 GCA_034665165.1 Solirubrobacteraceae bacterium | reverse complement strand
AGATAGGCATGTAAGGCTCCCTCGATGGGTCGCGGCGTGTCACTGCTGAGAGTACCTTCAGGACGATGGCCCCGGAAGCGGATCTCGCCCGCCTGGTCGGGCTCGAGCCCGACGAGCGCATGCTCGGGGCGGATCTGGAGCAGCTTCCGCCTTCGGTCGGGCAGCCGGAGTCGCTTCCGGACAGCCCCGCGCGCCGTCGCCTGGTTGCGATCGGCGCGACCCTCACCGGGGTCAGCCTGATCGGCGGACTTGCACTGCTCGTGCTCGGCGTGGTCGAGGCGCTCTCAGGCGGCTCCGGCGCGGTGACGGTCGCCGCATTCGTGCTCGGAGCCCTGCTCGTCGGCACCCACTGGGGATGGGTGCACGTGGCCGAGCTGAGCGCGAACAACCTCGAGTCCCACCGCAACGCCTCGCTGCTCGACCGGCGGCGGGGATGGCTAGAGGAGATCGAGCCGTACCCGCGCTGGGAGGTCAGCGCAACGACCGAAGCGGACGGTTCGATCGCGATCGCGACTGTCTGCTACCGGCCGGTCGTGCGCGACGAGAAAACCTTCACGTTCGAGCAGGGCGAGGTGGCACGGGAGGTTCATTCGGGCGACGAGCCCGCCGCCACCGTCGCCGAGCGGGCCGAGCTGGTGCGACGTCAGGCGGCCGCCGACACCGCGCGCGAGCGCGAGCGATACGAAGCCGCCCACGACGCCTACGAGCGTGCGGTGCTCAACGACGCCAACGAGGAGGAGCGCGTGGCGGCCGTGCGCGCGGCCTCCGAGGCGCTGTCCGAGCAGATCAACTCGAACCTGCGCGACCCGCCGCTGGTCGAGTGACGCGTCGCTAGCTGACGAGCGCGCGGGCGTACTCGGTGGGCTCGAACGGCCGCAGGTCCTCGAGCTGCTCGCCGGTGCCGATCAACTTCACCGGGATCCCAAGCTCCGAGGCGATCGCCAGCGCGATCCCTCCCTTCGCGGTGCCGTCGAGCTTGGTCAGCACCAGGCCGGTCACCCCGATCGCCTCCGAGAACAAGCGGGCCTGGCGGAGGCCGTTCTGACCGGTGGTCGCATCCACTGTGAGCAGCGTCTCGTGCGGTGCGTCTGGAATCTGCTTGGCGATCACGCGACGGACCTTCACTAGCTCGGCCATCAGGTCCTCCTGGGTGTGGAGCCGGCCCGCCGTGTCGACGATCACCACGTCGGCGCCATCCCGGCGGGCGGCGCTGATCGCGTCGTACGCGACGGACCCCGGATCCGCGTCGGCCGCTCCCTTGACGAAGCTGACCCCCGCGCGCTCGGCCCACAGCTCGAGCTGCTCGACCCCGGCGGCGCGGAACGTGTCGCCCGCAGCGAGCACGACCGAGCGGGAGAGCTCCTTGCTCAGATGCCATGCGAGCTTGCCGACGGTGGTCGTCTTGCCAGTGCCGTTGACGCCGGCGACGAGGATCACGGTGGGCTCCTGTCGTAGATCGATTCGGTCCTCGCCCGTCCGCGCGATGTCCGCTAGCAGCTCGGTCAGCCGCGCCGTCAGCTCCGGGCCTCCGGAGATCGCGCCGCTGGTCGCCTCACGCTCGAGCTGCTCGACCACCTTCGCGGTGGTCTGCGCGCCGACGTCGGCGTAGATCAGCGCCTCCTCGAGCCGCTCCCACGACTGCTCGTCAAGATCCTCGAACAGCGTCGCCTGGATCTCGGTGGTGAGCGCCTGGCGGGTTCGCCGAAGGCTGTCGCGCAGCCTCCGGAAGCGGCCCGTGCCCGCCTCCTCGCGCTCGCCGCCCCCGTCGGCTGGCTCGTCCGCGGTCTCCGGCGACCCGGCCCCCGCGGCACCATCGACGATGAACAGGTCGTGCCAGTCGCGCGCCATCGGCGCGCGAAGTTAGCAGCGCGCGCTCAGGCGACCGGCGACGTGTCCCAGTCGATCGCGACCTCTCGCGTCGGATTGGAAGGATTGACGGCGGCGGCGAGCTGCTCGCCGAGTGCCAACGTCGCGACCTTCGACTCCGGGACCCGGTGGATGAACGTGGCCTCGATCGGCGTGCCGCCGCCCGTCGGCATCTCGACCTTGAACACGTACAGCGGGTCGCCGGGATCCGGCTTGGTCGGATCGACATCGCCGACGGTCTGGCCGGTCGGCGAGAACTCCCGGACGATCGCGGTCATCCGCTGTCCCGTCGCAAGCAGCTCGGCCGCGGAGCCACGCTGCACGTCGCCGGGAGCGGCGCTCGCCGCGGCCGCGATCTGACCCGCCGAGGCGTCCTCCAAGGACTGACCGCCGTCGGAGGCGTCGGCCGTCTGCGCGGCGCCGGCGAACTCCCAGTTGTCGTGGTCGTCCGGGTCGTAGCGCACCACGAACGCGTCGCCCGCTCGCGGGATTGCCACGCGCGAGACGGTCTGCTTCTTGCTCACCTCGAACGGCGCCGACCCGTCGCTTGGCGTCACCTGCAGCGTGAGCGCAATCCGAGGGTTGTTATTGACGGTCATGCCCGTGTCCTTGACCGACACGAGCTGTCCCGTCGCGTTAACGCCGGCCTCCTCCAGTCGCTGCTTGCGCTTACGTCCGCTGAATAGCCCCATCGCTCCGTCCTCCCAATCGCGGTTGTTCGAGCCCTGCGAACCTAGTGCTGCCCAGGCCGCTAGTCAACCGGCGCAGACGGAGGTCCGAGCCGTCCGGGTGGCTACGCCGCGGCCTCGCGCTCCGGCTGCGCCTCGCGCGGCAGCCGCCGCGAGATCACCTTCGAGACGCCGTCGCCTCCCATCGAGACCCCGTACAGAAAGTCCGCGGCCTCCATCGTCCGCCGCTGATGGGTGACGACGATGAACTGCGCGTGCTTGGAGTAGGCGCCCAGCAGTCCGAGGAAGCGATCGATGTTCAGGTCGTCGAGCGCGGCCTCGACCTCGTCGAGGATGTAGAACGGGCACGGTCGCGCCAGGAATACCGCGAACAGGAACGCCAGCGCGGTCATCGACTTCTCGCCGCCGGAGAGAAGCGACAGTCGCTTCATCTCCTTGCCCGCGGGGTTGATCTCGATCTCGACGCCGAGGACCTCCTCCTCCTCTTCGGCGTCCTCGGTCGCGTCAGCGGTCTCGTCGCCATCCCCGCCCCCCTCGGAGGTCTCGCCGGGCACGCCGCCCAGCACCCGCGCCGGCCCCTCCCGCTCGGCTACCAGTCGCAGGCGGCCCCGTCCTCCGGGGAACAACTGCTCGGCCACCTCCTCGAAGTTGCGCGCGGCGGCCTCGAACGTCTGCTCGAAGGTGTCCCGGATCTGCCGGTCGGTGTCGGCGATCAGCTTCTCGAGCTCCCGCAGCGCGGTCTCGAGATCGGTGCGCTGGCGCTCGAGCTCCTCGACGTGCTCGATCGCCTCGGTGTACTCCTGCTGGGCCAGCGGGTTCACGGGGCCCAGCTGCTCCCGGCGGCGGGCGAGCCGCTCGAGCCGCCCTCGCAGCGCCTCACGTTCCTCGTCATCGAGCGCTTCGGAGGCGGGAACGGCCTCGAGCTCGAGCTTTGCGCCGAGGCCGCGGAGGTCCTCCTCGCTCTCGGCGGCGCGATCTCGCGCCCGTTGCAGGCTGACCTCGGTCTCCGTCAGCGCCTCGTTCTCGGCGTGGAGCTTCGCCTGGAGCGTCGCCTCCTGCTGCGCGCAGCTACGGAGCTCGGCCGCGACCTGTTCCCCGGCGTCGCGGTCAGACGCGAGCGCGGCCTCGAACACGGAGTGTTGCCCGGAGATCGCCTCGCCCGCGCCCTCGAGCACCCCGATCAGCAAGGCCGCAGCCTCGGTAAGCACCTCGTGCTCGGCGATCGAGCCCACGAGCCGATCGATCCGCTCGGCGCGCTCGGCGCGCTCTCGCTCCACGCGCTCGAGCCGGTCGCGCTCGGCACCGAGCTCGGTTCTGAGCTGGAGACGGCGCCCCTCGTTCGGGCCATCGTCGGGCGACTGGCGGCGGCGCTCGATCGCCGCGGCGAGGCGCCCCTCGGCCTCGGCCGCCTCGTCGCGCTCGGCGATCGCGCGGCGGTGGGCCGCGATCGCCTGCTCGCGGCCCTGCTCGACGGATTGGTAGCCGGCGGTGGCGCGCTCGAGCGCGGAGCTGGCCTCGAGCTCGGCCTGCGCCGCGGCCCCGCTGGCCCCGATCAGCCCCTCGCGGCGGTTGCGTTCCGCCAGCACGCGCTCCTCGCCGACGGCGGGCGCTTGTCGCAGCTCGCTGGTAGGCGCCGACCACACTCTTCCGGTGCGTGTTACGGCGACGCCCGCGAACGACTCCGGCAGCCCATCCAGCGTCTCAAGCAGCCACGCGTCGCGCAGCAGTGCCCGGGCGAGGCCGACCGCCGCGTCGGGGCCGCGCAGGTGGTCGACGAGCCGCTCGCCGCCGGGAGGCGGGGGACCCACGCTGGGCGCGCCACGATCCTGGCCGCCGGGTTCGGCGACCAGCACACGGCCGCCGTCTGACCCGGCTCGGTCGAGCAGCGCCGCGGCAGCCGGATGGTCCTCGGCGAGCGCAGCCTTCAGCCTTCCGTCGAGCGCAGCCGCCACCGCGAGCTCGTAGCCCGAGTCGACCTCGAGCTGGTCGGCGAGGACCGCGACACCCGGGCTCCGCTGCTGTGTGCGCAGGAACTGGTTGACCGCCGCGAGCTCACCGCCGACGCGTGCAGCTTCCCGACGGGCGGCCTCGACCGCGCGCTCGGCCTCGCGGAGCGCCGCATTTGCCTCCTCCACCCCGGCCTCGGCTTCCCCCCGGACCCCGGCGGCCTCCTCGACGCGGACACTCAGCTCCTGGACCGTCGCCGCCGCGGTGGCGCGCTGCTGCTCGAGATCTGCGAGCTGGTCGGTGAGCTCGCGCTCGCGCTCGCGCTCGAGCTCCGCCAGTGACGCCTCGAGCGACGCGATCCGCTCACTCGCTCCGTCGTCGGGCGCCTCCTCGGCGGAGGTGGCCCGCAACGCTTCCAGCGTGCCCCTGGCGCGCAGCAGACGCACGTCGATCGTCTCCGCCGCGATGCGCACGGAGGCCAGCCGGTCTGAGACCCTAGCGGCGGCCGATTGTGCGACGAAGCAGCGACGGGACAGCTGCTCGCGGTGGGCACTGCGTCCGGCCAGTGCCTCTTCGGCCGCCTCCCGGCGAGAGGCGACCTCCTTGAGCTGGCCCTCCACCTCCTCGCGCCGGCGCCGGGCCTCCGCGGCGTGTCCCTGTGCCCGCTCGAGCTCGACCAGCTGTGCGCGCAGTTCGTCGCGGACGAGCTCCCAGCGAGCCTCCAGTGTCTGACGCTCGATCCGCGCGTGCAGTTCGGCGGCCTCCGCTTGGCGCTTGAGCGGCCGCAGGCGGCTGCGCGCCTCGCGCTCGACGTCCAGCGCTCGGTCCAGGTTGTCCTGGGTGCGGACGAGCTTCAGCTGCGCGCGACGCCGCCGCTTGCGGTGCTTGCCGAGCCCCGCTGCTTCCTCGATCAGCAGGCGTCGGTCTCGCGGCTTGGAGGTCACGAGCGACTCGACCCGACCCTGCGAGATCACCGAGTGCATCTCCTTGCCGAGGCCGGTGTCGGAGAGCACCTCGATCACGTCGACGAGCCGGCACCGCGCCCCCGCGAGGCGGTACTCACCTTCGCCGTTGCGGTCGAGGCGACGGACGATCGACACCTCCGGGGTGCCGAGCCCGAGCGTGCCACCGCTGTCATCGAGCACGAGCTCGACCTCCGCGCTCCCGCTCGCCTTGCGCCCGGGGGCGCCGGCGAAGATCACGTCCTGCATCGACTGCCCGCGGACCGCCACCGGCGATTGCTCGCCGAGCGCCCACAGGACCGCATCGGTGACGTTCGACTTGCCCGATCCGTTCGGCCCGACGATCACGCTGACCCCAGGCCCGAACTCGAGCCGCGTTCGCTCCGGGAAGGACTTGAAGCCCTTCATCGTGAGCGACTTCAGATACATGCGCGGGTCATTGCTCGAGGGCCTCGAGTGCGGCATGGGCCGCTTCCTGCTCGGCGTCCTTCTTGCTCCTGCCCGAGCCGCGCCCCACCTCCACCCCAGCGATCGTCGCGACGATCGAGAACGTGCGGTCGTGCGGGGGGCCCTGCTCGTCGATCACGTCGTAGCTGACGAGCGCGCCGCGCCGTGCGAGCCGCTCCTGGAGCGCCGACTTGAAGTCCACGGGGTGCTCCAGAGCCTCGGCGACCTCCGGCGCGAACGCCTCGACGACCGCCCGCGCCGTGCGCTCGTAGCCGAAGGACAGAAAGCAGGCTCCGATCACGGCCTCGATCACCGACGCCAGCACGCGCTCGGTCGAGATCAGGGCCGTGACGCTCCCCTCGGCGCCCGGTGGCGCCGCCACGCGGAGCCGCTCGGGTATCCCCAAGCGCTCGGCCACCGCCTTGCAGGAGCGTCCCGAGACCGCCTGAGCCCGGATCTTGGTCAGCCTGCCGGCGCCGAACCGGTCCGCCTCGAGCCGCGGATAGAGGTCCGCGGTGATCGCCAGCGCCAGGACGCTGTCGCCGAGGAACGCGAGTCGCTCGTAGGACTCCGACCGGCGGTCGGTCCAGGAGGCGTGGGTGAACACAGGTACGGCGAGATCCTCGGGAAGCTGCTCGAGCAACTCGTGCAGCCCCTCCCCCGCCTGTTCCTGTGCCCGCTTGTCCGCTCGACTCACTCAGCTTCTGGACCCCTGCTCGCCGTCGCGGCATCGACCGTTCCGCTCGCGAGCACGAAGTCCACCGTCTGGCCGACGGTCAAGATCTTCGCGGCCTCTTCATCTGAGATCTTCACGCCGTAGGAGTCTTCGAGCTCCTGTACGAGCGTGTACAGGTCCAGCGAGTCCGCCTCCAGGTCCTCTCGGAAGCGGGTCGACTCCGTGATCCTCCCGGAGTCAACCTCGAGCTCGTCGGCCAGGTGCGCGCGTATCAGCGAGAAGATCTGCTCGCGATTCATCCGTTCGACACCGTAGCCGTCGTCTCGGACGAGGATTGTCCTGATGCGGGGTCCTCGTGTTCCTCATCGGACTGCCCCCGCGGTGGGCGGAGGGCCCCCGCCTCCGTCAGCGCCGACCGCGTCCTGCCGATCACGTCCTCCTGGACCCCTCGCGCCGCCACCTCGATCGCGCGCGCGAAGCCCCGCCTGGTGAACCGTCCATGCGCAACCACGCCGATCTGGCGCAGGCCGAGCATGTACGCCCCGCCCTGCGCCTCGGGATCGATCTGGTCCCGCAGCCGGCGGACCGCGGGACTCAGCAGCAGGCCGCCGATCCGCCCGCGCCACGAGCTCATCGCCGCCTCACGGATCGCCCGCAGGGTGCGTCCGGATATCCCCTCGGTCAGCTTCAGGGCGATATTGCCCGTGAAGCCGTCCATCACCACCACGTCCGCCGCGCGCTCGGGCAGCTGCGTGCCCTCGATGTTGCCGACGAAGTTGAGGCCCGACCCCGCGGATCCGGCAAGCTGCTCATGCACGGCGACCAGCTCCGGCGTGCCCTTCTCGGGCTCCTCGCCGTTTGAGAGGAGTGCCACGCGCGGAGACTCGATCCCGAGTACGGCCTGCGCGAAGGCGGATCCCATGTGCGCGAACTGGACCATGTGCTCGGGGCGGCAGGTGACGTTGGCGCCGACATCGAGCAGGAGCACCGGCGACGAGCCCGGTATCGGGATCGGAAGCGCCAGCGCCGGCCGGTATATGCCTCGGTCCCGGCGCAGGTTGAACAGCGCCGCGGCGAGTGCCGAGCCGGTAGAGCCGCCCGAGACCAGCGCCTGGGCGCGGCCGTCGGCGACCGCGCGCGCCGCCTGGACGATGGACGCCTCGGGGGTTGTCCTGACTGCGAAGGCGGGATCCGGCGCCTTGGCGATCGACACCGGCGCATCGACGACCTCGACGCCCGCGCCCACGGTCTTGATCTCCCCGGCGGGGCCGAACAGCAGGACGCCGATTCCGCCCTCGGCGGCGCGGGTCGCGCCCGCGGCCACCTCATCGGGGCCTAGATCTGCCCCCCCGGCATCGACGGCTACGGTGATCATCGACCCGGGTCGCTAAGCGGTCGGCTCCCCGGTGTCCGGGGAGACCACCTCTCGTCCCCTGTAGTAGCCGCACTCCGGGCATACACGGTGCGGAAGCCGCGGGCTGTGGCACTGCGGGCACTGGTTGTACCCGGGCGCCCCGATCTTGTGCTGGGCGCGGCGCTTGGCGGTGCGTGCGTGTGACTGCTTTTGCTTGGGGACGGCCATGGCGATGAGTGTAACCGGACGCCGCCGAGGGGCAGAGCTACTCGAACCGAAGCTCGGACAGCTTGGCCCACCGCGGATCGGGCTCGCGTTCGTGGTGGTGTTCGGGGCCCGCGGTGTTGAGCTCCACGCCGCACACCGGGCACAGTCCTGCGCAGTTCTCTCGACACAGGATCTGTTGGGGGAGTGCCAGCGCGAGCGCGTCGCGCGCCCATCCGTGCAGGTCAAGCACGCCGTGCTCCACGTACGGGGATGCGAGCTCGTCACTCTCTCCGGGTTGCGACACCTCCCGGGCGTCGACCGAGAACGTCGGGGCGGCGGGCTCGAGGCAGCGCATGCACGGCCCGTCGAGCGTCGCGTCGAACCGCAGCCGTAGCGCGTATCCGGCGCCGGTCGTCTTGGAGACATCGACGCGCACGGGGACCAGCTCCGGCTCCACCGGGTACGGCTCGCCGGCGAGCGAGTACGGCTCGATCCCAACGTTCAGGTCGAGCCGCCGGGCCTCCCCGGAATGGAGATGGAGGCCGTTCAGATCGAAGGTATCGGTACGCAGCGACACGCGGTTCGAGGTTAGCGAGACAGCCGTGCCGTCCAGGCGCCTTGACCGCCCTCTGGCGGCGCTCAGCGTCGCCCTGGATGTTCGTTGTGGCCGACCGGGCTCGCGCTCGGGAAGCGCGCCCTACTCCGCCGCGCGCAGGCGCCTCATCGTCAGCTGCTCGACGTCGGCGTCCTCGTCCGGGACCTCCACGGGCTGCACCGTCCGCGCGCTGGTCGTGACCTGCTCGAGCCCCGGGAGCTCACGGCCTGTCGCGACCGCGCCGTGGTCCTCGAACCGCCGCGCCGCCGGCATCACGCGGGCCTCATAGGAGCCGACCGTCTCGTTGTAGGCCTTGACTGCGCTGTTCAGCCTCGTCCCGAGCGTCGAGAGGAGGCTCGAGAGCTTGACGATCCGCGTGTGGAGCTCCCGCCCGAGCTCCGAGACCGCCTGGGCGGACTCCGCCACTCGCTCCTGCTGCCAGCCGTAGCCGACCGCCCGCAGCAGCGCCAGCAGCGTCGTCGGAGTCGCGATCAGCACGCGCTGGGCCATCGCGTCCTCGAGCAACGCCGGGTCTGCCTCGAGCGCGGCCCCGTAGAGGTGCTCACCCGGTAGGAACATCACGACGACGTCCGGCGCGGAGTCGAGCTGATCCCAGTAGGCCTTGTCGGCAAGCGCCTTGACGTGCTTGCGCAGCAGCCGCGCGTGTGCGCGCAGGTGCTTCTCGCGCTCCTCCTCGTCACGGGCCTCGTATGCGTCGAGCACTCCCTGGAGCGGCGCCTTCGCGTCGACGACGACGTGCTTGCCGCCGGGCATGCTGATGACGAGGTCGGGGCGCAGCGTCCCATCGTCGCCCGCGAGGGAGGACTGCTCGACGAAATCGCAGTAACGCACCATCCCGGCGAGCTCGACCACGTTGCGCAGCTGCATCTGACCCCACTGGCCGCGCGTGTTGGGCTTCCGCAGCGCGGTCACGAGTGCCCCCGTCTCGGTCCGGAGCTTCTCTCCGGTCTCGGTGAGGGTGCGGAGCTGAGCCTCCAGCCGTCCACGCGATTCGCGACGCTCCTGGTCGAGCCTCAGCAGCTGCGAGTCGACGCGGCCGAGCTGATCCTTGAGCGGCGCGACGAGCTGCTCGACGGCCTGCTGGCGCTTGTCGAGGTCGCCCTTCGCCTCGGCTTGGGTCGTCTTCAGCTGGGCTCGCGCCAGCTCGGTCAGCTGCGCCATGCTCGACTGGAGCGCCTCGGCGCTCATCGCCTTGAACGATGCCGACAGCCGCTCCTGCGCGTCGGTCACGGACTGGAGCCGCTCGCTGCCGAGCTCGCGCTCGTGCTGGAGATCGGCGCGCGCACGGGCGAGACGCGGCACGAACAGCAGCGCGACCGCCGCGGCGCCCGCCAGTAGACCGATCACGAGCCAGAGTGCTTGCATGGACAGCCAAGCATGGCGCCGGCCCCGGACGGTAAGAATCGACTTGATGGCAGATGATCGGATCCGCCGGCGGGTGATCGTCCAAGGCCGCGTTCAGGGCGTGTTCTTCCGGGACTCCGTGCGTGAGCGGGCGGAAGCCCACGGCGTTGCAGGGAAGGTCGGCAACCGGGCGGACGGGACGGTTGAAGCAGTTCTCGAGGGGCCACCTGCGGGAGTCGAGCGCGTGATGCGGTTCATGGAGACGGGTCCGCCGCGGGCGGAGGTCTCAGGCGTCGAGGTCAGCGAAGAGGAGCCGGAGGGGTTGACCGGCTTCGAGATCCGCTAACCGCGGGGGTGTGGGACGAAAGTTGCATATAGACAGACAAATCGCCCAAGATGCAATCCGCACAAGCGCGTGGTGAACGGATCGGGCCTACTTCTGCAGCGTTGGCGATCGCGTCGACCTCCAACGAGGTGATGTCGGTATCGAGAACCTCGATCGGGGCCACGGCCCGGGGGCGGCGCGGCCTAGGAGACTTCGGCCGGCTCTTCCTTGCCGGCGAGCCGCTCGCGGCCTCGGCGGACCGCGGCGATGAATTTCGAGAGATTGACCTCGAGCGTGTTGAGGATCTCGTCGGCGTAGTCCTCCGCGCCGAGCCGGATCTCCCGCTCGCGGGCGCGTGCCTCCTCGATGATGTCCTCGGCGGCGCGCTCGGCCTGCTTGGTGATCTCCTCCTGGGAGATCATCCGGTCCTGGCGCTCGCGGGCCTCCTGGACGATCCGTTCGGCCTCGCGCTTGGCCTCGGCCAGCATCTCCTGGCGCTCCTTGACGATCCACCGTGCCTGCTTGATCTCCTCGGGGATCGTCGCACGCATCTGGTCGAGGATGTCGTAGATCTCTTCCTTGTCCACGCGCACCTGATCCGTCAGCGGAACGGGCTTTGCGTTGTGGACCAGATCGTCGAGTTTGTCTATGAGTACCAGGACATCCATTGCGAACCTCTGTTTCGTCAGCGGCTTAGCCGTTCCTTCAACGCCGCGGCGACCTCTTTGGGCACGAGATCGCCGATATCGCCGCCGAACGTGGCCAGCTCCTTGACGCCGCTGGAGCTCAGGAAACTGTACTTGGCCGACGCCATCAGGTAAACGGACTCGATCTCCGGCGCCTGCGTACGGTTCAGCTGGTTGAGCTCCAGCTCATACTCGAAGTCCGAGATCGCCCGCAGCCCCTTGACGATCGCCATCGCTCCACGCTGCCGCGCGAACTGCACGAGCAGGATGCTGAACTGCTCCACCGAGATGTTCTCGAGCTCACCGGTCGCGTTCTCGACGAACTGGACGCGCTCCTCGGTAGAGAACACCGTGCTGCCCTTGCGCCACGGGATGTTCACGACCCCGACGATCACCGTGTCGTACATCGCCGAGGCTCGCCCGATCACGTCGAGGTGACCGTTGGTCACTGGGTCGAACGTGCCGGGGCACACTGCGATGCGGTTGTCAGGGGAAGACATGGATGCGGATCAGAGTGTCGCCATACCGGCGTTCGTCGATCTTGTCGAGCTTCAGCTCCAGCGGTGCGCGCCTGTCACTCTCGACGACCACGCGGGCAGACGGTGCGAGCACCGGTTCCAGCGCCGCCGAGAGCTCCGGTCCGAGCCCGGGGGCCTGCCGATATGGGGGATCGAGCAACACGAGATCGTATTGACGCGCGTCGGAGCGTGCGCTGTCGAGGAACGGGAGGACGCGTTGCCGGCGCACCTCGCCCTCGGCGCCGAGGGAACCCAGGTTGCGGCGGATCGCGGCGTACGCGGCCGACGATGAGTCCACCAGCGTGACCGCCGCGGCTCCTCGGGAGAGCGCCTCGATGCCGAGCGCGCCCGATCCGGCGAACAGATCGAGGACGCGGGCGTCCTCGACGCTACCCAGGATCGAGAACAGCGCCTCCCGGACGCGCTCAGGCGTCGGCCGCGTCGCGTGGCCGCGCGGCGCGACGAGCGTCCGGCCGCCGAAGCGGCCGGCCACCACCCTCACGCCCGGATCGGAGCCATCGCGTCGGCTCCGTACGCCCGGGCGAGGGCGTCCGCGAGCAGCGCGTGCTCGGGCTGCTCGAGCCCCTGGTCCTGCTCGCATATGTCTCGGGCGCGGCGTGCCGCCCGCTCGAGCAGCTCCGCGTCGCCGGGGAGCTCGGCCACCCGGAACCCGGCGAGGCCGTGCTGGCGCGTGCCGATCAGCTCTCCCTCACCGCGCAGGCGCAGGTCGATCTCCGCGAGCTCGAAACCGTCGGAGTGCTCCGCCACCGCCCGGAGCCGAGCCGAGTCCTTGGCGCCGAACAGCAGACACAGCGATTGATGCGTGCCGCGGCCTATCCGCCCCCGCAGCTGGTGGAGCTGTGAGATCCCGTAGCGGTCGGCGTCCTCGACCAGCATCACCGTTGCGTTCGCCACGTCGATCCCGACCTCGATCACCGACGTCGCCACGAGCACGTCGACCGACCCGGCGGCGAATGCGGCCATCGCCTCCTGCTTGGCGGCCGGTCGCAGCTGCCCGTGCAGCAGTGCGACCTTGAAGTCGCGCAGCTCACCGCTCCGCAGCCGCTCGAACTCGGCGGTCGCCGCCCGCGCCTGGAGGAGCTCGGACTCCTCCACCAGCGGGCACACCACGAACGCCTGCCGCCCAGAGCGCAGCTCCTCCCGGATCCGGTCGTAGGCGCGGGCACGCTCCGCCTGAGTCGAGCACACGAATGTCCGGATCGGCTGGCGGCCCCGAGGCAGCTCCCGCAGCACGCTGAAATCGAGATCGCCGTAGCCGGCGAGCGCAAGCGTGCGCGGGATCGGCGTCGCGGTCATGTGGAGGAGGTGGGGGCTCTCGAGAACCGACGGGGTCGAGTCGAGCGGCCGTCCCTTGGCGTCGAGCGCCGCCCGCTGGCGGACACCGAAGCGATGCTGCTCGTCGACCACCGCTACCCCCAGCCGCGCGAACTGCACGGACTCCTCGATCAGGGCGTGCGTGCCGACGACCAGCGCCAGCTCGCCGCCGGCAAGCTTTCCGCGCAGGTCGCCGGCGCGGCGTCCCGGCGTAGAGCCCGTGAGCAACCCGACGCCCATCAGCTCCTGGGGCATCAGCGCCTGGAGGGTGGCGAAGTGCTGCTCGGCGAGGGTCTCGGTGGGCGCCATCAGCGCTCCCTGGTAGCCGTGCTCTACGGCGCGCAGCAGCGCGTACAGCGCCACCACGGTCTTGCCCGAGCCCACCTCGCCCATCAGCAGCCGCTGCATCGGGCGGGAGCCGGCGAGGTCGCGGTCGATCGCCTCGATCGCGCGGTGCTGGTCCCCGGTCAGCGGGAACGGCAGGACGTCCGAGAGCCACCGCTCGGTGATCCCGCGCTCGGCGCCGAGCTCCGGGGCGCTACTCGTGTGCTCGCGCATGCGCCGGCGCCTCAGGAGCGCCAGCTGCGCCAGCAGCAGCTCCTCGAACGCCAGGCGCCGCCGGCCCTCGTCCGAGTCGGATTGGGCGGCTGGAAAGTGGACGGCGCCGAGCGCCGCCTGCCGGTCGGCGAGTCGCTCTGCGCCGCGGAGCCCCGCGGGCAGCGGCTCGACCACGTCCACCAGGGACGCCCTATGCGTGCGCACGAGCGCGAGGATCTGGGTCGAGGAGATCCCGTCGGTGGCGGGATAGTGGGCGACCGTGCCGGTGCCGGCGAGCGCCTCGGTGGTCCTCGCGTGCGCCTGGACGCCGAACCGGTTGCGGGCGCGATACGAGCCGTGCAGGACGAGCCGGGTGCCGGGTGGATAGCTCTTGGCCAGCCACGGCTGGTTGAAGAACGCCGCCTTCATCACGCCGGTCTCGTCGGCAACCGTCGCCTCCACCAGCGGCCGCATCCCCCGCCGCCTCACCGGCCTCGAGGAGATGCTGCGGACCTCGACGACCACGGTCGCGGCCTCTCCAGGCGCCAGCTCGGCGACCGTCCTTGCCTCGCGCCGGTCACGCGGGAGATGCTCGAGCAGGTCCCCGACCGTCCGCAGCCCGAGCGTCTCGGCCGCATGCTGCGCCTTCTCCCCGGCGAGCGTCACGGCCTGCTCGAGCTGCGAGGGGCGCGGATACCGGACCGGCGCCGCCTCGAGTTCATCGGGCGTTAGAGGTTCGGATGATGCGAAGCCGAGAACCGCCACGAGCTTAATGCTCACGCATGCTCCGGCTGTAACGGGTGCGCGCGATTCGGCGGCGAGCCCAGCCAAGCCCTACTCAGCCGCCAGCAGCCACCAATAACTCTTCTGGCCCCCATCCGAGAGCTCGAACTCCACATCCCCGTGGGCCAGGGCCTGGACGGTCTCGTCGTCAAGCGGGACATCCGCGCCGCGCAGGCACGTGATCAGCTCGGCATCGGTCGCGAGCCGCTCCAGGACTCCACGCAGCGCGTCCCGGGGCCTCCCCCACACGACGATCTCGTCATCTACGAACCCGACCGCGTCGCCCTCGCGGAAGCGACCCTGCGCATCGTCGCGCGCCGCCGGGGCCACCGCCCCGGTCCGCACCCGCTCGAGCGCCTGCTCCATCGCTCCGGCGTTCGCCGCCGCGGTGCGGCTCGGATCGAGGCTGACCGCCGCCGCGAGCCCGGCCTGAGGCGAGCGCGAGGCGACGACCGAGACCGCCTTGTCCGACAGCGTCGCGGCGCGGTCGGCCGCCATCACCACGTTCGGGCTGTTGGGGAGTACCACCACCTCCTCCGCGTCGACCGCGTGGATCGCGGCAAGCAGCTCGTACGTCGACGGGTTGAGCTTCGGACCTCCGTCCAGTGTCCGGACGCCGAAGCTCTCGAATAGGGCGCGCATGCCCTCTCCGGTCACGACGGCGAGTGCGCCGCAGCGGGCGACAACGGGAGCGGCGGCGAGCCGGGCATCCCGCTGCTCGACCTGGGCGCGCATGTCGGCGACGTCGAGGTGGGAGATGACTCCCGCCTCAGCGAACAGGGCGGTCGCGGCGTCCGGGTCGTCGGTGTGCACATGGACCTTCAGCGTGGTCGGGTCTCCGACGACCAGCACCGAGTCGCCGAGCTGCTCGAGCTTGCGGACGTAGCCGGGCTGCTCGAGGTCCGAGCCGGTCACCGCGAAGTTCGTGCAGTACCGGTAGGTGGTCGACAGGTGCTGCGGGTGGGTGACCCGCGCGGCCTGCTGGTGCTCGACGGGCGGCGGGGCGGTGCCGCGCAGCGCCCCGATGATTCCCGCGAGCAACACCGTGAGCGCGTAGCCGCCGGCGTCGACGACACCGGCCTCGCGCAGCACCGGCAGCAGATCGGGCCCGCGCGCGACCGACTCGTTGCCGGCGTCGAGCGCACGCTCGATCACGTCCGCGATCACGGAGTCCTGCTCGTGGGCGGTGGCGTCAGGCCCGAGCCTGGCGTCGTCCATGTGCGCGAGCTCGGAAGCGACTCGCGCTCCCATCTCGCGTACGACCGTCAGGATCGTGCCCTCGGCCGGCTCGCGCACGGAGCCGTACGCCTGATCGGCGGCGCGCGCCAGCGCGGCCCCGATCAGGACGGGGTCCACCAGCTCACCGGGTCGGCTCGCGAGCTCCTCGGCGGCCCCGCGGATCAGCTGGGAGAGGATCACTCCCGAGTTCCCGCGCGCACCCAGCAGCGCGGCCCGCGCGACCGAGGCGACGATCTCGTCGCGGCCGATGTCGTCGATCGTCCGCTCCTGGGAGGCGCTCGTCAGCCGGTCGAGCTCCTGCAGGACCGCGCGCAGCGTGAGCACCATGTTGTCTCCGGTATCGCCGTCGGCCACCGGGAACACGTTGAGGTCGTTGACCTCCTCACGACGTGCCTCAAGCGCCGCCAGCCCGGCCTCGACGGCGGTGCGAAAGCGGACGATCGATGGGTCGGACACCGGCCTGGTCACCGGGTTCGCGGGGGTGGCCACGCGCCTACGGCGCCTTGACTACCTTGCCAGCCTTCAGGCAGCGTGTGCAGACGTAGACGCGGCGCGGAGTCCCGGCGTCATTGATCCGGACGCGCTGGAGATTCGGATCGAACCGCCGCTTGGTCGCCACCATCGAGTGGCTGCGACTGTTGCCGAATGCAGGGGCTTTTCCACACGAGTGGCAGACCTTGGCCATGACGAACGAGTATAGAGAGCGGATAGAAACCAGACCCTGCGGGTAGACACCCGAGCCAATGGCCGGCAGCGGGCATCGGCGCGGGAGTGCGCCAAGCGGCACTGGGGATCGGCGGGGGGCCACCCCCGCTTCCATGGGCCTGGCCGCGCGCTACGACCCGCTCGGGCCGATCGCCCGCGGCGGGATGGCGTCGGTGTGGGCGGCGCGTGACCGCAAGCTGGACCGGAAGGTGGCGGTCAAGCTGATGGCCGAGGCCTACGCGCGGGATGAGACCGCGGTGCGCCGCTTCAAGCGCGAGGCACGTGCCGCCGCCCGGCTCTCGGGCCATTCGAACGTCGTCACGATCTACGACGTCGGCCAGCGACCGCCCTCCGATCAGGCGCCGCATGGACGGCCGTACATCGTGATGGAGTTCCTCGCCGGTGGAACCGTCGCCGACGCGGTGCGCCAGCGGCCGGCGGCCCGTGACGAGGTCGTCCAGTGGTTGCACGACGCGGCCACGGCGCTTGATTACGCGCACCGGCGCGGCGTGGTCCATCGGGACATCAAGCTGTCCAACTTCCTGCTCGACGAGCACCGGTCGCTCCACGTCGCGGACTTCGGGATCGCCAGCCTGGGCACCGAGGAAACGCTCACGGCCACCGGCCAGTTGCTCGGCACCGCGGCGTACCTCGCGCCGGAGCGAGCTCTCGGTCAACCGGCAACCGAGGCCAGCGACCTGTACTCGCTCGCGATCGCCGCGTATGAGCTGCTGGTCGGCGAGCGGCCGTACACCGGCGATCACGCCGCAGTGCTGGCCCGCCAGCACATCGAGGCGACGGCGCCGCCGGCGAGTGCTCGCAACCGCGGTCTGCCCCGAGAGCTCGACGCGGTGCTGGACCGCGGGATGGCCAAGGCGCCCGAGCAGCGCTGGCCGACGGCGCAGGCGTTCGCCGACGCGGTCGACGCCGCCCTCGCCGGGGGCCGGAAGACCCCACCGAGAGCGGCCCCGGCGACGATCACGAGCCCCGGGCGCCGCCGGCCGGCGGCGGCGGTTGCCGCCCTGGCTGCGGCCGCGCTGGTGGCCGGTATCGCAGCGGGAGCGAGCGGCACCGGGGCCTCCAGACCCTCCACGGCCCTCGCCGGCCGACAGGCGACCGCCCATCCGCCGCCACCCGTGAGCAGCGCCGTCAGGCATCCCCCGCGCCACGCGTCCGCCCCCACCCCGCCCGCGACCACGAGCTCGCGGACGCCGAGCACCACGGCACCGAGCGCCGACGCGCTCGAGACCAGAGGGCACGCGCTGATGACCGACGGCAACTACGCGGGGGCGATCCCGGTGCTTCGCCAGGCGATCGCGGCGGCCTCGCCCGGCACCCTCACGTATGCGTACGCGCTCTACGACCTCGGCAGGTCGCTGCGCCTCTCGGGCGACCCGCAGGCGGCGATCCCGATCCTCTCGCAACGGCTCGCGATCCCCAACCAGACCGGCACGGTCAGGGCCGAGCTCCGGCTGGCGATGCGAGCCGCCGGCCAGAGCCGCTCCACCGGCGGTACCGCTCCGGCGCCCCATGACAACCATGCGGGGCACCACCACGACCACGGCGCTTCAGGCGGGGCGGCGCCCGCCCAGGGCGACTAGCCCCCGCCGGCCCCGAGCCGCCGCTTGACCGCGAGCGCCGCGAGCGCGGCCTCGGCCGCGGAGCGGCCCGTGTCGCGCTTGGAGCCACCGTGCACGCGCTCGAGCGCCTGCTCCATCGTGTCGACGGTGAGCAGCCCGAACCCGCACGGGACCCCGGTCTCCAGCTGGACCTGCTGAATCCCCCGAGCCGCCTCGCCGCACACGTACTGGTAGTGGTCGGTGTCGCCGCGGATCACCGCGCCCAGACACACCACCAACTCGAACCGCTCGGACCGGGCGGCGTACTTGGCGATCACCGGGAGCTCGAACGCCCCCGGCACCTCAAACGTCTCGATCTCGTCCACGGCCCCTTTCGAGAGCGCCTCGTGCGCGCCTGCCTCGAGCCTGTCGGCGAGCTCGGGATAGAAGCGAGCCACGCACAGCGCGGCTGTCATTCGCTCTGCTTCCGGCGGCGCGAGTCCTCCAGCTGCTCGTCGCGGAGCATCTCCTCGTCGTACGCGAGGCCCTGGTGGTGGAGGGTGTGGCCGAGCCGGTCGCGCTTGGCGCGCAGGTAGGCCTCGTTGTACTCGTTGGGAACGTGGGAGATCGGGATCTGGTCGGTGACCGACAATCCGTAGCCGGCCAGGCCGGAGATCTTCTTGGGATTGTTGGTGAGGATCCGGATCGAGGTCAGCCCCAGGTCGGTGAGGATCTGGGCCCCGATCCCGTAGTCGCGCAGATCGGCCGGTAGGCCGAGGCGCAGGTTCGCGTCGACCGTGTCGAGTCCCTCCTCCTGGAGCTTGTAGGCGCGGAGCTTGTTGAGCAGCCCGATCCCGCGGCCCTCCTGGGACAGGTACAGCAGCACGCCGCGTCCCTCCTGCTCGATCGCCTCCAGCGCCGACTCGAGCTGCTGGCCGCAGTCGCACCGCAGCGAGTGGAACACGTCGCCGGTCAGGCACTCCGAGTGGACCCGGACGAGCACGTCCTCGGCGCCCGCGACCTCCCCCTTGACGAGCGCGACGTGGTGCTTGTTGTCGACCAGCGACCGGTAGCCGACCGCGACGAAGTCGCCGAACGTGGTGGGAAGCTCCGTCGCGACCACCCGCTCGATCAGCTTGTCGTGCTGGCGCCGGTATGCGACCAGGTCGGCGACGGTGACCATCTTCAACCCGTGGCGCCGGCAGTAGACCTCCAGGTCCGGGACCCTCGCCATCGTCCCGTCGTCATTCATGATCTCGCAGATCACGCCGGCCGGGATCAGCCCCGCGAGCCGCGCCAGGTCGACCGCGGCCTCGGTCTGGCCGACGCGCTCGAGCACGCCGCCGTCCTTGGCCTTCAGCGGGAACACGTGACCCGGCTGAACCAGGTCGCGAGGGCTCGCGTTGGGATCGATCGCGACCTGGATCGTCCGCGCGCGGTCGGCGGCCGAGATCCCGGTCGTGACGCCGTGGCGCGAGTGCGCCTCGATCGACACCGTGAACGCCGTCTCGAACGCCGACTCGTTCTTGGCTGCCATCAGGTCGAGGCCGAGCTCGTCGCAGCGCTCGGGGGTCAGCGCGAGGCAGATCAGCCCGCGACCCTCCTTGGCCATGAAGTTGATCGCCTCGGGTGTGACGAACTGCGCGGCCATCGTCAGGTCGCCCTCGTTCTCACGGTTCTCGTCATCGACGACGACCACCATCCTGCCCTGGCGGATCTCCTCGATCGCCTCGTCGATCGTCGCGAATTTGGCTTCGGTCCGGCTGCTCATCCTCTCACCGCCTTCTCGACGTACTTGGCGAGCACATCCACTTCCAGGTTCACCGGCCTGCCCGGCTCGGCCTGCCCGAGCGTCGTGCGCTCGAGCGTCTCGGGAATCAGCGACACCGTAAATGATTGCGCGTCCACCTCGGCCACCGTGAGCGACACGCCGTCGACTGCGATCGATCCCTTCTCGACGACGTACCGGAGCACGTCTTCGGGGGCCTCGATCCGGACCCGCTGGGCGAACCCGTCCTTGCTGCGCTCGGTGACTCGGCCGAGGCCGTCGACGTGACCCTGGACCACGTGGCCGCCAAGCCGGTCTCCAGCGCGGAGCGGAAGCTCGAGGTTCACCTGCGCCCCGGGGTCCAGCGCGCCCAGCGACGTGCGCGTCAGCGTCTCGTTCATCGCCTCGGCGGAGAACGAGCGGCCGTCCACCTCGGAGGCGGTCAGGCACACGCCGTTGACCGCGACGGAGTCACCGTCGCGGAGCTCCGTCGCGAATGTCGTCTCGATCCGCACCCGAGCTCCGTCGGGGGAGCGCTCGATCCGAGCGACCCGTCCCACTTCACCAATCAGGCCGGTGAACACCGCTCACCACTCCCGCATCCTCGACGTGATGAGCAGGTCGTCGTCGACCCGCTCGCACTCGAGCGTCAGCGCACGGTCGGCCGACGCAATCATCTCGACGCCCTCGCCCTCGAGCGGGTCGCGGGCGGTCCTTCCGCCCAGGACCAGGGGCGCGAGGAACAGGCGAATCTCATCGATCTCGTCGACGTCGAAGAAGGCTCCGGCCAGGTGCGGGCCCCCCTCGAGCAGAATCGATCCGACTCCCGCCGAGCCCAGCTGGTCGAGCGCCGAGCGAACGCGCGCCGGCTCGTTCTCTCCGGTCGCGACGATCACATCCGCGCCGTACGTCTCCAGCGCATCGGCCGCGGCTCGGGGCGCCGCCCTCGAGACGACCACGGTCAGCGGCGTCTGACGGGCACCCCGGACCAGCTGCGAGGACAGGGGAAGGCGGGCGAGGGAATCGAACACGATCCGCCGGGGCTGCCGGGCAACGCCTTCGACGCGCGCCGTGAGCTGAGGGTCGTCCGCGAGCGCCGTCCCGATCCCAACGGCGACCGCGTCGCACTCGGCCCGCCACAGGTGAGCCAGCCGGCGGCTCTCCTCGCCGGAGATCCACTTCGAGTCGCCGCTGTGGGTCGCCACCTTGCCGTCCAGCGTCATCGCGGACTTGAACAGCACCCACGGCCGCCCCGTCCGGGCGCGCTTGCGGAACGGTTGATTCTGAAGACGCGCGCGGGTTGCAAGCTCCCCGTCCGCGACCACGACCTCCACTCCCTCGTCACGCAGGATCCCGAGGCCGCGTCCGGAGGCGTGCTCGCTGGGGTCGTCGGCGCCGCCCACCACAC
>JAXDGF010000038.1:0-8232 GCA_034665165.1 Solirubrobacteraceae bacterium | reverse complement strand
CCGAGAGCGTGGAGGTGAGCGTCAGGCTGGCGTTTCCGGAGCCGTCCGCGGTCGCGGTTCCGACCGACGTCCCGTCGACGTAGAAGGTGACGGTCGAGCCCACTTCGGCGCCCGTCGCGTTCAGCGTGGGCTCGTTGTTGTTCGTAAGTGAGCCGTCGGCGGGGGCGGTCAGGGTCGGCGCGGCCGGGGCGACGGTATCGACCGTGAAGTGGTCCTCGACCGAGCTGCCGCTGACGTTACCGGCGGCATCACTCGCCGTCGCGTGGATGCTGTAGGAGGCGTCGGGGAGAGCGGTCGTCAGGGTGAGGGTGGCGGTTCCGGTTCCGTCGGCCACGGCCGTACCCAGGAGCGCGCTGCCGGGCGCGTCCTCGTAGAACGCCACGCTCGAGCCCACCTCCGCGGTGGCCGTCAGCGTCGGCGTGTTGACGTTCGTGACGGAACCGTCGGCGGGAGCGGTGATGACCGGTGCAGCCGGGGAGACGGTGTCGACGGTGAAGCTGTCGACATTCGAGTTCGCGCTCACGCCGCCGAAAGAGTTGGTCTCGGTGGCATAGGCGGTGTGGGCCCCGTCTGCGATCGCGCTCGAGGGCGTCAGGATCGCCACCCCCGACACGTCGGCGGTCGCGTTGCCGATGTCGGTGCCATCGACGTAGAAGTCGATCCTCGCGCCGGCGTCGCCGGTCGCCGAGAAGGGCGGCTCGTTGTTGCTTGTGAGCAGCCCGTCAGCCGGGGATGCGAGGGTCGGCGCCGCGGGCGGCGGCGGGGCGTTGAGCTCGAAGTCCTGGCCGATCGCGTTGGTCGTCGTCGAGAAGCTGACCGTGTGCGAGCAGGGAGACGA
Source organism: Solirubrobacteraceae bacterium (assembly GCA_034665165.1). Classification (GTDB taxonomy): domain Bacteria; phylum Actinomycetota; class Thermoleophilia; order Solirubrobacterales; family Solirubrobacteraceae; genus Palsa-465. The sequence continues at coordinate 7,394 of JAXDGF010000038.1, read as the reverse complement.
CGGACTCGTGCACTGATATCCGGCCGGCGGGACGACGCCGACGGCATGGCTGCCGGCTGCCACACCCGCGAGCAGGTAGTACCCGGAGGAGTCGGTCGTCGTGGTCGGATCGCTTGCGACGTAGTGGCCGACGTTCGTCAGATCCGCGTACACGGTGACGCCACCCAGGCCGGACTCGCCGGCGTGGTGAGTGCCGTCGCCGGCGGTGTTGTTGTACACGGTGCCAGCAGCGGCACAGTTGCCGATAGAGGCGGTGACGGGCGCCATGAAGGCGATGAGCGAGGAGGAGATGGAAGCCGACGAGCGGGTGTGGGCCTGCACCTGGATGTAGGAGACGCACCCGAGGCCGAGGCTCTGGATGACCGACTGCACGTCCAGCGTCCCCTCGCCGTAGGCGCCGGAGGCGAACGAGCTTCCGAGCGTCCCGGTCGCCAGGTAGTTCGTGATGCTCGCCGTGTTCACCGATCCCTCTTCGGTAACGGTCGAGGCCTGGGTGAAGGCGCCGCCGGCGCCATTCGGGCAGGACACGGGGCCGGTGCCATCACCCGTCCACTTGTATGCGGTGATGGTCACGCCGGCGTTCGTGAGCTGGTAGGAGACGAGGAGGTCGTTGTTGGTGCGGCACGGGATGATCGCGCCAGCGGTGTTCGTCCACGTCGCGTTGCTCTGATTGAGCTCGAAGGTGATGAAGGCGTCGCCCGAGATGGCAGCCCGGTCCCACGCGAGGTGCAGGAAGGAGTTGCTGGCCGTGGTCTCGGCGTAGGAGAACATGCCGAGCAGATCGGACTTGGCGGGCGAGCACGCCGTTCCCGTGATGAAGGTCCACGCCGAGGGCGTGAGCTCCTTCTCGCCACCGCCGAAGCAGGTGGTACCGCCGAGCTCGGTGCCGAGCCTCGGGGAACTGGCCACGTTCTGCCAGCTCAGCGCGGTCGCCGCCGCCTCGGTCCCATTAGTGGTGTCGAAAGCGGAACCGGTCAAGGTCGCCTGCGCGCTGCCGGTGATGGCGAAGGCCAGGGACAGGAGCGCAAAGATGAATACAGCTGTAAGACGGCGATGGCCGGTTGCGGTCATGGGGAAGCTTTCGGTTGCGGGGACACAGCGGAGTGCGGCGCACGAACGGACATCCGTCCAGTTTCATGGCCTGGTCCCTATCGGCCGCTGGCAACGCCGGCTGTACCCGTGTTGACCCGGTTCCGTAGTTTCAACGGACCCCGACGTGGGTCCCACGGCCGAGGCCGATACGGCTCTCGCCCCCCAGCCGGGGCGCGCTAATCGGGCTGATCGCTCCCGGCCCGCTGCCACGTTGTCAGCGCGCTAATGCTGGTGAGGATCAGCCGGTAAAGGTGATCCCCGGCTCCGTGGCCTCGGTGGGCCAGGCGTAGCTCAGGGGACGGCGGTTGGCGAGGGCCGGCACCTTCTCGCGAACGTCGGCGATGAGCCGGGGATCCACTTCGGCGAGCACGACCATCTCGCGGTCAGACGCCTGAGCCATAACAACACCCCAGGGGTCGATGATCATCGAGCGCCCGTGCGAGGGCGGCCCGGTCGCCGCCGAGATGAGCTGACCCGCGGCCAGCACGAAGCACTGGTCCTCGACGGCTCGCGCGCGGAGCAGGAGCTCCCAGTGGTCGCGTCCCGTGAACAGGGTGAAATTGGCCGGCACGGTCAGGAGCTGGGCACCCCGCAGGGCGAGGATGCGGTACAGCTCGGGGAAGCGTACGTCGTAACAGATGGACAGGCCGAGCCGCCATCCCCCCACGTCGCAGGTGACGATCTCCGCGCCGGGTGCTTCGGAGGCCGACTCGCGGAACTCGTGGCCGCCGACGTTGGCGTCGAACATGTGGATCTTGCGGTAGACGGCGCGGACGGCACCCGTCTCGTCGAACACCATCGAGGTGTTGAAGAGCCTGCCGTCAGCGGCCCGCTCGGTGATCGATCCCCCGACGAGGACGATCCGGTGCTGGCGCGCCCACCCGACCATGGCGGCGACGCTAAGGCCGTCCTCGAGCTCTTCTGCGTTGATGAGCAAGACCTCCGGCGAGCCGAGGGCGTTCCATTTCTCGGGGAGGAGAACGATGCGCGCCCCGCGGCCCGCGGCCTCGGCCACGAGGCGCGCACACGTATCGATGTTCTCGAGCTTGCTCTCCGTTGAGCCCATCTGCACGGCCGCGACGAGAGCTGGCTCAGGCACGAGGTCGTTGCAGGCTATCGGAGGGGGTCGCGCAAAATCTAGACGAAACGCCCGCAGCCGCGCGCGGGGAAACCCGTATGGTGGATCGAATGCGGGAGGGGCTCGTCTACGTCAGCGGCGGCGAGCTCGGGCTGCGCCGCGAGCAGGGCGCCGGCGGCTGGATCATCGTCGACGCCGACGGGAGGACGATCGCCGACGAGGCAACCCTCGAGCGAGTTCGCGCTCTCCGCATCCCGCCGGGGTGGGCCGATGTGTGGATCACGGCGAACGCCGATGCCCACCTGCAAGCGACCGGCCTCGATGCCAAGGGACGGCGCCAGTATCTCTATCACCCACTGTGGCGCGCAAGGCGAGACGAGGAGAAGTTCGACGACATGCTCGAGTTCGCCGACCGGCTCCCCGCCATCAGGGCCACGGCTCAGGACTTCCTCACCCTCGATCGCGCAGACCGCGACCGCACCCTTGCCCTCGCCATCCGCTTGCTGGACATCGGGCTGTTCCGGGTCGGATGGGACCGCTACGCGCGCGACAACGGTCACGTTGGGCTGACGACCCTCCGCCGCGAGCACGTGACCGTGCGAGGGACCGAGGTGCGCTTCGACTTCGTCGCGAAGTCGGGAAAGCGCCGGCGCATGACCGTCAGCGATCCGGAGTCGGTCCACCTCTTGGGGACGCTCAAGCGCCGGCGCGGACTGCCGCAGGAGATCCTCGCCTACCGGTCACCACGCGGCTGGCATCGAATCCACGCGCCCGAGGTCAACGACGCCCTGCGCACCTGGAGCGGAGGCCCGTATTCGGCCAAGGAGTTCCGCACGTGGGCGGCGACGGTGCTCGCCGCGGTGGCGCTCGCGCGCGAGCACGCCGCCGGCAACCGCGGCCCGCGCGCCGTGAGCCGAGCCGTGCGCGAGGTCAGCGTCGCCCTGGGTAACACGCCCGCGGTAGCGCGCGCCAGCTACATCGACCCACGCGTGATCGAGCTCTTCGACGCGGGGTCGGTCGTCGAGCTGCCGAAGAACGCGCCGCTCTCGTCGGGCCCCTTGCGCGTCGAGTCGGCCAAGGACTGCGTCGTAATCGAGCTCCCGACCGACGTCCACGGCGATCCCGCTCGCCTCGAGCTCGAGCAGCGCGTCCGCGGCCTGTTACTGGCGGCGCGTTAGGGTTCGCGCGGGCCCTTAGCTTCCGCCCACCGCGCGGGGCGCTCGCAGGAGTATGTCCACCTGCCGGCGGAGGTCGTCGAAGTCGAAGGGCTTGCCCAGGAAGTCATTGGCGCCGAGGCCTCGGGCCCGCGCTTCGGTCTCCTCGCTGAGCTCGGCGGTGAGAACGAGAATGGGTAAGTCGCCGCTGCGCCGTTGTCCGAGTGCCTCCATCACCTCGTAGCCGTCCGGGGTGGGCATCTGCAGGTCGAGGAGGAGAAGATCGGGGTGGTTGTCCACGCACATCTGAACCGCCTCGGAGGAGTCGATGGTGGAGACGAGGTTTTCGTAACCCCATCCCGAGAGGATCATCGTGAGGAGCGACACGTTGGTCGGAACGTCGTCCACGACCATGATCCTCGCGGCGTGGAGCTCGGGCGGTGGGGCCTCATCGAGGTCTACAAGCTGGGCGGCGAGCACGGCGAGGAACTGGCGCACGTCGAGGGGCTTGGTCAGGTAGTCCATCGCGCCTGCCTCGAGCAGCTGCTCGATCTGACCCTTGCTCGCGTCGGCGCTCAGGATCACCACCGGGATGTCGCGTGTGTCCTCCCCGGCCCGGAGGCGGCGAAGGATCTCGTCGCCGGTCAGGTCCGGGAGGTGCAGGTCGAGCACGATCAGGTCGGGCTGGTGCTCACGGGCGAGCTCGAGCCCGATCGTTCCCTGCATGGCCGGTATCACCTCCACGTTCTGCTGCTGATCGAGGATCCGCTCCACCAGCGTGAGGTTGGAGAGGTTGTCCTCGATGTAGAGGATCCGTCGCAAGCTGTCCCCGAGCTCGGTCCCCGTCACCGGCGGCGGCCCCGAACCGGCCCGGGCCAGAGCGCGGTCCTCGGGCGCGGGGGCACCGGCGAGCTCGACGACGAAGGTGCTGCCGTGCCCGGGCTCGGACCAGACGTCGATCACGCCCCCCATGGCCTCGACCAGGCGCTTCGACAAGGACAGCCCGAGGCCCGTGCCTTCGACGCCGGTGAATTCGGCGCCGAGGCGGTCAAAGGGCTCGAACAGGCCGGGGAGCTTGCCCGACGGAATGCCCACCCCGGTATCGGTGACGAGGATCTGGATCCGATCCTCGTCTGGAGCCGTGAACGTTACGCTCACGAGACCGCGGTCTCGGTTGTACTTAATCGCGTTCGAGAGCAGGTTGAGCAGCACCTGCGCCAGGAGCCGGCGATCGGCCTGCACGTGACCGTCCTCGGCCAGGCCGGTCAAGTCGACGCGGACCTGCACGTTGTGCTCCTCGGCGCTCGGGGCCACCAGAGCCACGACGTGCTCGACCGTCTCCCCCACCGGTACGGCCTCGGACGAGAGCGCGAGCTCGCCCGCCTCGATCCTCGAGAGGTCGAGCACATCGTTGATGAGGGCGAGGAGGTGCCGCCCCGCGCGCAGAATCTGCTCGACGTCTTCCCGACGGCGCTCGTCGCGGAGCTGGAGTTCGAGCACCTGTCCGTAGCCGATGATGGCGTTGAGCGGCGTACGCAGCTCGTGGCTCATGCGCGAGAGGAACTCGCTCTTGGCCAGGTTCGCGTCGTCGGCGCGGACGGTTGCCTCACGCAGCCGCGTATGAGTGTCCTCGAGGGACTGGGCCATGGCGTTGAACGAGTCCGCCAGCGCGGCGAGCTCGGGCGGACCGCGACGCGGAATGCGCACCGACAGGACACCGGCCGCGACCTGGTCGGCCGCCGCGCGCAGGCGGTTGACGGGAACGACGACGGAGCGCGCGAGCAGCGTGGACACGAGCGCGATGAGGAAGAGCGAGAGGCCGAGGCCGACAACTGCCGTCGTGATGGCACTGGTCGCAGACCGGTTGGCGGCGGCTGTGCGCATTACTTCCAGCGCCTGCTCACGGCTGATGAGCTCGGCGAAGAGAGCGCGCATGGCGTCGACCTCCCGCTTACCCTCGCCGCTTGCCACCAGGCGTCGTGCGCTCGCGGGGCTACGCCGCTCGGCGTCGACGAGCGTGAGCGCCCACCCGCGCAGGTAGGCCATGCCCGCGGTCCGGATCTCCACGGCCAGCCGCTCCTGCCTGGGATCGTCCCGCGTCAGCTCAACCAGCCGTGCCAGTGCCGCCGGGAACGCCGCCCGCGCCGAGCGCCACGGCGCCAGGAAGCCCTGGCTGTCGGTGATCACGAAGCCCCGTTCCCCGGTCTCGAGATCGAGTACAAGCTTCTCAGCAGCGTTGGCGGCGGCGATCGTCTGCTCAGAATGGGCGCGCCGGTTCGAGGCCGCGCGCATTGAGTCGACGGCGACGATGAGCAGGATGAAGGCCGTCGCGACGACGAGAGCCAACACCGCCGTTCTAAGCAGCATCCGCCCTCGGAGCGAAATCGACCCCGGTCGTAGATGCGGTCCCAACCTAGCTAGTCCCCTGTCGAGTAGTGATGCGCTACACCACTGTAGGCCTGTCGGACGTCGGTCCGCCGCGCTTGACGCTCAGATCCTCCTCATTGCTGCCGGTTCCGACTCGACATCGTCGTCGTCGGCGTGGATTGCGTCTATGTCCCCCGGCCTTTGAGCTCCACCGCCGCGGCCACGAGCTCGGCGTTGCCGGCCGCGACGGAGCCGTCGGGCAACACGAGCGTGTCCTCGAGCCCGACGCGCACGTCCACGCCGGCCTCCGCCGCCGCCGCGATCACCTCCCACGTCCGCTCCCCGCGCCCGTGCCAGAGCTGGGTGACCTCGTCGGGGACGAGCGCCGCGATCGCGCGGGCCTCGTCCGCGCCCCCGTCCACCTCCACGAGCGCGCGCACGACCTGGTGCGTGAACGGGCTCCCCACCAGCTCTCCGGCGTCGGCGGGCGTGGCCAGCCCTGCCTCGACGCCGATCCCGGCGTGCGTCGCGGCCCGAACGATCCCGGCCCAGCCCAGCTCGGAGAAGTTGACTGAGACGAAGTCGGGTCGCTGCCGCCAGTTCTTGACCGCCGCCGCGCGCGCGAAGGGGTCGGGATCGATTGCCTCCGAGGTCGAGAGCCCGATCAGGAGCCGGGGAGCGGCCGCCCTGATCGCCGCCACGGCGGCGTCGCAGGCCCGGGCCGCCAGCGTCTGCGCTCCGTGGGCGTCGCGAGGATGCACGTGCACGGCGAATGCTCCGGCCCGCGCTACGGCCGCGGCGTCGACGGCGAGCTCAGCGGGCGTCTGAGGCACGGCGGGGTGCTCCGCGCGCGTGCGCCCCCCGTTCAGGCAGGCCTTGACCCGGGTCGATCGGCTCGCCGGCGTGCGGCTCAGCCCCACTGATAGGGCAGGAACTTACCGTCCAGAGTGATCCGCACCCGGTCCCCGGCGGGATCGGCGACGCGCTCGACCTCGGCCCGGAAGTTGATCGCGCTCATGATGCCGTCCCCGAACTCCTCGTGGATCAACGCCTTGAGCGCCGGGCCGTAGACCTGGATGACCTCGTAGAGGCGGTAGATGGTGGGATCGACGGGGACGGCCGCATCGAGGCCGCCGCGCATCGGGATCTGCTGGAGCACGGTCGCGGCGTCCGGGGACAGGCCCAGCCGATCGACGAGCTTCTCCGCCTCCTCGCGGGAGAACGGATGTTGGCCCAGGACGGCCGCGGCGACCCACACGGGCGGGCGCCCGAGCTCCTTCGCCAGCTCGGCGAAGGTGACGCCGCGCGCCTGCATGGCGGCCTGGATTGACTCGGTGACCTCTTGCCGCGTGGCCATCACCGCGAAGTATCCCAGCCCCGGAGCGGTGCGCTCACACCGCAAGCAATGTCTTGCCGATCGTCGCCCGCGCCTCGATCCCGGCGTGGGCCTCGGCGGCGCGTTCGAGCTCGAACTCCTGGCCGATCACGGGTCGTAGGCGGTTTCGTCGGGCGTGCTCTAGCGCCGCGCGCGTGAGCGCGTCGATCTCCGCCGGCGTGCCGCCGGGCGGCCCGCGCAGCACGGCGACACCACGCGCAGCGGCGGCTTCGGCCGACACCCTGGCGAAGCGGCCACTCGCCATTCCGAAGGGGAGGAAGCGTCCACCGGGCGCGAGCAACTCGAAGGCCGCGTCGCCGATCTCGCC
>JAXDGF010000037.1:0-3566 GCA_034665165.1 Solirubrobacteraceae bacterium | reverse complement strand
CCCCGGCCGGGCTCAGCTCGTGCGCCAATCCAGCGTCGTGACCTCGGCTCCGCTTATGGCCACGTCTCGCTCACGGATGGCGTTGTTCGTCAGCAACGTATAGGCGCCCTCGTGCAGGCCGCCAAAGACGGCGGCGTACATCGTCCGCCCGCCGATCGGTCGCTCGAGGATGTGCTGGTGCTCGCGCTTGCCGTCCTCCTCGCCCGAGCGGCAGATCTCGATCTGGAGATCGTGGAGCTCGGGATCGGCGTGGATGACGAGGGCGCCCACGTCTTCGCCGATGTCGAGGACGACGTGCTCGGGGTGGGGTCGGGCGACGGGCTCGGACATCAGCACGCCACCGCGGCGGGCACGTCGTACCCGCTGTAGGGCACGCCGAGGTAGGGGAAGTGCGGCAGGTAGTTATCGAACGTGAGCCCGTCCGTGACGACGCTGGCGGCGCCGTCGGGCGTGAACCCCGAGTCGACGAGCGGAATGGTGGCGCCGGCGATCGCGCGCAACTCGATCGTGAACACGTCGTCGAACACGCGCCGGCCGTTGGGGAAGCCGGCAACGTCACCACCGAGCACACCGAGGACGTTCGGTGCGTCCGTCTTCGGCGGGATCGAGGTGTTGAGGCGGAGCATGTCGGCCTGGATCGTCCCCGTGGACGTCGTGTAGGTTGGGGAGACGATCCCGGCGGGAATCCCCGTCATGAGGATCGCGAGCAGGTCGGCGCGCGGCGCGCCGTACGCCGCGAGGTTCGGGAACACGCCCGGGTAGAGGACGTTCAGCAGCGAAGCGAGCTCGGGGTGGGCGACGCCACCTGCGTACTCGGTGTCACCCGCCGGGCTGCCGGCGTTCCACGCGTCCTTGCGCCCGAGGGGTACGAGTACCTCGTTGAAGAGCGGGTTGCCAAGGCGCGAGACCTGCACCCACGGGCCCGCCTCGACCGGATGCGCCCCCCGGAGCTCGACCTTGCGCCGGCTGGCGGTGGCCCACACGCCGATCGTCGGGCTGCCCGCCGTCAGGTCGGAGATGGGTACCTTGAGCGCGATGCTGTGAACGTTGACCTGCGCCGTGGCATTCACGCCATCGCGCGCGGGGAGGCTGCCGAAGGCGTGGAGGTTCTCGAACGGGCGCAGATCGCCGAGGTCGAACACGGCCCCGAGGTCGACATAGAACCCCTCCGCCCGCTGGCCGGCGAAGACGGTGCGACCGCCGGGCAGAGTATGAACCGCGGCATCGGCAAGGGCCACGTAGTCCGGCGTCGACAGTGGTCCGATGTTGCACGGCGGTGACGCCAGCCCGGTCCCGAGCACCGTGGACTTGGACCCAGCCGTGCGCGTGACGCTGTAGAACTGGCGCTTGTTGAAGTGCGGATCGTCGAGCGAGCCGATCGGTCCGGTGTTGTAGAGGAACGTGTTCGGGTTCAGCACCTGCGTCTCGAACTGGAACTCGTAGGTGATGTCGGGTTGGGCCGTGCCCCTGTTACTGATGTGCAGCGAGTAGAGGACGTCGTCGCCGAACTCGTAGAAGTTCGGGCCGGCGGCCGGACCCTCGAGCGGGATGTAGTTGCAGATCATCGTGACCGTCGTGGGGTCGTCCGGGCTGACGAACGCGTAGACGTCTGTGCCGTCGGCCACCGGGTCCTGGCTCGTTCCTGGCGCTTCGCGATGGGAGGACATCTACCTGCGCTCCTTCGATGAGTGGTGGGCGGCCTTGAGCAGCCGCCTAGCGAGGGCCGCGTCCTTGTAGGTGCGCTCGGTGTCACCGTGGATGACAGTCACCACACCGCGCGCGGCGTCGTGGACGTAGGCCACGACCACGTCGGCCGGGATCGGAGTCTCCGGCCGCTTGATCAGCTTCGCCGCCTCTTCAGTCCGGCCCATCGCGCCGGCCGCGGCCGGCGATACAGCGGTCACAGCCATGGTCGTGGCGACCCCGGCCGAGCTCGCGATCATCGAGCGGCGAGTGAGCCCGCCTCGAGTGCCTGCCCGACGACTAACTACGTCGGCAGGCGCCGAACGGATCAACCGTGGGGGGCGCGTACCGAACCGCCGCCAGGTAGAGCCCGTGCGGCGGGGCGGTCGGACCCGCGTCGGCGCGCGGGCGCCCGGTCAGCAACGAGGCGAAGCTCGCGACCTCCCGCCGCCCCGACGCAACCTCGAGCATCGTGCCCACGAGGATGCGGTTCATCTGGCGCATGAAGGCGTCGGCCTCGATCCAGAACTCGAGGATGTCGCCGCGGCGCCGCCACGCGGCGGCGAGCACCTCGCGCTCGAAGCGGACATGATGGGTATCGGTGGGCGTGAAGGCGGTGAAGTCGTGGGGGCCGGGGAGGGCGGCGGCGCACGCGTCGAGGCCATCGAGGTCGACCCGGTGAGGCCAGTACAGGGCGCGGCCGCGCTCGTGCGCGCTGCGCTCGCGGCGGGCGAGAACGCGGTAGCAATACACCCGGCTGCGCGCGTCGCCCCGGGCGTCGAAGCTAGGCGCCGCCGCCGCACATGAGAGCACCGCGATGTCCTCCGGAAGGAGCGCGTTGAGGCTGTAGACCGAGGCGGGCTCGCCCGCGTAGCTCGTGACCTGGCCCCAGGCGTGAACGCCGCGGTCGGTGCGGCCGGCCACCGTCACGGGAACCGACTCGCGGCGCAGGACGACGGATAGGGCGCGCTCGAGCTCGTCCTGCACGGTGCGCGCGCCGGGCTGGCGGGCCCAGCCGGCAAATCCGCCTCCGTCGTATTCGAGGACGAGCTTCGTCGCCGCGCTACACCAGCTCCAGCAGCACCATCTCGGTCGAGTCCGAGCGGCGCGGGCCCAGCTTGAGGATCCGCGTGTAGCCGCCCGGGCGGGCCACGTAACGAGGCGCGATCTCCTCGAACAGCTTGTGGACGACGAACTTGTCCTGTCCGAGGGTCGAGAGCGCCTGCCGGCGGGCGTGGAGATCGCCGCGCTTCGCCAGCGTGATCAGCTTCTCGAGCTCGGGCTTGACCGCCTTGGCCTTGGTCTCCGACGTCTCGATGCGCTCGTGGTCGATCACCTCTTTGCAGAGGTTCATGAGCAGCGCCTTGCGGTGCGAGGAGCTGCGGCTCAGTTGGTAGCGCTGGCGCTGGTGACGCATCTCAACCCTAATCTTGGCGCAGTCCGAGCCCGCGTGCGTGCAGGGTCTCGATGACCTCGTCGATCGACTTCTTGCCGAAGTTGGGAATCGCGTTGAGCTCTGACTCGGTCTTCGAGATCAGATCGCCGACCGTCTGGATGCCCGCGCGCTTGAGGCAGTTGTAGGAGCGGACCCCGAGCTCGAGCTCCTCGATGAGGATGTCGTCCATCGCGTTGGCCGGACGGCTCGCGCCCGCGAAGCCGCTGTTGCCGCCCAGCGGGCTCGGCTCGAGCACCGGCATCCCCGCCTCGCGGAGCTCCACCACCCGCGCCTCGTCGGTGAAGATGGCGAGCTGGGAGATGAGGATCTCGGCCGCCTCGCGCAGCGCGGCGTGGGGATCGATCGACCCGTCGGTCTCGATGTCGAGCGTGAGCTTGTCGAAGTCGGTCTTCTGGCCGACGCGCGCCTGCTCGACGTTGTAGGCGAC
>JAXDGF010000036.1:0-5240 GCA_034665165.1 Solirubrobacteraceae bacterium | reverse complement strand
TCGGGGGTGAGCTCGTCCTCGGCCTCGTAGCAGGAGATCACCTTGTGCTCGGCGCCGTGGTACTCGAATACGCGGCGCAGATCCCGCAGGCGTGAGAGCAGCAACAGGTAGCCGAGGAAGATCGCCGTCCGGATCACGCCCTCGATGAGCCAGAAGGTGAAGGAGGAGCCGATCTGATGCTTGACCAGGCTCGTGATCCCGACCGGGAGGATGAAGAACACGCCGATGGCGAAGATCAGGGCGACGACGATCGCTCCCGTCCACGCCGCGCCCGAGAGCTCCTCCTCGCCTTCGGGGAGCTGGGCGCCGGCCGAGATGGAGAGCGCGCGCATGCCGATCGCGAGCGACTCGGCCATGGCCACCACGCCGCGGATCAGCGGCCACCGGTAGGCCCGCCGCCGCCGCGTCCACGACACGAGCGGGAACGAGGTGACCGCGATCTCGCCGAGGGCGTCCTTGTCCTCGGGCTTTTCCGCCGCGTCCGCGCCCTCCAGCCTCTCCGGAGCGGTGTCCGGCAAGTCCTGGGAGTCCGGGGCGTCCGACTCCGCGGTCGTAGCCACGGCTGCGGGTTTGCGGACGGCGACGGCCCATGTCGAGACCCCGCGCATCATCACGCCCTCGAGCACGGCCTGACCGCCCACGGGCGCGTCACGCTTGGCCTCGAGGGGCCGCGGCGCGTTCACGCCGGGTTCCGGCACGGGCCCCCGGCGCAACCTAAGCTCCTAAGGGCCCGAAGCGGCAGCCGCACGCCGGCCCTTGGCCGCCCGGCGCTGGAAGCGCTCAACCCGGCCGCCGGTGTCGACCAGCTTCTGGCGCCCCGTGTAAAACGGGTGGCACGCCGAGCAGATCTCCACGTGGATCTCAGACTTGGTCGATCGGGTCGTGAATTCGTTGCCGCAAGTACAGCGCACGTGCGCGTCTGCGTAGTCGGGATGGATTCCGGTTTTCATTATGTCTCTGAGTTTAGCGGGGCCCGCCAGCAACGCCGATCATGGCGCCGTGGCGGGCGCCGAGCTCACCGGCGGGCAGCTCGGGCCGACGGTGAGCGAGTCGTTGGCGAAGTTCGACTCGTCGACTCTGTGCCCCGGATTGACGGTCACCGTGGGTGCCGTCGTTTCCGTGCAGGCCGGACCGGCGAAGGTAACAACCGTGGTCGCGCCGGCCGCCAGAGGTGGGAGAGTCTGCATCGTGGTCACCGGCGTCGCGCCCATGGTGGCCGAGGCACCGGGCGTGAACGACACGGCGAAGTTCCCCGGGGTGGGAGCGAGCCCGCCGTTGGCGATCGTGGCCACGTACTGGTCCTTCTTCGGCTTGCCGGGAATGGGCTGGATCGAGATCGAGCTCACGAGCAGGTCGGGCCGGTACAGGAACTGACGACAATCGGCGCTCATCCGCGTGCGGGTGGTGAGGACCCGGCCGCCCGCGCCCGTCCACCGGAAGGTAACGCGGTAGCGATAGACGGCCGGCGCGGGCAGATTCGAGACCGGGTGGCTGACGATCCAGACATCGCCCGAGCGTTGCCCGAGCGTCGGGCTCGACGGCGTGATCCAGGTGCCGAGCCCGCCCCCGGGCACTTCGGCGAACACGCCTCCGGGACCCGACCTCGAGAGCAGCTCGAAGCGCATCTGCATCTTCTCGGTGCCCGTCACCGGGCGCATCGAGGCCCGGACGGAGACCGATCGGTCGGCCTGCGCGACGGCGGTATGGCAGGCGAAGGCGGCCAGGTGCGCGCGCGGCGGCGCGTCCGCGGCGAGGCCGCCCCGGCGCGCGGTCGAGCCGGCAAAGGCCGCCGTCGCGGGCGCCGTGATGACGACGATCATCCAAATGATGCTGAATCGCTTCACAACTACCCGAATTAACCACTATCCGGCCTGAAAGTCGCGCTACCGGCGATCTCACCATCCCGCCGCGATGTTCGCCGCCAGGCGGGACGTTCGCCGCCAGGCGAACTCCCAAGGGCGCGAAGCGCCCCGAACTCGCAATGAAGTCGACGCAGTCGACTTCACGTGATCGTGTACAGCGGGCCGTCGCCGCCCTCGGGCGGCGTCAAGCGTCCACCCTTGGCCGTGATGGCGCCGCACTGCACGCAGTTGGTGTAGTTGACGATCACGTCGACGGCGCCCGACTTGGGGGCGTCGTCGGGAATCTCGTACACGCCGGCCGGGCACATCCAGCGCCAGCCCTCGGCGATCTCCCGCGGCACGTGCTTGCGCACGCGGATGTGATTGGGGGCGTCGTCGCGCGTCGAGTTGCCGCTGATGTAGACGCTCGAGAGCTTGTCGAACGTGTATTTGTTGTCCGGCTTCGGGTAGCGCCTGCTCGTCTTACCGATGAACAGCGGCTGCTCGTCGTTGCGGTGCCAGTGCCAGCGTCCGCCCGGAAAGCGGCCCTTGGTGATGATCATGGCGTTCACGATCGGCCCGCCCCGGAGGAACCCGCGCTGGAAGGGCTGGCGCGTGTTGCGCACCTGGTAGAGCTCCTTGCCGATCGACGAGTCCTCCACGGCGTCCTCGTAAGCGCCGAGGGGCTCACCCCGCTTGAGGTTCGCGTAGATCGCCTCGGCCGCGAGCTTGCCCGACTTGATCGCGTGATGCACGCCCTTGAGCGCGACGGTGTCCACCATGCCGCCGGCGTCGCCGACGATCATGGCGCCGGGCATCGTGAGCTTGGGCATCGACCAGTAGCCTCCGCCCGGGAGCGCCTTCGCGCCCCACGCCACGCGCTCTCCGCCCTCGAGGATGCCGCGCACGAGCGGATGGAGCTTGAACTGCTGGAGCAGGTCGTGGGCCGAGGTGGTGGCGTCGGCGTACTCGAGGTCGATCACGAAGCCGATGCTGACGAGGTCATCGCCGGTCTTGGCGTCCTTCATCGGGTAGAGCCACGTTCCGCCGATCTGCCCGTACTTGGCGGACACTTTCAGCGGCCACGGGCCGATGGTATGGATGATGCGATCGAGGGGCTTGGGAACCTTCCACACCTCCTTGACTCCGAGCTCCCACACCTGCGGCTCGCGCGCCTCGCCGAGATCGAACTCGCGGATGGCGGCGCCCGTCAAGTGCCCCCAGCAGCCCTCGGCCAGCACCGTGACCTGGGCCTTGATGTCCGTGCCGGGCTCGAAGTTGCGCAGGGGCTCACCGTCCTTGCCGCGGCCCTTGTCGCCCGAACGCAGGCCGACGACGCGGCCATCCTCGACGATGAGCTGCGCGGCCGAAGTCTCGGTGAGGACGTAGGCGCCGCCCTCCTCGGCCATGCGCTGCTGGTAGCGCGCGAGCGCCGCTACGGAAACGACCTCGTTGCCGTGGTTCTTGAACGGCGGCGGGGGCGGGATCCGGATCTTGCGCTTGCCGTTCGGGAGCACGTAGACGGCTTCCTTCGTCACCTCGCCGAAGGCGAAGCGCTCGTTGCGCCAGTCCTCCCGGGTGAGCTCGGGGAACAGCTCCTGCAGCGGCCCGGGGCGCATGACCGCGCCCGAGAGGTTGTGTCCGCCGCACGTCTTCGCCTTCTCGACAACGGCAACCGGAACCTCGCCGAGGCGCTCCATCAACTCCGGGTCGTCGCCGAGGAGCTGGAGGAGCCGGTTGGCGCACGCCAGCCCAGCGGTGCCGCCGCCGACGATGGCTACCCCGACGTCGATGCGGTCGTCCTCGCCGTCGAGGTCGCGCTTGATGAACTCCTTGACCGGGTCGACCGGGGGTGGGAACTCGCCGGGAGCGTGGGGGCCGCGCCCGTTCATGCTTGCGCTCACGGCTACGACCCCTTCTTCGCCTTCACGGCCTCGGTGAGCTTGGGCAGGATCTTGTTGAGGTCGCCGACGATCCCGAGGTCGGCGAACTCGAAGATCGGGGCGTTGGCGTCCTTGTTGATAGCGACGATGTTCTCCGAGGACTGCATGCCGACCTTATGCTGGATGGCGCCGGAGATTCCGGCTGCGAGGTAGAGCTTGGGTGCCACCGTCTTGCCCGTCTGCCCGATCTGGGCCGCGTACGGGTACCAGCCCGCGTCGACGACGGCGCGGGTGGCAGCCACGGCGGTGTTCCCGCCGAAGGCGGCGGCCAGGTCCTCGGCGAGCTGGAAGCCCTCGGCCTTGCCGAGGCCGCGGCCGCCGGCGACGAGGACGTCCGCGCCCTCGATGTCGACGTCGGCGCCGCGCTGCTCACCGCGCTCGATCATGCTCGCCTTGGTCGACCAGGGCGAGTACTCGACGTCGACCTCGACCACCTCGGCGTCGCCGTCGCCGGTCTTCGAGATCTCGAAGGCGTTGATGCGGCCGATGATGATCCCGAGGCCGCCGCGGTAATGCGAGACCGAGATCTTGGAGTCACCCAGGATCGGGCGCTCGGCCACGAGCTCATCGCCCTCGGCCCGGACGGTGGTGACCTCCATGGTCACGCCGCCGTTGCGCCGCGCGGCCAGGCCGGCGCCGATCTCGAACCCGAGCAGGCCGCCGCCGAAGAGCGCGTAACCGTGTCCGTGATCCTCGATCACCTTGGCCATGACGTCGATCACGGGCTGAGCCAGTCCCTCGGGACCCTGGGCACGGAAGACCTTGGTCGCCCCGTAGGAGCCGAGCGTCGCGCAGAGCTCGTCGGTCAGGTCCTCGCCGCCGACGACGACGGCGTGGCACTCGCCACCGATCTCGGCGGCGCGCTTGGCACCTTCGGACACGGCGCCGAGCGAGTTCTTGTTGAACGCGCCTTCGTAGTGAAGGACGTAGGTCAGTACGTCGGCCATCTAGATCAGCTTCCTTTCATCCAGCCAAGCGATGATCTTCTCGACCGTCTCGGCCGTGTTCTCGTCCTCGATGATCTGCCCGACGGCCTTGGCGGGCGGGTCCTTGAAGTCGCCGCACTGCACGCGCGAGCCGTCGGCGCCGACGAGCGCGACGTCGATCCCGACGTCGCCCGAGGCGACCGTGTTCAGGGGCTTCTTCTTGGCACCCATGATCGCCTTCAGCGATGGATACCGCGGCTCGTTGATGGCGTCGCCGACCGAGATCACGGCGGGCATCTCGACCGACACCGTGTCGTAGCCGTACTCGGCCTGGCGCTCGCAGCGGAGCGCGCCGTCCTCGACGTCGAGCTTGATCACCTGGGTCAGGGACGGCATCTGCAAGTGGTCGGCGACCACGGCGCCGATCGTGTAGCACTCGCCGTCGTCTGACTGCTGGCCGAGGAGCACGAGGTCGGGCTGCTCGGACTCGAGCGTCTTCGCGAGCGCGTAGCCCGTCGCCGCCACGTCGG
>JAXDGF010000035.1:0-59006 GCA_034665165.1 Solirubrobacteraceae bacterium | reverse complement strand
TCAATGTGGGCCACGTGCAGCGCGCGCGCCCGGCGGACGCCGCCGTCGGCGCGGAACGACCCGCGGCGCGGCCGCCGCGGCGATCCTCACCGCCGTGGCGGTAGCGGCCTTCGCGGCGCCACCCGCGAGCGCCCAGTGCGGCGAGACCATCGACCTGGCCCCCCGGGTGGCGGTCGGGCCCGGGCCGGCGCCCCTCGCCGTCGGCGACTCCGTGCTCTACGACGCCGCGCAACCGCTCGCCGGGTACGGATTTCACATCAACGCCATGGTGTGCCGCACCATGGCGCAAGGGATCGTGTGGCTCCAGCAGCACGACCAGAACCTGCCGAGCATCGTCGTTGTCGCGCTCGGGACCAACGGCGCCGTCACCACGGCACAGATCGATCAGCTCCTGAGCCTCGTCGGCCCGAGCCGGGTCCTGGCCATGGTCACGCCGCATCACGGCAACTACGCCTACGTGCCGGACCTGATCCGCTCGGCCGCGCACCAGCACCGCGGCCGCATCCTCGTCCTCGACTGGGACGCGCTCAGCACGGGGCACGCGAGCTGGTTCGCGTCCGACGGCATCCATCTGGCCAGCGCAGCGGGAATCGGCGCCTTCGCGCGCCTCGTCGAGGGCGCGCTCCTGGCGACGCCGGCCCGCGTCCCGAGCGTGACCGTCACGACTCCGGCCGTCCCGCGCACCGGGCCCGGGCCGGCGGTCCCGAAACCGCCGAAGTCGCAGCCCGAGCCGGCCGAGGCGGCCCTCATCCGCCCGGTGCTCTCCGCCGCGGCAGCGGTCAACGACTGGCTGGTCTCCCCGTGGTGACCCCGAACGCGCCGAATGCCCCGAACGCCCCGAACGCCCGGAGCGCCCCGAACGGCCGGCGCCGGGTCAGTGGATCACGTGATCGGCGATCAGGCGACGGGTGACGATGTTCGCGGCGATGGTGTCGCTGGCCGCCGAGATGTGGATGCCGTCGGATTCGTGGATGGTGAAGCCGTGGCCCCGGTAGACCATGTGGTCGCGATACCGGTCGCCGGGCGTGAAGAAGGCGTTGGCGTCGATGAGGCCGACGCGCCCGGGAAAGCGAGCGGCCGCCGCTCGGATGCCGGCGTTGACGGCGTCGAAGACGGAGCGGAACTTCGCCGGGCGCGGTGTAGGGAGGAGGAACCAGTAGACGCGACCGGCGTCGCCGCGCAGGTAGATGCGCATCATCTCCGCGACGAGGTCGGCATAGCCGGCGCTCCAGGCCGCGCTGCAGCAGGCGATCGAATGGCCGCCCGCGCCGGTCACCGAGTAGCCCTCGTTGGCGCCCATGACGAGCACCGTCACGTCCGGGCGCAGGACGGGCGCCTGGCGGGCGGCGTGACCCGGCCAGCTGAAGAAGAACGGGTTGCTCAGGCCGGTGCTGATGCGCGCGTCGCTGGTGACGTTGACTCGGTGCCCAGCGAGCTCCCGGGCGAGGAAGGTGTCGAGGATCTGCATCTCTGAGTCGCCGGCGGCCAGGAGCCGGATGCGGCCCCCCGGATGGGAGACCCAGACGAGGGCGCGGTGCTTGAAGCCGTAGGAGGTCTCGACCGAGATTCGCCAGCCGCCGGGCCTGGGCGTGGGGATGGCGACGGCGAGCTTGCCCTCCCCGGCCGCCAGCGGGGAGCGGCCGCACGTCCGCTCGCCGCCGGGCGGGGTAGCGCAGATGGTCAGCGGCAGCCCGCCGATCCCCCAGGGGTCGGTGAGGCGCACCGCGATCGAGCTGCCGGCTCGCGCGCGGGCGCCGATCGTTGCGTGCAGCCGGTGAGCGCACGAGGGCGTCGTGACCGTCGCGACCGCGTTGGCGGGCAGGGCCGGGGGCAGCGTGGCGGCGACCAGCGTGCGGGCGCGCACGTCGCAGCGCCAGGTCAGCGCCTGAGCGATGGTCGCCGTCCCTGAGGGTGAGAGCTGAACCACGCCGATCGGCGCCGTCCCGCCGGCGAGCTGCTCGCTCACCTGGACGCTCGCGTCCGCGGGGCCGGTGACCGTGGCACCCACGTAACCCATATTGGCCAGGGAGGTGCTGATCGCGAGCGAGAACTGATCCGCCGCCACCGCGACGGGCCGGCGCTTGTGCTTGCGCTTGGGCGGGTAGGCGTCGCGCGACGCGCTGGAAATCAGGCGATTCAAGGCGGCGACGCCCGCCCACGTGAGATGGAGGCGGTCGGGCTGGAACCAGTCGGGATGGCCGGCGCTGTACTTGACCCAATCGAGGAGGAGGATCCGACCCCGGTGCTTTTGCGCCTCCTGGTGCTCGATGACCGCGTTCTGACCCGGTACCCCGCCGAGCTGAAGGGGGGTGACGAGGACGAGCAGGCGGGTGCAGCACAGCATCCCGAGCGCCACCCCGATGTCGTCATGGGTGACGTACCCGTTGGCACCGAGAAAGATCACGACCATGTGTGGAAGCCGGCCCTGGGCCTTGAGCTGGGCGATCAGGGCCAGGGCCTCATACCACTGGCGGCAGCCGTGGGCGTTGACGTCGAACCCGCGCGCGGCCAGGCCGGGTAACGACAGGAGCAGGGTGGAGTCGCCGATGGCCAGGGGTGGGAGCTGCCCGCGCGGGTGGTGGGCGGCACGGGAGGTCTCGACCCCGCCGCAGTCGGCCCGGCTTACCCCCGGGTTCAGGAGCGCGAGCAACAGGGCGGCGAGCAGGCTCACCAAGCAAACGGCGGGATTTGCAAGGGGGCGAGGTAACAAGGAGCGGGTCGGGCTCAGCGCGTGAAGTCCCGATCGACGGAGGCGAGCACAGCCTTGCCTGCGAGCGCCGATCCGGCGTCGTTGAGGTGGATGCCGTCCGACTGACGCACGATCGTCGGCACCCCATTGATCGGCATCGAGTCGCGATAGTGATTTCCGGGGGTGAACACCGGCACCGTATCGACGATGCGAATCTGGTCGCGCCACGGTTCCGCCGCCACCTCGATGGCGGCGTTGACGACCCGTGAGATCGCGTCCCGCGCGGGGTCACGAGCGGCGGGAAGCGTGAGCCAGTAGATGCGGGCCGTTCCCCCCTGGCGGTAGGTGTTCATCATCCGCCGCACCCGGCCGGCGTAGATCGCGGCCCACTCGGCGCTGCAGCAGTTGACGTTCTTGCCGTTCGGTCCTGGCATCGAGTAGGCGTCGTTGGCGCCGATGAACACGACCACGGCGTCGGGGTGGTCGTGTTGCACCTGAAAGGTGGCGAGCTTGGCCCAGTCGACGAGGATGGTGCTCGAGATGCCGGTACCGATGTGAGGGTCCTGGACCACGCGCACGCCCTGCGGCCCGAGGGTCTGGGCCAGGTGCTGGTCAAGGGGCTCGGACATCGAGTCACCGGTGACCAGGAGAGTGTGGAGCCGCCGCCGGGGCGGCGACGGCGCCCCGATCGAGCTCGGGTCGAAGGCGTCCGCGGTGACGGGCGGGATGCCGGCGGCGGCGCCCACGACGACCTCCTGGTTGAAGCCGCCGAGGCCGCTGAGGTTCGGGTCGGGCGAGAGCCACGCCGTCAACTTGTGGGCCGCCGAGCGCACGGGGAGCTGATCGGCGATCCACGCCGACGGGCGTCCGACGGCGAGCACCGCATCCCGGCCGATGCCGGGGTTCATCTGCTCGCCGGCCTTGCGGATCGACGTCCCCGAGGTCACGACCAGGATGGCCGCGATGATCACCCCAGCGATCAGTGCATCGCGGGCCCGGAAGCGCCGCGTGCCGGTGCGGTCGAAGCGCTCCATCAGGTTGTCGTCGCGGTGCTCGGGCTGGGGAGGAGGCATCAGAAGCGGAAGTAGATGAAGGGCGGGACGCCCTGGCTGGGGACGGTCGCCGCGACGAACAGTATGAGCACTCCGAGGGCGGCGGCAAGGAGCTCGGGCCGCAGCGTCCCGATCCACACTTGGAGGCGCTGGACCGGGCTTGGGGGCAGGAGCTGGGGCACGATCGCCACCGCGATCGCGAGCGCGACCGGCACCGTCAGCAGCGTCGGCGACGCGATCGAGCCGAGCCGCTTGAACAAGGTCCAAGCGGTGCCGATGCCCTGGGAGCGGAAGACGATGAAGCCGAGGACGATGAGATGGAAGGTCACGAACCAGCGCAGCCAGCCCGGCCATTTGAACCTTCCCTTCAGGGCATGCTCGGTGACGAGGCCCACCCCGTGGAGGGCGCCCCAGATCACAAACGTCCACGCGGCGCCGTGCCACAGCCCGCCGAGCACCATGGTGATCATGAGGTTGCGGTAGGTCATGAGCCGACCGCGGCGGTTCCCGCCCAGGGGGATGTAGAGAAAGTCGCGAAGGAAGCGCGAGAGTGTCATGTGCCAGCGCCGCCAGTAGTCCTGAAATCCGGTGGCGCGGTAGGGACTGTTGAAGTTCTGGGGGAAGACGAAGCCCAACAGGAGCGCGAGGCCGATCGCGATGTCCGTATAGCCCGAGAAGTCGCAGTAGATCTGCGCCGTGTAGGCGTACGCGGCGAGGAGGACGTCGGGACCGTGGAAGGCCTGCGGCACGCCGAAGACCGGATCGACCACGGTGCGCCCGAGGTAGTCGGCGATGACCACCTTCTTCACGAGCCCCATCCCGATCAGCATCAGGCCGGCGCTGACGGCGACGTGCTCGGGATCACGCGGTCGCGCGAGCTGAGGCAGGAACTCGCGCGCCCGGACGATCGGCCCGGCGACGAGGTGGGGAAAGAAGCTCAGATAGATGCCGGTGTCGAGCAGCCTGGGCGGCTCGATCAGCCCGCGCTTGACGTCGACGGTGTACGAGATGGCCTGGAAGGTGAAGAAGCTGATCCCGACCGGAAGCGCGATCGTGATCAGGGGCAATGGCATCCCCAGCCCGATCGAGTGCAGCACCCGCGCGAAGGCCTGGACGAAGAACGAGTAGTACTTGAAGATCCCGAGCGCGAGCAGGTCGCCCGCCACCGCGGCGGCGCACAGGCGCGCCCGCGAGCGGTCGCTCTCAGAGCGGTGGATGAGCTTGGCCGCGCCGTGATTCCACAACGTCACCCCACCCAGGAGCAGGCAGAAGACCGGGCTCGCGGCGGCGTAGAAGACGTAGCTGGCGACGAGGATGAACGGCTTCCACAGCGCCGGACGCGACATCAGCGCCCACGAGAGCGCGAGCACGATCGGGAAGAAGATGCCGAACTGAACGGAGGGGAAGAGCATCGGACGTAACGCCTGCCTGCCCGCGCCACCGCAGGCCGACCCAGATGCGAGGACGGTATCCGGTGCTACGGACTCGCGTCGGGCTCGCGTCAGCACGGTCACCCCCGATGACCCCAGGCGTCATAAACTCTGGTCCATGTCCGGCCACTCGAAATGGCATTCGATCAAGCACAAGAAGGCGATCGTCGACGCTCGTCGCGGTCAGCACTTCACCAAGCTGGCGCGCGCGATCACCGTCGCGGCGCGGGAGGGCGGCGGCGATCCCGAGGGCAACTCGGCGCTCGGCCTCGCGATCCAGAAGGCGCGAGACGCGTCGATGCCCAAGGACAACATCGAGCGGGCGATCGCCAAGGGATCGGGCGAGGGGTCCGAGGGCGAGAACTTCCAGAGCGTCGTCTACGAAGGCTACGGCCCCGGCGGCGTCGCTCTCCTGATCGAGGCTCTGACCGATAACCGCAACCGCACCGGCGCCGACGTCCGCCACGCTCTGTCCAAGCACGGCGGCAACCTGGGCGAGCCCGGATCGGTGTCCTACCTCTTCGACAAACAGGGCGTGATCGTGGTCGACGCCACCCGCTATGACGAGGACGACCTCATCCCCGCCATCGACGCCGGGGCCCTCGACATCGCGGTCGACGACGACGTCTTCGAGGTCATCACCGAGCCGGGCGACCTCGCCGCCGTGCGCGCCGCCCTGACCGGCTCCGGGGTCGAGATCGAGAGCGCCGACGTCACCCAGCGGCCCCAGGTCAAGGTTCCCGTCGACGAGGCGGACGCGTCACGACTGCTCAAGCTCATCGACGCGCTCGAGGAGTCAGACGACGTCGGCGCCGTCCACGCCAACTTCGACGTCGACGCGGACGTACTCGAGCGCATCGCGGGATGAGCTCGTCTCGCGGCGTCCCGCGAGACCTCGCCGGGGCGCGGAGTGGCGAGAGCGCTCCGCCCGCTACCCTGGCCGATCTATGACGAACCGATCCCTCGCCGCCCCTGTCATCGCCGTCGCCGCGCTCGCGCTCGCGGGCTGCGGCACCGCCAAAGCCCCTGGCATCGAAGCCGCGCCCTCCGCCGGTCAAACCGTCGCCGCGGCCACGCCCACGACGCCCACCACCCCGACCACGCCCACCACTCCCACCACGCCCACCACGCCCAAGCCAACGGTCCCGCTCCCGGCCGCGTTCAACACCAAGCCTGCGGTCAACATCCCCGGCGGTCCGCCCCCCAAGAAGCTCGTCATCAAGGACCTGATCAAGGGCACCGGCCCCGCGGCCAAGCCCACCTCGACCGTCACCGTCCAGTACGTCGGCGAGCTCTACAAGGGCCACAAGCAGTTCGACGCCTCCTGGAGCGACGGCAGCGGACAGCCGGTCTCCTTCCCGCTCAGCGGCGTCATCGCCGGCTGGACCCAGGGCATCCCGGGCATGAAGGAGGGCGGACGGCGCGAGCTCATCATCCCGCCGAGCCTCGCCTACAAGAACGTGGCGCGGCCCGGCTCGGGGGCCGGTCACGCGGGGATTCCGCCTAACTCGACCCTCGTCTTCGTGATCGACTTGCACGCCGTTTCCTAGCGTCGGGTCGGCGCCCTTCGAGCTTCGGCGCGGATGATTCCGCGTCGGGCTCGGAGCCCGGCTCGGAGAGCCGGCGGGCGCGGTGCAGGGGAACGGGCTCCGGTACCCCTTTGAGCTTGAAACGTCCGGCGAAGGACCAGGCGAAGTCGCCGGCCGCGGCGTCGCGGACGCCCTGGGTGGCGACGACGCTGCCCGGGCGCGCCACTCCGGTGACACGGCTCGCGAGATTGACGGTGTTGCCGTACCAGTCGCCGGCTCGGTTGAAGGCGGGCCCGAGGGCGAGGCCGGCCCGAAGGCTCGGGAGCTCGGCCGCCTCGACGGCATCGACGAGGGTCAGGGCCGCGTCGACGACGGGCGAGGCGTCGGAGCTGACGAACATGGCGGCGTCGCCGATCGTCTTGACGAGCCGCACCGGCGGGCGCGCGACGTCGGCGGCGAGCTCGGCCAGCGTCTTCGCCACGGTGCCCAGCTCCTCGGCCCCGACCTCGGCGCCGAGCGAGGTGAAGCCGACGAGGTCGACGAAGCAGACGACGGTCTCCTCCTCGCTTGACAGGTGGCCCTGCTCACGCTCGGCCCGCCCGATGATGCCGCGACGGGCGCTCTCGCGGACGTGGGCGTTGAGCGCGGCGGCGACGATCGGTGTCGTGCCCGGGATGAGCTGCTCGGCCATGGCGGCGTAGCGCAGGGCGACGTCGCGCTCGCTGTCGCCGGGGTGGAGGAAGGTGTCCCCGAAGATGTTCGCGATCGTGGCCGCGAACCTGGCCATGCCCTCGCCGAGGACCCGCGTGAGCTCGATGACGGCGTCCTCGGAGATGCCCGAGTCGAGCACCAGCTTGGTCGCCCGCGCGGCCTCGAGGTCCTCTTCGCTGAAGACCCGGTCCTCGGGCAGGGGCTCGACGAGGCCGAGCGCCCGCCGGACGCGCGCGACGAGGGGCGCCGGAAGGCCGGTGTGCTCCTCGATCTCCCGTGCCGTGTAGCGGGCACCGAACACGCGCTCGACGGGGAGGAGGGCGAGCCGGTCCTCGGCGATGGCGGCCGCCAGCTCATCGAGACCGACGCCATCGGCCGCGAGGCGTTCGAGCAGATCCCGGCGCGCGGCGCGCTCCTCGCCCTCGAGCCCGTCGAGGAGCCCGGCCGCTTCGAAGTCCATGCACGCAATCTTCCCTCACAGCGGCCCGCGTTGGTCATCGGCTAGCATCGCCGCCCCCGCGGGTGGACGCGAACTTTCGGAGCCGCCCTTCATCTCACGTCACCGTTTTCAGTTCATGCTCTCGATCCTGATGCCCGTCTACAACGAGCGCGAGCGAGTGGAGAAGGCGATCGCCGAGGTCCTCGCCACCGAGCTTCCCGCCGACTTCGAGCTCGTCGTCGTCGACGACGGCTCCACCGACGGCACCCGCGAGATTCTCCGCGGCACCCAGTGGGACAGCCGCGTGAGGCTGTACGAGCACGAGGTCAACCAGGGCAAGGGCGCCGCCATCCGCACCGCCCTCACCCACGCGAACGGCGACTACGCCGCCATCTTCGACGCCGACCTCGAGTACGACCCGGCCGACCTGGCCCTGCTCATGCCGCCCCTGCTCGACGGGCGCACGAACGCGTCGTTCGGCGTTCGCGCCTTCGACGGCTACACCAGCCACTCGTTCCTGTTCGTGATGGGGAACAAGGGGGTGACGCTGGCCTGCAACGTGCTCTTCAACGTCTACCTGCACGACATCATGACCTGCCACAAGATGATCAGGATCGACGTCTTCCGCAGCCTCCCGCTACGCGCCGCCGGGTTTTCGATCGAGCCCGAGATCACCGCCCGCCTGGTGCAGCGGGGCGAGCGCATCTTCGAGGTGCCCGTGCACTATCGGGCGCGCTCGAACGAGGAGGGCAAGAAGCTCACGGGCGCCGACGGCTTCCGCGTCATCGCCACGCTCATGCGCTGTCGCTTCGGCGGCGCTACCTAGCGGCGATCGGGTAAGCGGGGACCGGGGGCCCTCCGACCTGGACCGTGGCCCGCAAGGCCCGCTGCACGCCGGCGAAGGTCGGCTTGACGTTGCCCTGGAGGTCGACGAGGCCCTTGTGGAAGAAGGGGGGATCGGGTAGAGGGTTCCCGCCCGCCCACAGCGGGCGGCAGACGAAGTCCTGGAGGGCCCAGTAGATGGCGCCCGCCAGCCACGGCCGCTGAGCAAAGGCGGCGAGGTGGTAGGCGATGGCGTCGCTCTGGAAGGCGTACGTCCCGTACTCCTCCACCGGTCCGGTGCGGTTGGCCTCGAAGCCGAATTCGCTCACGAACATGGCCTGGTGCGGGTAGCAGGAGCGGAAGAAGTCGAGGTATGAGCCCAGCGCGGAGCGGTCGACCGTCGAGCCCTCGTTCTCGTCGTACCAGCCGAAGTACTCGTTGAGCCCGATCACGTCGAGCGGCGCGTAGGCGGGCTGGCAGGGAACGCCGGGCCAGCCCATCACGGCCATGCCCACCGGTCGGGTGGGATCGAGCTGGTGGGCGAGCTTGGCCGCGCCGGCGATGTAGCTCGTCTCGGACGCGTCCGCGGGCGTCGCGAGCTCGTTGCCGATGCTCCAGAGCATGATCGAGGGGTGGCTCTCGTTGTCGAGGATGTTGTCTGTGAGCATCGTGTGCGCGAGGGCCACGGTTCTCGCCTGGGCGAGGTACTTCGGCTTCACCTGGTAGACGGGGATCTCGGACCAGAGGAGGATCCCGTACCGGTCCGCGAGCTCCTCGAGCAGGGGGTTGGCGGGGTATTGCAGGCGGATGAGGTCGGCGCCGAGGGCGCGGACCCAGCCGATCAGGCGCTCGATCTGGGCCGAGCTCATGGCCGCGCCTGAGTGCACGTCCATTTCCTGGAGGCCGACTCCGCGCAGGTGCAGGGGGTGCCCGTTGAGCTCGAGGAGCCCGCCGGAGACGACTTTGATCAGCTTGATTCCGCTGTCGGTGACGAAGCCCGCGAGCTGCTGACCGCCGGCCCCGGTGAGGGTCACGGTCGCGTGATAGAGCGCCGGGCTCCCTGGAGCCCACAGACGCGGATGGGCGACCCGGACGGTGGCGTGCGCGCTCCACGTCGCCCCGGGGGCGATCGTGGTGCTGCCGAAGTTGACGGGACGACCGCCGTAGGAGCCGCGCAGACGGACCCGTTGGGGCGCTCGGGTGACGTTGTGTACGAGGGCCTGCTCGACGATCGTCGCGGTGCACGTGGGGCAGGGGAGCTGCGGCCGGACGATGACCTGCTCGAGGTTGGCCTCCCGGACGGGACGCAGGTAGACGTCGCCGAGCAGGCCTCCGTAGTTCCACCAGCCGCCGACGGAGGGCGTGCCGCCCGACCCGTACGGGCCGAGGGGGAGATCCGCGGGACCGAGGTGGTTCTCGACGCGCACCACGAGGTGGTTGACGGCGTGGGGCCGAAGCCCGGTCAGGCTGAGCTCGAAGGGGATGAACGCGCCGACATGGCTGCCGACGGGACGGCCGTTGAGCCAGATCTGGGCGCGGTAGTTGACCGACTCGAAGCGGACGATCCACTGCTCGCCGGCGGGACCGCTCGGGACGTGGAAGTCCTTGCGGTACCAGCCGACGGTGCCGTAAAAGCTCGACGTCGAGACGGAGGCCGCGTTGTAGGAGTTGGGGACTCCGACCGGCGACCAGCCCGCCGCCCCGGCCCGGTCGCGCCAGAACCCTCTCGCCACGCCCGAGCCCGAGCTGTCGGCGCGGTAGAGCCAGGATCCGTCGAGCAGGTAGCGGTTGGTCCAGCCGTCGGTCGTCAGCGCGCCGCGCTTCGGGGTGACGGCGCCGGCGGCGTGGGCCTGGGGCGCGGCCGCGGCAGCGCGGGCCCGGGGCGCGGCCGCGGCAGCGTGGGCCCGGGGCGCGGCCGCGGCGGTCGCTGGGAACACCGCCACGGCGAGGCCGAGGAGGACGGTGATGGCGAGGGAGCGAGCGGGGGACAGGAGCAAGGGCATACGGCGGTGCGCGCCGGCCAGTCGCGCCCGTGAGAGGGACCGGGGATTAAAGCGAGTTGCGGTCCCTACGTGCGCCGGGGTCGGTCGCCACGTGCGCTGGGGGTCGGTCGCCACGTGCGCTGGGGCTCGGTCGCTACGTGCGATGGGGTCGTCTGGCGCCTCGCTACAATCCGCCCGTCTCATGCCCGCTCGCGAGTATGCGGAGGGCCAGCTCGTCGCCGACCAGCCGCCCTCGCGGTCGACCGAGTCTGAGTCCTCCACCGATGTCCGTGCCCGCGTCCGCGCCGGTTTTGCGTGGTCGTCACCGACCCTGATCGCCGTCGCCGCCTGCCTGGCGCTCGGGTTCATCTCCGTCGTCACCGAGCCCTCGCTCCCGAGCTACGACCCCTTCGCGTGGGTGGTGTGGGGCCGCGAGATCGCGCACCACATCATCGGTCCGCACGAGCCTTTCGTCACCGGGGGCGGCCCGTCGTGGAAGCCCTTCCCGGTCATCTTCACAACCGTGTTCGGGTTCTTCGGGGCGGCGCCCAAGCTGTGGGTCGCGATGGCGCGGGCCGGAGGCCTGTTCGGTCTCTTCGTCGCCTACCGGCTTGGGTCGCGGCTCGGCGCCTCCTCGCGCTGGCGGCTGGCGGGGCCGATCGCGGGCGTCCTCGCAGTGTTCGGGATCTTCCTCACGTCGGAGTGGACGCACTACATGTGGCGGGGGACCTCGGAGCCGTTCGTGGTAACCACGACCCTGTTCGCGATCGAGCGCCACCTCGCGGGCCGGCGCACCACCGCCTTCCTCTCGGGCGTGGCCCTCGCCCTCATGCGCCCCGAGGCCGCGCTCTTCGTCGGCGTCTATGCCCTCTGGCTCTTCTTCAGCGACCCCCGCGTGACCACCCGCGTGATCCTCGTCGCGGGGCTGGTCGCCATTCCGGTGGGCTGGTTCGTCCCGCCCTGGATCGCGTCCGGTCAGCCGTTCCTCTCCTCCAAGCACGCGCAGCTCTACAACGGCCAGCTCGGCGCCCATCCCCAGCTCGAGGTCCTCAAGCGCGCCACCAACCTCTCGGTGTGGCCGGTGATGATCGCGGCCCTGGCGGTGACCGTCCTCGCCATCCGCCGGCGCGACTGGCTTGTCGTTTCCCTCGCCGGCGCCGGGCTCGCGTACGTGGCGGTGGTTGAGTTGATGACCCTCGATCACTACCCCGGGCTCGAGCGCTTCATGCTTCCGGCCGCTGCCGTCGCGGCCGTGCTCGCCGGCGTCGCCGTGGTGCGCTTTGCCCTCTTCGCCGGGGGCGGGATCGCCTCGCTCGCCGTCGCGGCGGCGCTCGTGGCCATCGCCGTCCCCTTCTTCGCGGGCCGCGTGTCGGCGGCCGGGCCCGAGAAGAGGATCACGGCCAGGGCCGTCAAGTACTACGACGAGATGGTCGCGGCCGTCCAGGCCGCCGGCGGGACCAAGGCGGCGTTCCCCTGCCCCTCGAGCCGCGCTGCGGCCAATCACTCGGTCCAGACCGGCCTGGCCTGGGCGCTCGACGTGCCGCTCACGCGCGTGTACCCCGTGACCAAGGTCAACACGACGCTGCGCCATCCGGCGCTCGCCTTCTTCGCCCCCCGCAACCCGATCACGGGCGGGGCGCCGAAGGTCCTCCAATATGGCCTGCGCGGGCAGCTCATCGCGCAACGCGGAATCTGGAAGGTGATCCGCGTCACCCGTCCGGGCAAGGCGGCCGTGAACGCCTGCGTGGGGCGGTAATTTCTACACGCTCAAGGTGCCCGACTGCCGGCGCCCGTACAGGTGACCGATCAGCGCCGCGGTGACGTCGGGGTCGAACTGGGTCCCGGCGCAGCGCGTGAGCTCGTCGACCGCGACGTCGTGGGGCCGGGCCGCGCGGTAGGGGCGGTCCGAGGTGATCGCGTGGTAGGCGTCGGCAACGATGATGACCCGGCTCCCGAAGGGGATCTCCGAACCCCGCAGGCCGTCGGGGTAACCGGCGCCGTCCCAGCGCTCGTGCTCGTGTCGCACCATGCGGGCGACGGGCCCGAGGCCCGGGAACTTGCGCAGGATGCGCTCCCCGATCACCGGGTGCTCTCTCATCACCACCCATTCCTCGTCGCTCAGCGGGCCGGGCTTATGGAGGATCTCGTCGGGGATCCCGATCTTGCCGATGTCGTGCAGCAGCGCGGCCGAGCGCACTCGCTCGACATCGACCGCGCCGCACCCCAGCGTGCGCGCGACCGAGGCGGACATGTCGATCACGGCTTCGGAGTGCTCGCCCGTGTAGCGGTCCTTTTCCAGGAGAGTGAGGGCTAGGAGCTCGACGACCTCGCGCTGCGGTGCCTTCGCCGGGTCGAGGGCAGCGTCGCTCTTGGCCGCGATCGTCGCGCGCCCGCCGCCCATTGCCTGCGAATCGCCGAGCGCCTGGCGCGCGCTCGCGAGCAGCCCTTCGGCGCTCATGCCGCGCTGGAAGGAGGCGACGCCCATCGAAGCTCCGGTGGCGCGGATCGTCCCCTCGCCCGCGACCTCGAGCTCGACCAGGAGACGCTCGAGCCCGGGAAGGGCCGCCTCGGGGCTGGTATCGGGGAGGAGCACGGTGAACTCGGCGTTCCCTGTCCGTCCGATCAGATCGTGGGAGCGCATACTGCCCCGCAGGCGTGCCGCGAAGGTGCAGACGAGCTCGTCGCCGGCCTTGAAGCTGTGCCGGAGCTCGAGCTCGGCGAAGTCGTCGATGCCGAGCACCGCCACGCATAGTGGGCGCTGGTAGCGGCGGGCGCGCTCGCACTCCTCGGCCAGGCGTCCCCGCAGCGCCCGGGCCGAGAGGACGCCGGTGGTGGGGTCGAGCCGGAGGCCGCGAGCGTGGTCGGCTTCGAGGTCCCGGATACGCGCCTTCAGCCGCTCGAGCTCCTTGAGCAAATCCTCTTGATGTCCACGCGCGAACATTCATCCCGGGTATCGGCACATCCGCGCCCTGGCTGGAGGCAAGCGCGCCCATTCTGGGCACCTTTGGCCGGCACGGGGGCGATAAGGGCTCTGCGCGAACCCTTACCGGCGGAAGGCGTCCGGGCGCCGACGCAGAATGTCGAAGAGGATGATCGTCCTCGGCATCGACCCCGGTACCGCCAGCACCGGCTACGGCGTGGTGGAGAGCATCGGCTCGCGCCTGCGCGCGCTCGATGGCGGCGTCATCGAAACCGCTCCCGGGCTCGCACTCGAGCGGCGGCTGGCCCTCATCCACGCCCGTATCGGGGAGGTGCTCGACGAGCACACGCCCGACGCGCTCGCGATCGAGCAGCTCTACTTCGGGGCCAACGTCCGCACCGCCTTCGCCGTCGGCCAGGCTCGCGGCGTCGTCCTCCTTGCGGCCGGGATGCGCGGCGTCCCGTGCCGCTCGTACACGCCCCAGCAGGTCAAGGGCGCCGTGTGCGGGAACGGCCGGGCGCCCAAGGACCAAGTCCAGCGCATGGTCGGACGCCTGCTCGGCCTGCCCGAGGCGCCCCAGCCCGATCACGCCGCGGACGCGCTCGCGGTGGCGATCTGCGACGCGAACCGCGCGCCGTTCCACCAGGCGGTGGCGTCGCGATGATCGCGCTCGTCTCGGGGCGCGTGGCCGTCCGCCGGTCCGATCACGTCGTCATCGAGTGTGGCGGCGTCGGCTACCGCCTCGCGGTCTCGAGCGAGACACTGCGCCACGTGCCCGCGATCGGGAACGAGACCATGCTCCATACGCATCTCGTCGTCCGCGACGACGCGCTCGCCCTCTACGGATTCGCGACCGAGGAGGAGCGGGAGCTCTTCCTCCTCCTGCTCGGGGTCCAGTCGGTCGGGCCGAAGGTCGCGCTTGCCGTGCTCTCCGCCGGCGCCCCGCGCGATCTCTTCGCCGCTCTTGCCGCCGGCGACGCCGCGCGCTTCCAGGCCGTGCCCGGGATCGGCAAGCGGACGGCGGAGCGCATCATCGTCGAGCTTCGCGAGAAGGTCGGCGTCGCCGTTCCCGAGGTCGGGGCGATATCGGTCCGCCGCGCCGAGGATCCGCGGACGATCGCGCGCGAGGGCCTGCTCGGCCTCGGCTTCGGCCCGGCCGAGGCCGACGAGCTCCTCGACGGCGCCCCCGGTGATCGCGCCGAGGACCTGATCGCCCACGCCCTCAGGACGGCCCGCCGATGAGCGCGGCGGGCCCGCGCATCCAGACCCCGCAGGCGCTCTCGGGCGAGGACGAGCTCGAGCGCTCGCTGCGCCCACGCCGGCTCGAGGACTTCGTCGGGCAGGAGCGGCTCAAGGACCAGCTCGCGGTCTCGATCGCGGCGGCGTCGTCGCGCGGGGAAGCCCTCGACCATGTCCTGCTCGCCGGCCCGCCCGGCCTGGGCAAGACCTCGCTCGCGCAGATCATGGCGCTCGAGCTCGACGTGCCCTTCGTCCAGACGGCGGGCCCGGCGCTCGAGCGCAAGGGCGACATCGCCGCCTTCCTGACCGCGCTCGAGCCGCGGGCGGTGTTCTTCGTCGACGAGATCCACCGCCTCCCGCGGGCGCTGGAGGAGACCTTCTACCCGGCAATGGAGGACGGCTGCCTGCCGATCACGGTGGGTCAGGGCGCCGGGGCCCGCGTAGTCACGCTCGATCTGCCGCCCTTCACGCTCATCGGCGCGACGACGCGGACGGGGCTGCTGACCACGCCCCTGCGCGACCGCTTCGGGATCCAGCACCGGCTCGAGCACTACGGGGCCGATGATCTCGCGCGCATCGTCCGGCGCTCGGCGCGGCTGCTCGAGATCACGGTGGAGGACGACGGGGCGGTCGCGATCGCCCAGCGCAGCCGCGGGACGCCGCGGGTCGCCAACCGGCTCCTCAAGCGCGTGCGCGACTACGCCGAGGTCCGCGGCGACGGCGTGATCACGGGGGCGCTGGCGGCCGATGCCCTCGATCTCCTCGAGGTCGACGCGCTCGGGCTCGACCGCCTCGACCGCGAGATCCTCCGCGCCCTGTGCGAGAAGTTCGGCGGCGGCCCTGTGGGCCTTTCCACCCTCGCGGTCGCGGTGGGCGAGGAGTCCGACACGATCGAGGACGTGTACGAGCCCTACCTGCTCCAGTGCGGGCTGATCGAGCGCACGTCACGGGGCCGGGTGCCGACGCGACGCGCGTACGAGCACCTGGGCCTCGAGGGGCCGGGCGCGCTCACGCTCATCTGAGCCCGCTCGCCGGGCGCGGGGGGCGCGGCGGGCGCGTGCCCGGTACTCGAACCCTTAGCCGATCTTACGCCCGACCCGTCTATCCTCACCTCGATGCCGCACGAGTACCACTTCATCTGCCCCCACTGCGGGCATCGGCTCATGGCCGCCGAGCGCAGCCCGGGCTTCGGCCGGGAGACACGGAGCTGCGACAAATGCGGCTTTGGCTACATGTTCGAGCTCCTCGACGACTACTACCCGGCCCCGAACGCCGCCTTCTTCGCCCTCGACGCCGACGGCAAGGTGCTGGAGTGCGGGAAGGGTGCATTCGCGCTCACGGGGCTGAAGACCGAGCAGGTCATCGGGCAGCCCGTGCACGACGTGCTCGGCCTGAAGTTCGAGGACGGGACCGACCATGTGGGCACGGCGCTCGAATGGGAGGTCCGGGTGCAGGGAAAGCCGGTCGAGATCAACGCCCACGGGGCGACCAACCACAGCGCCAAGGCCGTCGCGGACCTGTTTCCCGCCTACGACGACGAGAACGGCGGCCTCCTCATCGTGCTCACGCCCACCAATCACCACTGAACACTCGTAGGAAATGACCGACCGCCAGCGCAACGGCTTCATCCTGCTCCTGGTCGCCGGGCTCGTCGCCGCCTCGATCGCGGTCATCGCCACCAAGAAGACGGTGCTCGGACTCGACCTGAAGGGTGGCGTCGAGCTCGTCTTCCAGGGCGAGCCGACCAAGCAGGGCAAGGTCACCCCGGCGACGCTGGGCCAAGCGGTCAACATCATGCGCACCCGGGTCGACCAGCTCGGCGTCACCCAGCCGCAGATCCAGACCACGGGCGGCAACCAGATCACCGTCAGCCTGCCGGACATCTCTGACCTCCAGCGGGCGCAGAAGCAGGTCGGATCCACCGCCCAGCTCTTCTTCTACGACTGGGAGGCCGACGCCCTCCTCACCAGCGGCCCCAACGCCGGCAAACCCGTCGCCAGCGAGCTTGAGACCCAGGACGCGACCGCCGTCCTCACGAGCCAGGGCAACACCGGGCTCGCCCCCGGCAGCCCCGGCACCGGGAGCGTCGGGCTCTACCAGGCGGTCACGCTCGCCCACAAGCAGCCGGCCGCGCCCTCGACCTCGACCCAGAGCCACCAGGGCCCGGCGTACTACCTGTTCGGTGCGCCCGGGAGTCCCGGCTGCCAGGTCGCGGCGCAGCTACAACACGGGACGCCCATCATCGGCCAGCACTGCCTCCTCGCCGGTCCCGAGAGCAGCGTCAAGTTCATCCAGGAAGACCTCGTCACTCGCTTCGGCAACAGGGTCACGCTCCCCCAGGGTCAGCTCCTCACCGTTCCCCAGGGCTACGTCGTCCTCCAGGCCACCGACGCGAGCTCCAGCAAGCAGACGCCGATCACCTCGCCCCTGGCCCAGTTCTTCGTCCTCAAGGACAACGTCGCGCTTTCGGGCGGCGACATCACCAACCCGACCGAGGGCACCGACCAGGCCGGCAACCCCGACGTCCAGTTCAACTTCACCTCGAAGGGCCAGAGCGAGTTCGGCAACGTCACGAACCAGATCGCCAAGCGCGGCTTCACGAGCAGCCCGCCGGGCCAGAAGTACGTCCAGCACTTCGCCGTCGAGCTCGACGGCAAGCTCATCACCGTCCCCTCGATCGACTACCAGCAGTATCCGGACGGCATCAGCGGCAGCAACGGGGCCGACATCACCGGCGGGTTCACGAGCACGAGCGCCCAGGATCTCGCGACCCTGCTCTCCGACGGCGCCCTGCCCATCACGCTGCGCCCGATCTCCTCCTCGCAGGTGTCGGCCACGCTCGGGAGCCAGGCGCTCCACCAGGGGCTGATCGCCGGGCTCGCGGGCCTGATCGTGATCGTCATCTTCCTCATCTCCTTCTACCGGGTCCTCGGCCTGATCGCCACCGGCGCCCTGCTCGTGTACGCGATCTACTTCTTCGCCCTGCTCAAGCTCATCCCGGTCACCCTGACCCTGCCGGGCATCGCCGGCCTGATCCTCACCATCGGAGTGGCCGCCGACGCCAACATCGTCATCTTCGAACGTGTCAAAGAGGAGGCGCGGGCGGGGAGATCGATCCGGGCCGCCATCGTCGAGGGCTACAAGAAGGGCCTGACGGCGATCATCGACGCGAACGTGGTCACCCTCCTGACCGCCTTCATCCTCTTCGTGCTCGCGACCTCGGACGTCCAGGGCTTCGCCTTCACCCTCGGCGTCGGCACCCTGGTCTCCCTCTTCACGGCCGTGATGGCGACCCAGGCGATCCTAATGACGATGGGCAATTCCCGCGTCATCGCCTCGGGCGCGACCATCGGTGCGCGCAAGGCCAAGCGGACGTGGCGCTTCGACTTCATGGGGGCCTCCAAGTACTTCTTCACCATGTCCGGGGTCATCCTCTTGATCGGCGCCCTCGCCATCGGCGGCAAGGGGCTCAACCTCGGGATCGACTTCACCTCGGGCACGCGGATCGCCGCCAGCCTCCAGAAGCCCGCCACCCAGAAGCAGATCCAGTCGACCCTGAGCTCGATCGGCGTCAAGGACGCTCAGGTCCAGCGCGTCAGCAACAAAGCGCTCGGACCCAACGTGTTCCAGATCTCGACCAAGCAGCTGCCCCAGAACAAGGTCGGGACCGTCGACACCAAGCTGTCCCAGGTCTTCGGCCTGCGTGGAGCCCCGAACTCGACCTCGATCGGCCCGACCTTCGGCCGGACGGTGGCCAACAACGCGATCGAGGCGATCATCGCCTCGCTGCTCGTCATCTCCGCCTACATCGCCCTCCGCTTCGAGTGGAAGTTCGCCGTCCCCGTGCTCATCGCCCTGATGCACGACCTCCTGATCACGGCGGGCGTCTACGCCCTCACCGGGCGCCAGGTCTCGACCGACACGGTGGCCGCGCTGCTGACCATCTTGGGCTATTCCATGTACGACACGATCATTGTCTTCGACCGTGTGCGGGAGAACATCCCGCGGATGCCGCGCGCTGCGTTCTCGCAGATCGTCAACCGATCGATGTCCGAGGTGCTGACCCGGTCGCTGGCGACGACCTTCTGCACCCTCATGCCCGTCGTCGCCCTGCTCATCTTCGGCGGCAACCAGACGCTCCAGGACTTCGCCTTCGCCCTCCTGATCGGGGTTGCATCCGGCGCGTACTCATCGATCTTCATCGCCTCGCCGGTGCTCACGCGCTGGAAGGAGCGCGAGCACGGCTTCATCAACCGTACCCGGCGGATCGAGAAGGAGTACGGGATGGTGCCCGCGTACGCCGATTCCAAGCAGGACGTCGACCCGACGCCGAAGGTCACGCGCCGGACCGGCCGCCTGACCCAGCCCGAGCCCGAGACAGTCTCCGCGGCCGAGTTCGAGCAGATGAAGCGCGACCTCGAGATCGAGGAGCGCCGCGGGCGCTCGACCTCCACGTTGACGAAGCGACTGGCGCACACGCCGAGCGCCGACCCGCCGGACGGCGGAGCGTCGCGGGGCGGCGGGTCGCGCCGCAAGCCGGCGCCGGCTCAGCCGAAGGCCCCCGAGCCTAAGCCGGCTGCCGTTGACGAGCCCCGGCCCGCGAGCGACGCGGCCGCGCGTGAGACGGGCTCACCGGCGCCGGCTCCCGACGTCGCCGAGAACGACGGCATGGTGAACGTCCCCAAGCCCAAGCCCCAGCCGCGCAAGCCGGGCTCCTCTCGCAGCCGCCGGCACGGGAGGCGCCGCTAATGGGCCTGCTCGCCTGGGTGATGATGGGCCTCGCCCTCTGGCACTTCACGATCTGGCTCCCGGACCGCTACTGGGGCGGGATCGTCGGCGCCTTCGTCGGCGCCCTCGCCGGGGCGATCCTGTTCGGGTTGGCCGTCAACGGCTTCCACATCCCCGGAACGCACGCGACCCACATCTCCACGGCGCTGGAGGCCATCCCCGGGGCGCTCATCGGCATGGCGCTCATCTACTTCGAGGGGTCGCGCCGCGAGCGCGCGGCTGGCGCGGACGAGGTCGGCCTGACGTAGCAGCCTCGGTGCTCGACGGGGTCAGCGGCGCCGTACGGTCCGCCGGTCCCGGCGGGCCAGCACGACCCGCCCTGCCGGGGGCGGGGAGCGGGGAGCGGGGGGCCGCGAACTGCTGCGGGTTAGTCGCGCTTTCCGGGACCAAGTCGCAGCAGTTCGCTCCGCACGCGGGCCGGAACTGCTGGATTGCGCGCGGCCGCCCGAAACGCGTATCTGCGGGGGTCTTGAGACGATCCCTCCGTGAGCCGCTCGGTGCGTCACATGTCGGTGCTGCTGTCGGCGTTAGCGGCGGCAGGCTGCGGAGCGCGGGCGACGCCGGCGCAGCCGCCCACGACCAGCGCGGAGCGAGGCGCGCCGTACCGCCTCTTCACGCATTGCGGATTCAGTGGGCCAGGATCGAGGGCACGTTCTGGCGCGCGGCCCGGCCGTTGTCCGATGGCAGCGGGAATCCTCCGCCGGGCTGGGGCAACCCGTTTCAGGACGGAACGCTCGTGCTGACCACGCGCACGACAGCTAAGTTCACCTCGCCCGCGGGTACCGTCACGTTCATGCGAACTCGCCGGACCCGGCCGCCCGTCCTATGCTCGTAGCTGAGCGACGGCAGGCTGCCAACGCGCGCAGGTAAGCGACTGCCGGCAGAACCAGACCCGGGTGTCGACGAGCGCCACTCATCGAACCGCATGACCTTGTGCGCGTTTGGCCTGGCGGTGGCGCGCCCGGTCGCGACGAGCTTCGTCACCACAACGCCAAGGCCGATCAGCAGCGCTTGGGCTATTCCGAATTCAACCCCGACGAGCACCTGGACGGCGCCACCGGCGTCTTCTCCACCAGCAGGCCCCGAGGCGGTCAGGAGCAGGCACGTGACGGCCACAGTCGTGGCCCACCAGCGAGCGATGACAAGCCCCGCGAGCACGCTCACGATCAGAAACAGCACGATCTGCCTCGGCTCGATTCTTGACGGGCTTAGTTGCTGAATCCCCAGGTCGGCGACGCCGGCGAGTACGGCAATGGCTACTCGCATCAATGTCGCTGTTGGAGAGGAGCGCATGTCACCAGTGTGTTGACCCACGGTCTATAGACCCTATCCAGGTGTCGACCGAAGGTCAATACAGGCTGCGTTAGGAGACCGTGAGGATCAAGGCTCGGCCTGCCGCGTGCCTTGTTTGTGACACCGCGCGCCGATCCGAGCGGATCCGTCCTCGCGCGCGCTTACCCTGGCGCCATGCTCGAGTTCGCAAGTGCTCAGTCCGCGGTGGAGGCGACGGTGCCGCCGGTGGCACGGGTGCCCGACCCCGCGCCGGAGGCCGAGCCTCGGAAAGCGGGGCGGGCGCCGGCACGCCGCCTCGAAATCCCTGCCTACGACTTCGAGGCGGCGCGCGCGCTCGAGCGCGCGCTCGGCGTCGGCCATGTGCTCGGTCAAGTCCTAGTCCGCCGCGGGCTGGGAGACCCGGCCGCCGCGCGGGCGTTCCTGGCCGCCGACGAGTCCCACGACCCGAACGCGTTCCTGGGGATCGGCGATGCGGTCGCCACCATCGAGCGCCACATCGGCGCTGGTTCGCGGATCGTCGTCCACGGCGACTACGACGTCGACGGGGTGTGCGCGACGGCGATCCTCGTGCGCGCCCTGCGTGCGCTCGGAGCGAACGCGGGCTGGTTCTTGCCGAGCCGCATCGACGACGGCTACGGGCTGGCCATGGCGACGGTGGAGCGCCTGGTCGCCCGCGGGGCGGGGCTCCTCATCACCGTCGACTGCGCCATCACCGCGGTGGAGGAGGTAGCGCGTGCCCGCGCCGCCGGGCTCGAGGTCGTCGTCACCGACCACCACAGCCCGCGCGCGGACGGACTCCTCCCCGACGCCCCGATCGTGCATCCGGGCGTGTGCGGATATCCGTGCCCCGACATCTGCGGCACGGCGGTCGCCTTCAAGCTCGCCCAAGCGCTCGGCGCGCCCACGGCGGATGAGGACATCGAGCTCGTGGCGCTCGCCACCGTCGCCGACGTCGTCCCCTTGCGAGGAGAGAACCGGCGGCTCGTGCGCGAGGGCCTGCGGGCGCTCGCCAACACGGCGAAACCGGGACTGCGGGCGCTGATGTCGGTGGCGCGGGTGGATCCGAGCGGTCTCGACGCGGGCGCGCTCGGCTTCCGGCTCGGGCCGAGGATCAACGCCGCAGGCCGAGTCCGCCGCGCTGACGCGGGGCTCGAGCTCCTCCTCACCGAGGACATGGCGCGGGCCGAGGAGATCGCGGCCGAGCTCGACGGCGCGAACGGCGAGCGGCGCGCGATCGAGCAGCGCATCCTGTGGGAGGCGGAGGCCCTCGCGGCCGAGCTCGGGGAACGCTCCGCCTACGTGCTCGCGGCCGAGGACTGGCATCCGGGCGTGATCGGAATCGTCGCCTCGCGCGTGGCCGAGCTCCATCACCGGCCCGCGATCCTGATCGCGCTCGAGGGCGACGCCGGGACCGGATCGGGCCGGAGCATCCCCGGCTTCGACCTGCTCGGGGCGCTGCATGCGGCGTCGGGCGAGCTTCTCCGCTACGGCGGCCACCGCGCCGCCGCCGGGCTGACCATCGAGCGTGATCGCGTGGACGACTTCCGGGCGCAGGTCGAGGAGCACGCCGCCGCAACCCTGACCCCCGAGCAGCTGGTCCCCGTCGAGCGCGTCGACGCGATCGCCTCGGGAGCACAGCTCGGCCTCGAGGTGGCCGAGGAGCTGGCGCTGCTCGAGCCGTGCGGCGCCGGGAACCCGGCCGCGCGGCTCCTCGTCCCCGGAGGCCGCTTCGACGACGTCCGGGCGATGGGGGAGGGCAAGCACGCGCGCTTTTCCGTGCGGTCCGCGGGAGGCCGGGCGCGAGCGGTGGCCTTTGGCTGCGGCGGTACGCCGCCGGTGCCGTCCGGGGTGCCCGTCGACGCGACCTTCCGCCTGGAGCGGAGCACGTGGCAGGGCACGGTCGAGCCGCGGCTCATTCTCCGCCAGGCGCAGGAGTCGAGAAGCGGCCCGATTGAGATCCTGGGCGAGCCGTCTGACTACGTGCCCGCGGCGCTGTCCGAGGTGGACGGGCCGCTGGAGGGCGGGGCGTGGGGCGCGACGTCGGCCGGGGGCGGAGATGGGGAGGACCCCTCGCGAGTCGGGGCCGGGACCCGAGCGGTCCTCGACCGCCGTGGCGAGAGCGTCCTAGCCGTCCTCGCCGACGCGCGGGCGGGGGGTGGCGCGGTTCTGGCCGTGTGCGCCGACGTCTCTCGCCGGCTCGAGGGCCTCAGCACTCGCACGGGGGGCTTTTCGCTGTGCTCCTACCACGCTCTGCAACGGGACCCGGCGCTGGCGGGGCGCTTCACGCACGTTGTCGCCCTCGACCCGCCGTCGGCGGCGAGCGGCGACCAAGCTTTGTGCGCGGCGAGCGCGTCGGCGAACGCGGGCTACGTACACCTGAGCTGGGGCCACGCTGAGCTACGATTCGCGCAGCAGATGCACGAGCTGGAGTACGGACTCCGCGCTTCGCTCGTCACCCTCTATCGCAGCCTCAGGCAGCTGGGGAGGGCGGCCGGCGGCGAGCTCGAGCACCTGCTTCGCGGAGACGGTCCGCATGGACGTCCGGCGCGGCTCGCCGGCCGTCTCATCCGGGTCCTCGCGGAGCTGGAGCTCGTCAGCCTCGATCGGGATCTGCCGGCCCTGGCCATTGCGGGCGCCACGCCCACCGCGCTCGAGCGCTCGGCGGCCTTCAGGGTCTACTCTCAAAGGTACGAGGATGGACGGCGATACCTGAGCAGCGAAAAACCCCGACGAAGCGCCTAGGCCGGACGAAGCCCGCGCCGAGCGCTGTCGCGGGCGGAGCCGGCGATCGGCGCGCGGACGGCCAGGGAGGCCGCGGCGGCCCAGACGGGCGCTCGGACGGGCGCTCGGCGCGAGCGATGCTGCTTCCCAGCACCTGGCGCCAGGTCGATCGCGTCGACCACAGAGCCGACGTCCCCGTCGAGCGCGCGGAGCTCACCGAAGAGGAGCGCCGCCTGCTCGCCGACCTCTTCGCGATCGTCGAGGAGCACGCCGAGCAGGCCGCGGTGGCGATCGACCAGGAGAAGGTCGAGGAGGCATTCGTGTACGCGTGCGTACATCACGCCGACCAGCTGCGCCGCTCGGGCGAGGGCTTCATCCACCACCCGGTGGGGGTGGCCAAGATCTGCGCCGGCATGCGGCTCGATACCGAGACGCTGTGCGCCGCCCTGCTGCACGACACCGTGGAGGACACCTCAGCCTCGCTCGAGCAGGTGACCGAGGCGTTCGGCGAGGAGATCGCGGGGCTCGTCGACGGCGTGACCAAGCTCACCGGGCTGACGTTCCAGTCCCGCGACGAGGCGCAGGCCGAGAACTACCGGAAGATGATGGTGGCGATGGCCACGGACATCCGGGTCATCCTCATCA
This sequence comes from Solirubrobacteraceae bacterium, assembly GCA_034665165.1. Classification (GTDB taxonomy): domain Bacteria; phylum Actinomycetota; class Thermoleophilia; order Solirubrobacterales; family Solirubrobacteraceae; genus Palsa-465. The sequence goes on along the minus strand of JAXDGF010000035.1, from coordinate 34,746 downwards.
AGCTCGCCGACCGCCTCCACAACATGCGCACGATCGGCGCCATGCCCAAGCAGAAGCAGATCGACAAGGCGCGCGAGACGCTCGACATCTACGCACCCATCGCGCACCGGCTGGGCATCCATGCCATCAAGTGGGAGCTCGAGGACCTGGCCTTCCAGACCCTCCACCCGCGCAAGTACAACGACATCAAGGGCCTCGTGGCCCAGCAGCGCACCGAGCGCGAGCGCTACGTCACCCAGGCCGGCGACTACCTGAGCAAGGAGCTCGGCGAGCTCGGCATCGAGGCCGACATCTCGGGACGCGCCAAGCACTTCTACTCGATCTACGCGAAGATGACGAAGAAGGGGCGCGAGTTCAACGAGATCTACGACCTCACGGCGATGCGGGTCATCGTCTCCTCGGTCAAGGACTGCTATGGCGCCGTCGGCGTGATCCATTCGCTGTGGAAGCCCCTGCCCGGGCGCTTCAAGGACTTCATCGCCATGCCGAAGTTCAACCTCTACCAGTCGCTGCACACGACGGTGATCGGACCGGAGGGCAGGCCGCTCGAGATCCAGATCAGGACGGGCGAGATGCACGACCTCGCCGAGTTCGGCGTCGCCGCCCACTGGATGTACAAGGAGGGCTCGGGCGACGGAGCCGCCGCGCCGCGCGACCAGGACGGCAAGCTCAAGTGGCTGCGCTCGCTCCTGGACTGGCAGCAGGACATGTCCGATCCGCGCGAGTTCATGGAGACGCTCAAGGTCGACCTCTTCGAGGACGACGTCTTCGTCTTCACGCCCAAGGGCGAGGTCAAGTCCCTCGCCTCGGGCGCGACGCCGCTCGACTTCGCCTACGAGATCCACACCGACGTCGGCCACCGCTGCGTCGGGGCCAAGGTCAACGGCAAGATCGTGCCGCTGTCGTACCAGCTGCGGTCGGGCGACATCGTTGAGGTCCTGACCTCGAAGCGCGAGCGGGGACCGTCGCGCGACTGGCTCGCGCTCGTGAAGACGACGCGGGCCCGCAACAAGATCAAGCAGTGGTACAAGGCCGAGTCGCGCCGCGATACCGAGCACAGCGGGCGCGAGATGCTCCAGGAGCACCTCAAGAAGCAAGGCCTGCCGGCCCAGAAGATCGTTGGCTCCCCGCTCCTCGCCGACGTCATCCGCGAGATGGGCTTCCGTAAGGCCGAGGACTTCTACATCGCCGTCGGCGGCGCCAAGATCTCGCCCAAGATCGTCGTCAACAAGATCATGCAGCGCCTCAAGCAGGGCGAGGCCGCCGAGTCAGAGCCCACCGCGGCCGACGACCTGATGAAGACCTCGCGGCGCCGTGACCGTCCCACCACGTCCTCGGATCGCTACGGAATCGCCGTCGACGGCATCGACGAGGTCATGCTCCGGATGGCCAAGTGCTGCCTGCCCGTCCCCGGCGACCCCATCGTCGGCTACATCTCGCTCGGCCGCGGCATCACCATTCACCGCGAGGACTGCCCCAACGTCGCCGTACTCAAGAAAGACCCCGACCGCTTCACCTCGGTCAGCTGGGACGGCGACGCCGAGACCTCCTTCCGGGTCGAGGTCCAGGTCGACGGCTGGGACCGCCACCGCCTGCTCGAGGACATGTCCCGTACCTTCGCCGAGGCCGGCATCAACATCCTCGACGCCCACTGTGCCGTCAATCACCCGATGGTCAGAAACCGCTTCGTCGTCGAGGTGGGGGACACCCGCACGCTCGACCAGGCCATCAACCGCCTGCGCAACATCGACGCGGTCTTCGACGCCTACCGCGTCACGCCCGGCAGCGGTTAGCGCACTGGTGATCGAACGGGGCGATCGATGCCGCCCCAGCCGCGCACCCCGGCAGCCTACTCGCCTCTAGGCACAAGCCGGTCGATGCACCGGGTCGACCTACGGTCTGGTCGGTACGGCCGCGAAAGATCAAGCGTCCGCAGGGAGGACGCGGAATGGCTCTCCGGCGGCGGCGAGGACTCGGAAATGCCGCTGGTCGAGCGTGAGGATTTCGTGCACGTCGTGACGTTCAGCGAGCACGACAATCGAGGCGTCCGCGAGGCTGATGCCGAGGTCGGCGTGACGATTGATGATCTTGCGCGCCTGCCCCACATCGGTGCTGGACATTGGTGTCAATGGAGCGCGGCGAGCAGCCCACTGGTGTCGAGCAGGATCACTCGCCGAAGCCTTCGGCGACCTCCTGATCGACCCGTTCAGCGAGCGTTGGATCATCGCCCGCGAACAGTGGCAGCTTCGGTGGCGGGTAAGTGTGTTCAGCGGTCGCTGACGCAAGGGCCGATCGGACGATCTCCGCTTCGCTCGTGCCACGCGCCGCGGCGGTGCGCTCAAGCGCTGCCTTGAGGTCGTCCGGCAAGTAGATCGTCGCGTTGGAGACGCGCGAGATCGCGTGCGGATGTGCGCTGTTCGAGGAGAGGGGAGGGAATCGGGCGCTCGCCCGGCTCGCGCGGCCGGGCACGGGACTCGAGTGCCTCGGCGTCAGCGGTGGCCCATGTAAGGCGTTCCAGCAGTTGGGCGCTGTAGTGGGGGGCGTTGAGGTTTGCGGCGGCGACACGTTCACTGAGCGTGATGTCAGCGCGCTCGCCGTCGGGTGGGATGGCTTGGATGACGATCCGAGGCATGGGGGCTCCGTTCGGTTGTTGAGAGAGAGAGGTGTTCTCGTGAAACGCCGGGGCGAATCGAACTCGCGTGGCGCGGCTTTGCAGCCGCGGCCTCACCACTCGGTAACCGCACAAAGGTGTGGGAGTGGGCAGATACGGCACGTGTTCGGCACCGTTCGCGGGGCACGCGTTCGGCGCTACTCGCGAACGGGAGCCTGACGGACGTGCTCACGCCGCAGCGTCGAACAGACTCTCGTCGATGGCGTCGGATGGAGGGCCGCCGAACTCCGGCGCAGGGAAACCTGCGTCAGTGAGGATCCGGGTCCACTCCGTGAGCCGGGGCTCGCCGAGGAACACCACGCAAAGTGCGTCGTCGCGTGAGGTCATCAGCACGTCTCGGAGGTCGTGGTCTATGAACAGCTCCCATCGGATCGGGCCCCGATTGGAGCGAGCGTCAAGGCCGAGGAAACGCATCTCGCATCTGCGCATCGTCGATTCTCCTGAGTAGTTGGCGTGATCGATCAAGTCTACTACAGCTCATAGTAGGTCGCCGATGCGTTCTTGCTGCCACGCGTGTCGGCGTTCCGCGCCTGGCTGAGCCTGCACTACAGCAACGTCGCCGTCCGCGACCGCGCACCCAGATACGGGCGGGATGGCCCGTCCGAGCAGAGTGCAGCCATACCGCAGCCATCTCGTCAGGAGCGCAACGACAACGTGCCGTGCGTAGTGAGGTCGGGACAGATGCTACGACGGATCGTACTACGTCACATAGTCGGACCCTCCCGTGAGGCTCCGAACGCCGCTCGGCGGAACTCCTCCTGGGTCGTCCTCAATGAGACTCGAGCGCCGTCATCCAGTCGGCGCTAGATCGACACGGTCAGCAGCTCGACAGGCGGGGTTCCACTCATAACTCGATCATTATTCGTGTCCGGCGGCCGATTCGGTCGTCATCACCCTCCCGGCCTGCTTGGTGGTTCGCGGTCGCCGCCGCCGTGCCGCGGCTGGAGAGCACCCCGGTATGTTCTCGGGCGTGCCCGCCTTGTGGGTCAGATCAACATCGAACGCCGTCGTGGTGGGACGTCGCCGGGCCAGCACCTCATAGCCAAGCGTGCGGATAGCGCGCATCCAATCGCCGGGTCGCGGGCGACCCGCGCAGACAACCACGAGCGAGTTCGGGTTACCTGTGACGAACACCTCAAGGATTTCGGGGAAGACGAACAGCTCAGTCCGAATCGCATGCACCCTGTCGCGAGCCCCTGCGACATGAATCTGGTAGGTCTGCACAAGATCCCTCCGGCCGGTTTGACGAGTATCTACTATGATGCATAGTACTTGCTGGACCGTAGTCGAACGCTGATTCGGCAACGCGCTGCTTGCGGACGCGGCGCCTGCATCCGTGCTGTCCAGCCCGACGATCTGGACGCGCGAGGGGTCGAAGGGCACCAACTCGTTCAACCCGCTCACGACCCCGCTTCCAGCTACGACCTCGATCGACTACGTGCGAGTCTGGAAGTAGCGCCCGCGCGGCACGATCAGCTGGTAACGGCCGAACACGAATGCGATCGTGTCGTACAGGCGCCCGCTCCACGCGCCTCCTGCGGTGACGCGGCCGGCGCGACCCGGACTACGCGACAGTTACCGTTGCGTACCGGGGTCGCGAGACGTATCCGTGCTTACCAACGGCGATCGCGACCACGAGGTAACGGCCACGCGGGAGCGCCTGACCGAACTCGATCGTCAGCCCGTGGACCCCGACCTTCTGTGTCGTCGACGTGACCAGCTTCGCCGCGCAGTAGGGCTTCTGGCACCCGGCGGGCACCGGCTCGTAGATCGATACGCGCACGGACGCCGGCGTACTAACCCGAACTGTCACGGCGCCGCGCCGAGCCCGGAGCGAGGTCACGGTTGGCTTGGCTGCCGCTGCGGCGACCGCGATCGGCCCGGCGAGGACGACGCTGCACGCGAGGAGCACAACGAAGCGGCAGATCAGACGAGAACGGCGCATTACCTTAATGATCGGACATCAGCCGCCCGGGCTTGATCGAGTCGGGACCGAATCCGGAAACCGCCGCCGCTCGGGCTCCGTGTAGAACGATTGCTTTGATCCTGTGGACTCTGTCCTGTCCCGCGATTACAACGGCGACCAAGCGCGGAAGCTGCCGGTGTCAGGCGGACGGCAGCCTGTCGACTCGGCGTCCGGCCCTTATTGCGCGTCGACCGTGATGCCGCCCCACTCCTCGGGTGCGACGTCATGCAGGGTCTGGGTCAGCGTCCAGCGATGTCCGGCGGGGTCGCGGATGGTGCACTGACGCTCTCCATACGAAAAATCGTGTGGCTCGCGGACGATCTCGCCGCCGTGCTTGCGGACGCGGTCGCACAGGGCGGCGACGTCATCAACCCGAAGCATCACTGACTGCGAGGACTCCTCGCCGGTCGGGGCCGATCGGCCGTGACCGACGTCGGCCACGATCAGGGACCCTTCGCCGAAACTCAGCTGCGCCCGGTGTCCGGGCCCGATACGGACGCGCTCGACGAACCCCAGCGCATCGACCAGCCAGTCGACGGCCGCGCCGACATCTGGATAGGCGAGTTCCGGAATCACCGGACCCAGGGGCGCTGACCGATTCGTCCGCATCAACTGAAGCGTACGCCGGTGCAAGTCGTGCTGTCCGGGCCAGCTGGTCCTGCGAGCACCACGATCCCATCTCGTTCACAGAGAACTTGTCGTTTGGCGACACGCGCTCACCCGGCGCCGTAGGCCCGGACGATCGCTCGTGCGTCTCGGGCCTGTGACCGCGGACGGTCGCCTCGGCGACGTCTGGGTGAGAGCGTCAGCCCTCACCGGCGTTCCGAGCTCGGCGGCCGGAGACGCGGTGTCGCTAAGCGCCGCCCGAACGTCGCGAGCCTTCCTGAGGAGCACCGACGGAAACCATCCGTGCCTCACCCGGCGTTGCGCCTCGGCCACCACCACCCGCTTCTGCTTTTGTCTGGACGGTGCTCCCGCGCAGTTACCCGAGCGCACCGATGGAGACTCGCGGCTCAGGCCGCCACAACCGCGGTCAAGGGACGAACCGCCACAGCAAGCGGCAAAGGCGGTACCTCGAGGCGATGCTCACCGCTGACGCGCAGCGGCTCGCGACTGGTAACGAGCACATCTACCTTCCGTGATGCGGGCGGCCGGTGCGGTACCGAGCGTGTAGCGGCAGACCACGGCTATCGCGTGACATGAACGCCCGTCGTCAACGAACCCTGCCGCCGGGATCCCTTCCCCGGATAGCTCCGGCCTGCCCGCGAGTCGACGCTTGCGATTTGACCAGGCGACGGGCGGATCGACAGGTCCGCTCGAGCAAGGATCGCCGCCGCCAAGGTGATCGGGGGCCGCAGCGCGGACTGCGCGGCGGCGTGGAGCGGTTCGCGATCGAGCTCACCGTGGTCGGCGACAGCGGTCAAGGGCTCAGTGATACCCATATCAGGGTAGAGGCGCTGAACTTCGTGCGGAAAGACGGTAATCACGAAGTCGGGATCATCCCCAGCAACCACTACAAGGATAGGCCGACCGTCGCCCGATCAAGCGCTGGCGGCTGCACCCGTGGAGCGGGCAGAACCTCGCCGAGCTCGCACTGGCGATCAACTCGCGAATGCGAGGCGGGATCAACTACCCCGGCCGCGGGAAAGCCTGTTTGCGGCTTTAGCCGCCACTTGTCGTCGTAGTCGTGGTTTGGGTCTGCGTCTGCGTTTGGTTCGACTGGAGCTGGGATACCTGACTCGCCAGCTTGTTGACCCTGCTTGAGAGCTGGGCGATCGCCTGTGTCGAGTTGGTGCCCGTGGGTCGGGCCACGAGCTGCTTCACGGCGCGCTCAAGGGTGCCTACGCGTGCTGGGAGCGAGCCGATGCCCCCCGCGGAGGACCGAAGTGCCGCCAGCGCACCGTCGAGGTGGTTGACCCGGCTCGCGAGCCTCGAGACATCGGCCTCGGACGCCAGGCCACGCTGCTGCGAGCCGACGTAACGGACGGGATCGCGATCGTGTCGCAGCAACACGTAAATCGCCAATCCGAGCGCCACAACCGCCAAGAGGCCAACCAGAACCAGCGCAGAGCGAAGCGTACGTATCGCATCGTCTAAGCTCGCCAACACCAGCGAAGTGTCAGTCGTAACGACCCGGCCGGGAGGTCCCATTGCCGCAGTCGGAGGCTCGTGAGGGTCGGGCGGAAGCGACGACATCGATCCAGGACCTACCCGGTGGGGAGGAAAGGCAATCCGAAGAGGCGAGACACGACCACCGCACCCGCCAGCTCTAACGGTCTTTGTCGCAATGCTCACAACCGAAAGGCCACTATCCGGGTGAGTGCCCAGGATTGCGCGGCGCCCGGACCGCAGACCGATCTTGCCTAGGCGCGTGCAGGGCTGGCCGACTCTCCCGATGAGCCCTCTTTCCGGCGATCGGCGGGTCACGCAGAGTGGCCGGTGTTGTCCGAGAGGAGCAGCGGTTCGACGGCGCGCAGCATGGCTGCTCCGTCACGGATGCAGCAGTCGGTCCGCCACAAGCGAACGCTGCGCCGGAAGGGTCCGCCCGCCGGGTCTGCCTAGGTGGGCGCCGTCGCAACTCGTCCGAGGCGAGAGCGCCGACCTCGATCGTCAGCCGTGATGCTCGCCGTGCGGATGCGACGCTCAGCGTCGCGCTAGACCCTAGCGCTGCCGCATTGATGGACACCGGGAGTCGCATGAGAGTTCTGGGCCTCGTCGTGCGATCTCGCGGCGCATGACGAGGTCCAGCGGCTCGCGGCCGTGCCGACGCCCGCGGGCGAGGTTCTTGGATGTTCCCGGAGGGAAACAGCTCGACCGTTGCTTGGGCTACTGCTCCCCGCCGCAGCGCGAGCGGCCCGGGACTGCTCTCGGTGTCCCCGGGGCCGGGCGGTCTATGTGGCAGGATGATGGCGAGCTCTCGCACGAGCTGGATAGCGCACCGGCCTTGCCACGCCAAGCCGCGCTTCTGAAGCGCGCGATCAGCTCATCAGGTCGGATCCTGGATCTGGCCAACGTACGGAGGATGGTCAGCAGCCCGTTGCCCGATGCAGTGCTCGACAGACATCGGCCATCTGTTCCGGGCTGAGCGTAGTAATAATCGGACACAGCCAAAGACCTCCTGCGCCGAGGCCCTCGCCCCCGGCTCCGAAGGCCGAGTGGGGACCCCCGTCCACCAGCCGGCGACTAGCGACAGCGCGGCGGCTCCTACTGCACGTGCAGGTCGACGATCGGGATCGCGATCAGAGTGACGCCGTAGACGTTCGCTTGACCATAGAGGTTGCGGCACGCCCCGCTAATCGAGCTGACGCCTTGGACGACATCGTCAACGTGGATCGTCGACGCGTAGTTGCCGGCCCCCGACGGTTGGACCTGCGCCAGGCCGGTGCCCTCCTCGGTCGTCCCGCCTGTGATCGAGCATCCGACGAAGGATTCTGCGCTCGCGGTGGCCTCGAGCGTGAACCGAACCTCGTAGGTGCCCGCCGGCACGCTCATTGTTACCAGCGGCCGGGTTGTGTTGTCCGCGGTCAGGGTCTGGTCGCTACCGTGCTTCATGTACACGGTTGAAATGCCCCGGGGACCCTGGATGCCCTGGATCCCCTGCGGCCCTTGGGATCCCTGCGGCCCTTGGGATCCCTGCGGCCCCTGGGATCCCTGTCGCCCCTGCGCGTTCCAGCTGAGCTTGTGGTCGTGCTTGGCACATTTTCGCGCCCTGTACAGCGTGCCACCGCTGCGCGTGACACACACAGTGATCGTGCTGCCACCCGCAGAGGCGGCCAGCGCGTAGCCGCCACCGCCAACGATCAGCAAGCCGGCGACGCCGAGTATCGCCGTCGAACCAGACAAACGCCCCATGAGGAATCCCCCTCGGTCGTGGATGTGGAGACTGCATCGTAACGAGCCCTGCCCGACTACTGGATCGAGCATCAACCGCCGCCACCCGACCCCGCACTCGTCTGAGCCATCGCAGTAGCGTCGTCGCTGAGGCCGCCGAGACTGCTGATTTCCGGGAGGTTCCGGAAGCCAGCTGCGACGCCGACCTCAGTGTCGAAGCGGACGAGTTGCGACGGGCCGCCGGCCACCACGGCGGACTGCTCCATCCGTGATGGAGCAGACACGTCACCCGCCGCCGTCCGGTCGCCGCTTCAGGCGTCAAGCAGCTGCGCGTTACCGGGCAGCAGGCTGCCGCTGGGGAGCCCGCGGACCGTAGCCTCGCTCGGCGCCGTTACCTAAGCAGATCGGCGATTCTGCACCCCGCTGCGCGAGCCATGCTTTCGGCGACTGGTGCGCACGGGATTGGGCGGAGGCGATCGTTAGCCGCGGCGTCGATCCCGAGGGACCTGGGCGCGTGCTTGGTCGCCGAAGCGCTGTTCGGCTGTCTGCTGGGAGCGGGACGAAAGGAGTCGTCCGCACCTCCAAGACAGGACCGGGCTTTGCCGCGTGGTCCTGGCTCAAGCGCTGTACCGCCCCGGACGACCGCCGTGTCTCGCACTCTGTCCCGTGCTACCGCGCTTGGGTGCCCGGGCGCTCGCGATCGAAGCGACGGCCTGCAGCCGATCTGTAGACGCGTCGCGTAGCCCACCGCGTCAGGAGTTTCGGTGCGACTGGCAGCGACGGCTCAACTCAATAGGCCGATAATCACGGTCGTGGAACTCTCCGGGACCCCGCTCGACGATGATGAGGACGCGCGGCGGACACTTCGTGAGGTGGTGATCGCGGGGACCAGCGCTGAGCTGTGCCGTCTCGGCCGCTTCCTCCACTACGCCGCCGACGAGATCGACGCGGACGACGAGGAATTCGCGCACGCGCACCTCCTGCTGTTCGAGATCGACCGCCACATGGACCTCGGGCACGAGGATTGGGGCGGGGAGGTCACCGTGCTGCACCCCCGATGCGCAACCAGGCAAGACCGCGGGGATCCGTGGCTAGCGTCGATGCCACCGTTGGTGAGGGCTGCGCGGGTCGGTGACGCGCAAAGCACGGCCCAACTCCTTGAGGACGGCGTCGACCCAGACTCCGCTGACGAGGACGGCTACAGCGCGTTAGAGGCAGCGTGCGATGCGAGCACTGCGCCGATTGTTAGGAGCCTGCTCGACGCGGGAGCGGACGTCGATGCCGGAAGTGCAGGGAATACGCCATTGATGAGAGCGGCGGCTCACGGAAGCACAGAGATCGTCGAGATGCTGCTCGCCGCCGGCGCCGACATCCACGCCGTGTGCGACGCCCCAGGTCCGGACACCGCCCTTGCATCGGCCGCTACTTTCGGCCATATCGAGATCGTTCGACGTCTGCTGCAACTGGGTGCGCTACCGGATGGCGGCGATCCCGACACCACGCCGCTAATGGTTGCCGCCGAGGAGGGTAACCTCGAGCTGGTGAAGCTCCTGCTCGACGCTGGCGCCGACCCATTCGTGACCCAAGAAGGACAGACACCGCTCGACTCCGCGCGAACGTCTGGACACGACGAGGTCGTCGCATTGCTCAAGGGGCGAATGGGCTAACGGCCACTGCGGGTGGCGGGGTGTCCTGCGACCCGCGATCAAGCGCGTGGCCAACGGCGAGGCCCCAGGGGCTCCTGACGCGCGGTCCGTCGCCATTGCGATGGCGCGCCGCCAGGCGGCAGGACGATAAAACCGATCGCCGGCCGCCGGCAGCCGCCGGTGCGCTCTTGCAGCGAGGGACCCGGATCCTGCAGATCTGTTCGTGAGCCCGCTTCGCCAGCTTTCGGGCTGTCAGGCCAGCCAGGAGACCGCGAACATGCCTCACGCGCGCCGTGGGGGGCAGACTGTTGCCATGCGCGTTCGCTGGGAGCGAGATCTACATCACGCGCCGAACGAGTGGACCGTCCTGTCGGCTGATCGAGTCCTTGTGCCCGAACGAGAGTCCAAGCTGGCTCGGCTCGAACCTTCCACCGGCGATTTGACATGGGTCTGCGACGTTGGCACAGCTTGGGGCTGGCTGTGCGTCGCGGGTCACGCCGCCGTGTATCTCAACAAGTCTGGACAGCTGCAGTGCATCGAGGTCACTGACGGGCAGCCTCGATGGTGCCGCCAGTTCCAAGAGCCGGGCCTGTACTGGGGTGCGCTCCTCCCGCTCGACGACACGACTGCGCTCGTTGGAGGCTGGCGTGGCTACACCGATCGCCGCTGCGTCTCACGCATCGACGGATCGGATGTCTGGCGGCAGCACGTCCGACAGCCGACCACCGGGCTGCCGATCCTCACTGACTACGGCATCGCGGTCGTACACCCGAGCCAGGTCGAGATCATCGATCCGATCACCGGTATCCCAGAACGCACACTGCCGTTCCCCAAGCGCGAGGTCGACGTTGACGACCAGATGATCACGGCCGATCGAAGCCACCTCTTCTGCTGCGACGGGCGCCGCATCCTCGGCCTCGCGCTGGACGAAGACCGAGACTGGACGGAGATCGGCTGCCTTCCCGAACGCATCGAGTCGAGACGCTATGGACGAGTGCATCTGATCGATCGCGACGGATCGATCGAACAGCAGGCGACCGTTACGCAACGAATCAGCTCCGCGCTGTCGCTCGGCCCGCCCGACACGATCCTATTCACAACCAAGGGAACCGTGATGGCACTCGACATAGCCCACACGGCATGACCCGGCTGCTCACTCGATGACCCGATCTGGCTTCGACTGAGCCGAGGCGCCAGTGCGGCCGCCAGATCCGCTGGTCGCTCCTTCGCCGAGATCGCCGACGGCAAAAGCGGTCATCTGGTCGCATGACTCTTCGAGCTGGTTGCTTATTTCGCCACGCGCAGTTTGAGTCGGGCGATGACGGTGAACTTCATTACGTTCTCGTACAAGATCGTCCCGCGGTAGATAACCCTGCGCACCATTCGCGGAGCGGCGTCCCCGCCCCGCTGTCCCGAGCGGGGCGAAAGCCGCTTCCTTCCGACAGGTCGACACAGGTCGTCGCAGCGTCCGGTCAGGCACGTGCTCGATCACGGTTCAGCTTGAGCTTGGAACTGCGCTTGGATCTTCTGAGCGCGGATTCAGTCGCGCACGTAGACCTTGCCGCCGCGCTCGACGACCCCAGCGCGACGGAGCGGCCAGAGCTTCGTTAGCTGGATGAACGCCGTGTCGAGCCCCGGCACCTTCTCGAATCCGGCCTGCGGCCCGACGACCATGCGGCCGGTTGTAGGGTCATAACGGGATTGGTGCCACGGGCAGACGAGGCAACCGTCATCGTCGATCTTGCCGTTCGCGAGATCGGCGCGCAGATGTCGGCAGCGCCGTGAGACGGCGTAGCGCTCACCGTTGACGTTGAGCACCGCCCAATCTCCGATTCCGCGGACCGATCCAGGTCCAAGCTCCTCAACGGTTCCAACCAGTTGTTCTGGCATCTGGCGATTTCTCCTTATGGGTCGCGGGTCAAGCCGCCCGGCGGGCGCGGGTTGGAGGTTGGGTGTAGTCGGTGGATCTGAAGCAGCCGTGGATGTGGTCGTTGGCCACGCCGACGTTCCGCATGAACGCGTACACACTCGTGGGCCCCACGAAGCGTAACTCGAGCTCCCACCTCGGTCCTATCTCTTACCTCCGCCGCCCGGATCGACGCTCACGGTTGGATCTGAGCGGCTGCGTGACGGTGCGCACGACGCTGCGGAGCAGCTTCACTGGCCGCGCCGCGGGGTGGACCACCGGCTTGACGATGCTCATCTGCACTCCCTTCTGCCCGTTTTGCCCGTGTTCAGAAGGATACGGCGGTTGACGGAAGCGCACGCCGCACAGATAATCGTCCTCCATCTCAAGACAGGGGGATCAATGTCCTGGAACGTAGAGGGGTCCTACTTCGAGACTTGTTCGTGCGATCTCGTGTGTCCGTGCACATCGTCGCTGGCGCTCGGAGCTACGGGTGATCGCTGCAAAGTCACACTTGTCTTCCACATCAAGCACGGTGAGATCGAGGGCACCGATGTCGGCGGCCTGACGGTCGCTGCGGTCGCAGACACTCCGAAGGTCATGAGTGAGGGGAACTGGCGGCTGGGGGTCTTCATCGACGCCGCGGCGTCCGATGACCAGGCGGAGAAGCTCGGTGGCGTGTTCTCGGGCGCGCTCGGCGGACCGATGGCGGCCTTGGGCGGGCTCATCGGTGAGAACCTCGGCGTGGAGCGGGCGCCGATCGAGGTCAGCGAGGACGGCTTGCGTCACTCGGTTCGGATCGGGGACGCGATCGACTTCGAGGTGGAGGACGTCGTGTCGTTCGGGTCCGAGACGGGTGAACCTGTCCGCTTGACAGGTATCTTCCACCCGGCCGGTCCCGAGCTCACGGTCGCCCACGCGACGCGCTCGAAGATCGATGCGTTCGGTATTCAATACGACGGGAACTCGGCTTTCTCGGCGTCGAAGTTCGCATGGGCGGCGTGAGCGGCACGGTCGCGCTGACGGACGGGCGCGAGAAGCAGCGCGAGCTGACCGCGTCGTTCGCTGCGGTGCGCGCACGGGTCGGGCTCGTGCTGCTGCTGTTTGCCTTGGCCGGTGTGGCCTGGTGGTCGACGGTCGACCGCATGGCCGGGATGGACGCCGGTCCCGGCACGGATCTCGGTGCGCTCGGCTGGTTCCTGGGTGTGTGGGTGGTGATGATGGCGGCGATGATGTTCCCCTCCTTGGCGCCGACGACGGCCCTCTATGCCCGGATGACGCGGGCGCGCGGCTGGAGCCGCCCGCTCGTCTTCGCTGCCGCCTATCTCTTGGTGTGGGGTGCGGCGGGACTCGTCGCCTACGCTTTGTTCCGGCTCGGCAGAACCGTCTTCGGCGGTGATCTCGCCTGGCACGCAGGCGGGCGCTGGTTCGCCGGCGGCGTCCTGGTCGTGGCGGCCATCTATGAGCTCACGCCGCTGAAGGACAGGTGCCTCGGAAAATGTCGGAGCCCGCTCGGCTTCCTACTGGGAGCCTGGCGCGATGGGAATCGCGGCGCCCTCGAGATGGGGTCGAAGCACGCCGCATGGTGCCTGGGCTGCTGCTGGGCGCTGATGGCCGGGCTCTTCGCCCTCGGGGTCATGAGCGTCACCTGGATGGCGCTCGTCGCCGGGCTCATCGCGCTCGAGAAGACGGTCCCGTGGCGCCGGGCGGCGACCTGGGGCACCTCGACCGTGCTCATCCTGCTCGCGGTTGCGCTGATCGCAGCACCGCATGATGTCCCGGGACTCGTGGTCCCGAGCGGCGGTCAGGGTGTCATGCACTCGATGGGCGCGACGCACTCGATGGGCGCGACGCCGTAGCGCCTTCGCGCCGTCAGCTCACCGACACCGGACCGCCGACGATGCCGTCGTCGTAGAGACGGCCGATCTCGGCACCGGTGAGGCCGAGGACGTCGGCCAGGACTTCGTCGGTGTGCTCACCCAGCAGGGGCGCGCGGCGTGGCGGAAGACGCTCGTTGGTCGCGAAGTTCAGCGGGCTGCCGGGCATCAGGTAAGTGCCGATGCCGGGCTGCTCGACCTCCTCGAACATGGGGTTGGCGGGCGAGCAGCGCTCGTCGTTCTCGACGAGCTCCATGAACGTCCAGTACGGGCCCCAGGACACGTCGTGGGCGTCGAAGATGGTGCGGATCTCCTCGAGCGTGCGCGCGATCGTCCACGGCTTGAGGATCGCCCCGATCACCTCGCGCGCCTCGAAGCGGTCGCCCTCCTTGGTCAGGTCGACGCCGAGCATCTTCTCGCAGTTGGTGAACGCTTCCGCCAGTCCCGTCGCCTTGACCAGGTTCTGCCACTGGCGCAGGGTCAGAGCCACAACCATGATCCGCCGCCCCTCCTTGGTCGTGAAGTCGCGGCCGAAAGCGCCGTACAGGTAGTTTCCGTCCTTGGGGCGCTCGCGCTGGTTGATCTGCGCCTCGGCGATCTTGCCGAGGTTGCCGACCATGGCGAGGGCGACGTCCGAGAGCGCGACCTTCACCACCTGCCCGGTCCCGGTGAGCCGGCGGTGGCGCTCGGCGGCCAGGAGCCCGGTGGCGGCGAGGGTGCCCGTGATCGCGTCCCACGCCGGCAGCAGGTGGTTGAAGGGCACGGCGACGTGGCGGGGACCGGTCGCCCACGGGAAGCCGGTGGCGGGATTGACGGTGTAGTCCACGGCGGAGGAGCCGTCGTGGTTACCGGTGATGTTCACGGTGATGAGGTCGGGGCGCCGGGCGGCGAGGGAGCTGTAGTCGAGCCAGCCCCGGAGCGGGAAGTTGGTGAGGAAGAGCCCCGCGTCGGGACCGGGGGCGGTGACGAGCTCGGCGATGAGCTCGCGCCCGCGCCCGGTGCCGAGATCGATCTGGATCGAGCGCTTGCCCTTGTTCAGCCCGGCCCAGAACAGGCTCTTGCCCTCGTCGGTGATCGGCCACCGGCTGTAGTCGAGCCCGCCGCCGATCGGATCGAAGCGGATCACGTCGGCGCCGAGCTGGGCGAGCGTCATCCCGCCGAGGGGGGCGGCGACGAAGGCCGAGCCCTCGATCACGCGCATGCCTTCGAGGATGCCGGTCATGCCATCAGCCCCACAAAGCGCCAGTCGAGGACGGGCTCGTGCTCGGCGCTACCGTCGGCGCGGTCGGCGAAGACGATCGCGTGCAGGTCGAGGAGCCCGCCGTCGGTGAGGGGATGCGTGCCCTCGAGCGTCAGCTCGGTGCCGAGGATGTCGCCTTCGAACACGGGGGCGAGGTGGTCGCACCCGTGCCAGGCGATGATCGTGGCCAGGTTGGGCAGGGCGCGGGTGGCGTGGGCGGCGGCGAGGGAGATGGTGTGCCCGCCGTACACGAGCCGGCGGCCGCGGGCGCTGGCACCGGCGTCGGAGTGGGCGTAAGCGAGGTTGAGGGTGAGGCGCACGAGCTCCGGTGCTGCCGTGACCGTATCGCGGCCCTCCACCTCCCACACGGTTCCCTCCACGAGGTCGGCGAAGTGGTCGCCCGCGAACTGCTCGCGGACTCGGTCGAGGTGCCAGTCTCCGGGGACGGCGGCGCGGACCTCACTCATGTCGAGGTCCTGGGGAATGTTGTCGAAGCTGTCGGCGTGGCCCGTCTGCGCCTCCGAGGAGCGCATGGGGATCATGGGGCAGCGCCAGAAGTCGAGCACCGGTTCGCCGTGCTGGTTGACCGTCTTGATCCGCAGCACGACGAGGCCAGATCCAGGCCGGCCCTCGCGCGCCCGGTTCTGCCGCAGGCCGACGACCTGGGTCGTCGTACGCAAGGTGTCGCCGAGGAACACGGGACGCAGGAGCACGAGGCCGCGGTAGAAAAGGTTGCCGAGCACGCGCTGGGTCGGTCCCGTCGACTGGCCGATGGCGACGTCGCACACCAGGTTGGGATGCGCGAGCTGTCCTTCGCGACCGGTGACCGATCGGCTCAGCTCGCCGTCCAGGGCGAGGCGCATGCGGTCGCCGGTGAGCGCCTGGTGCAGGGCGCCGTGACCGGGCGTGAGCGTCAGTGCCGGTGCGTCGTCGAACACCTGCCCCGGCACGAAATCCTCGAAGTAGGGGCCCCCGACCCGAATTCGCTCCGGCGCTTGCAGCATGGATCTCCCTGTTCGCGATTGGCTGCGGGCGGCTGGGCGAGCCGCCTGCGGCAGATTAGCCGAATCCCTTGCAGTCCGGTTGTCGCTGCATGTTGGCTCTATATGATCAGGCGAATGCGTGCTCGGCGCTCCTGCCTCTCCGTGCCCGGCGTGTCCGAGAAGATGCTCGAAAAGGCCCGCACCCTCGAGGCCGACGAGATCATCATCGACCTCGAGGACTCGGTCCCCGCGGACGCCAAGTCACACGCGCGCGAGCAGGTGTGCGCGGCGCTCCGCGCGGGCGACTGGCGCGCGCCCACGGTGGCGGTGCGGATCAACGCCACCACGAGCCGATGGTGCCACCGCGACGTGGTGGAGCTGATCGAGAGCGCAGGTGAGCGGCTCGCGGCACTCGTCATTCCCAAGGTCGAGGCACGCGCCGACGTCGAGTTCGTCGCCCGGCTCGCGGGCATGGTCGAGGAGGAGTGCGGGCGCGCGGAACCGGTCGGGCTCGAGCTCCTGATCGAGACCGCCGCGGGCCTGACCGGGATTCATGAGAGCGCCCGCGCGAGCGAGCGGGTGGAGGCCCTCATCGTCGGGTATGCCGACCTCGCCGCATCGCTCGGTCACCCGATCCGGGAAGCGGGCGAAGAGCCCGCGGACGGGTGGCACTGGGTGCTGCAGACGGTGCTGGTTGCGGCGCGCGACGCGGGCGCGCAGGCCATCGACGGGCCGTACTTCGAGATCGCCGACATCGACGGCCTGCAGCTGCGAGCAGAGCGAGCCCGGAGCCTCGGCTACGACGGGAAATGGGCCCTCCATCCGTCCCAGATCGCGCCCGTGAACGAGGTCTTCTCGCCCACCACGGCCGAGTTCGACCAGGCCTCCGCTGTCCTCGACGAGCTCGAGCGGGCCGAGCGGGCCGACGGTCGCGGCGCGGTCCTGCTCGACGGCCAGATGATCGACGAGGCGATGCGCAAGCAGGCGACGCAGGTGGTGGCCCGGGGTCGCGCG
Organism: Solirubrobacteraceae bacterium; assembly: GCA_034665165.1. Lineage (GTDB taxonomy): Bacteria > Actinomycetota > Thermoleophilia > Solirubrobacterales > Solirubrobacteraceae > Palsa-465. Next base: position 17,612 of record JAXDGF010000035.1, on the reverse strand, counting down.
GCCGGGCTGGGCGGGAGTTAGCGCGGGGCGATCGTGTCGTGGGCCGGGCGCGGTCCGGCCGGGAGCGGGCCGGGGGCGGGGTGGTCAGCCGCGCTCGGGGGGATCCTTGCCGCGCGGGGGGCGGACTGTCACCTTCTGCACGGAGGCCCTGGGGATCTTGGTGATCACGACCGCCTCTCCGGGTGCCAGCGTCTTGATCGTGTCGGGGTCGACGCGGTAGCGCTGCACCTCGCGCCGGGTGCCACGTCCGGTCTCTCGGTCGGGGAGCAGCGCGCGTCGGTCGGTGTGGTAGGTCTGTTCCCACACGGGCTCGGTGCCCGCGATCTCCGCGATCATCCTCGTCGAGTCGGGCAGGTCCTGGCGATGGGCGATCTTGGTTCCGGGGATGCCGAGGAGCTGTTCGGCGAGCCCCCGGGCGACCCGGCTGATATCCGCGAGCTCCTGTGTGGCCGCGACGACGGGGAAGAGGGCTTCACGGCCCTGGGCGACGAGGCTGAGTACGTGGTGGGCGCCCAGCGCTGAGAGCTCGTCGATGCCGATCATGACGGGCTCGGTGGCTCCCTCCTCGAAACGCGTGCCCATCGCGGCGTTGAGGTTCTGGGCGACGAGCGCGCCGACCTGAGCGGCGAGCTGGCCGTAGCGGCTCGAGTTGAGGCTGAAAAGCACGACCTCGCGCTCGCGCATCGCCTTCGGGAGGTCGATGATGCCGGATTCGCCCGGCGCGAGGTATGGCCCCGACTGGGACTCGGCCAGGATCGCGATCCGGGTCTGGAGCCCGCGCACCGCGCTCAGCTGATCGGGGACGAGGCCGGCCAGATAGCCGGCGACCTCGGTCGCGAGCTCCCTGGGAACGTCTCGGAGCATGATCGACAGGCGGTGCTCGTCCAGCAGTCCGACGACATCGGCCAGCGTCGGAGCGCGCCCGGGCTGGGCCTGCTCCCAGACCCTGAGGGCGTTCTGCACGTAGCGTTCAGCGGCGCGCTGGTAGTGCGGCTCCGTCCAGCGCTCGGCGGAGATCAGCCTGTCCTTCAGCTCTGAGGGGTTGCCGTGCGCGAGCGGATTCCAGTGGCCGGGCCCATCGAGGGTCCAGAGACGAAACGGGCGCCCGGCGCGGTCCGCCGCCTGCTCCAGCGTGCGCGCGAACTCCCGCGAACCCTTCATGTCGATGACGACGGCGCCGCGCCCGCGGTCGACATGATCGGTGAGGAGGTTCAACAGCGTCGTCGTCTTGCCCGCCCCGGAGGCGCCGAGGATCAGCGTGTGGGCGGAGAGCTGGTGATCGGTGAGATGGAACGGCCGCCCGTCCTCGGCTCTCCCGAGCAGGGTTGCTCCACCCCGGTCGCGGGCCGCGGTCGCATCCGAGGCCGACACGGCACGCGCGGCGCGACCGCGGGCGAGGCGGAGGAGCACGGTTCCCAGCGTCGCTGCGCCGAAGCCCGCGACGGCGAGCACCGTCGGGGCGACGAGGAGGAGCACGAAGGCCGCGAGGACCACCAACGGCGGCCAGCGTCCGTGGTGCGGGCGCGGGCTCATCTGGCGAGCGCCGTGTCGTGGGCGCGCGGCTGCCGAGCGCGCGCCGTGTCGCCTGCGCGCGCGGTTCGCGTCGCCGGGCCGCGAGCCCGCTCGGGCGCATTGGCCGGCTGCGGCGCCGAGGGCCAGGCGACGCGCTGGACGTGGACGAGCTCCGAGATCCCGAGGCGGGCCGCCGTGGCCTCGACGTCGCGACGGATCCCGGGCTTCTCAGCGAGGTAGAGGACCGCTCGGATGCGGGGGTCGGCACCGTACGCAGCCAGGATCGACTCGAGCCGCCGCGGGCCCTTGGACGTGAGCTCGAGCTCGATGGCTACGCGCTCGCCGCCCCGGCCGACGAGGAGGAGATCCGGGTAGTGGAGCCCGATCCGACCGCGCGGGCCGACGCCGCTGAGGCGCACCCCGAACGGGCGTCCGTCATCGCCGAGCGACATCGACCGGCCGCCGGCGCCGGCGCCGGCGCTGGCGCGGGTGGCGTCGTGCGAGCGCATCTCGCGCTCGGAGATGATTCGCTCGGCGCGACCGAAGGCCCCGCGCGAGGCCGCCAGCCAGGTCCAAGCCATGCCGATGTCGTGCTGGTAGCACCGAAGGTCCACCCGCGGGGGCGGGAGGTCGCTGCCGATGATCGCCAACCCGGGGCGCGTGATCCAGTGCCAGGTCGGCTGGCGGTGGAGGACGCGCTCGGCCTTCAGGAAGCCTGCGTCGCTGAGAGCCCGCAGTCGGCCGTAGGCGACGCTCGCACTTACGTCGAGGAGGGTCTGAACGTGGGCCGGGAGGACGATCCGGTGCTCGGCGGCGAACGCGAGGATCTCGTGGTCGCGTTCGGTCACCCGCGTGCTCCGAACGCCGGCGCGTGGTCGCGGCCGCGGCCGCGGCGCCGAATTGGGCGTTTGCTCGCTCATGTCTCCCAGAGCCGCGAGGGGGGGTGGGTTCACCCCCCAGGGCGCGAGGCCCTACCAGCTCGTGGGGGCGTAGTCCTTGAGAAATACGCCGTGCAGGTCCTCGCCGGCTTCACCTCGCACGATCGGGTCGTAAACGCGGGCAGCGCCGTCTGCGAGGTCAAGCGGGGCATGGAACCCCTCGTGCGCCAATCTCACCCTGGTGGTGTGCGGTCGCTCGTCGGTGATCCAGCCTGTGTCGACGCTCGTCATCAGGATGCCGTCGGTGTCGAGCATCTCCCGCGCGCTCGTCCGGGTGAGCATGTTCAACGCGGCCTTGGCCATGTTGGTGTGAGGATGGCCTGGCCCCTTGTAACCACGCCCGAAGCTACCTTCCATCGCTGAGACGTTGACTACGTAGGTCCGGCGCGCCGTAGACGCTGCGAGCGATGCTCGCAGCCGACTGATGAGGATGAACGGGGCGGTGGTGTTGCACAGTTGGACCTCGAGCATTTCGACGGGATCGATGTCCTCGAGCCTTTGCGTCCAACTGTTGTGGTCGACCTCATCGGGGATGAGCCCACCGGCGTCGATCGCGGCGCTGCGCGCGGTCAGGGCGAGCGTCGTGCCCGTATGGAGGTCGTGCGCCGCACCGAGCTCGCGGACGGGAGGGCCGTTTACAAGCGCCTCAGTCTCGCCGGCGACTAGCAACGCGTACGCATCCGGTGAGCGACGAACGGTTTGGGCCGCGTTATTGATCAAGATGTCGAGCGGTCCATCGGAAGCGACCGCGTCCGCGAGGGCAACGACCTGGCCCGGCTGGCGTAAGTCAACGCCGACGATGTCCAACCGGTCAAGCCAGTCGCCGCTGTCAGGCATCGATGAAAACCGACGTGCCGCGTCCCATGGGAAACGCGTCGTGATCGTCGTTGAGGCGCCGTCGCGCAGCAGCCGCAAGGCGATGTACATGCCGATCTTGGCCCGCCCACCGGTCAGGAGCGCGCGGCGTCCGGTCAAGTCCGTGCGCGCTTCGCGGCGCTCTCGGTTGACGGATGCGCAAGACGGGCACAGCTGGTGATAGAACGCGTCGACCTGGGTGTATCTGAGCTTGCACTGGTAGCAAGGTCGTGCCCGGATCAGAGTCCCGGCGCTCCCGCCCGGAACGGTGGAGACGAGCTCTAAGCCGCTCGTCTCGTCGTCGACACGTCCCGGCGCCGCCGTGGCGGTACTCGCGAGCACCGCGCGGTCCTCGGCGGAAACGGCAGCGCGGCGCTCGGCACGGCGGCGTTCCTTGACCGACTTGAAGATCCGAGCAGTCGCGTGTCGCACCGCGATCGCGTCGGGATGCTCGACCGGAAGCTCGTCCACGCGAGCGAGCACCTCCAGACAGGTCCTCAGATCATCAGCGTCGATGTCCATCACGGCATTGTGACCTGCCACAGGCGGAGACCGAGCCCGCGTTCAGCTTGCCGCTCGGCCGCGCGCGCCGCGGCGCCTGCGCGACTCGCGGGTCGGGACCTTGGGCGGCTAACGCAACCCACAGTCACGTCTCCCGCCCAGGGTTCGGTCCCGAGGGAATTTTCCTCCGAGAGACGCTGTCGCAAACTCTTGAGAGGCCCGAAATGCCCGCGAGCTCGTGTCAATCGGTCCGGCCGGGGCCGCGCCGGCGGGGGGTGTGTTGCGCTCGCCGGCGCGAACGACTCCAGAGCGAGCGACTCCCGCACGCCCTCCGGCCTGGTCGCCCAAGCCCTCGCGCTTCTACGCGATGACGGCGATTCCGCCCGGGGTCACCCCGAATGTCGCCTCGGAGACCTGGCCGATGTAGCCGCCGTCGACCTGGAGGGGAAGGAGGCGCTCGTCGAGCGAGCGCACGCGCAGGCCGGGCAGGCCGGTGAAGGAGTGCACGCGGCGGTGGCGGGCCATCCGCACGCGCTCGGACAGGGAACGCCAGATCACCGTCGGCATGTCGATCGCGCTCGCCCGCTCGAGCACGATGCCGGCGAGATCGCCGCTCGTCAGATCGGCCCCTTCACCCATGTTCACGGGTCGGTCGCCGAAGTAGGTATAGGGCGTCCCGTTCTGGACGAGCGCGGTCACGCCGGTAACCGTCTCGTCGCCGAGGATGGCCTCGAGCCGGGGCGGCCGGAAGACGTACCGACGGGTGAAGGTGCGGATCCCGATGGCCGCGTAGTAGTACTCGCCGTAGCGGGCCTTGAGACGGGGGTGGGCGTCGACGCGCTCGACGACGCTGGCGTCGAGGCCGAGCCCGGCCGAGAACAGGAAGTGGCGGTCGTTGACGCGGGCGAGATCGACGCGTCGAGGGTGCCAGTCGTCGGCGAGACGAAGGAGATGCTCGGTGGCGTCGACGACCTCGGTGGGGATGCCGAGCATGCGGCAATACACGTTGGCGCGGCCGCCGGGCAGGCAGGTGAGCGGGGTGTCCGAGCCGGCCAGGCCGTTGGCGGCCTCGTTGACGGTTCCGTCACCGCCGAAGGCGACGACGACGTCGTAGCCCTCCTGCGCCGCCTCCTGGCAGAGCTCGGTGGCGTGGTCACGCGCCTCGGTGTCGACGGCGTCGACTTCGTAGCGGCCCCGCAGCGCGTACACAACCAGGTTCTTCAGCCGGTCGGAAACCGTCGTCGCATACGGATTGACGATCATCAGCATCCGCTTGCTCGGCGGGCGCACGGCGTCGAGGGAACGCTCGAGTTGCTCGAGCGGGTCGGTTGGCGCGATCGGCATGCCCAGCCGTGCTAACACCGGCGCCCTCGACTCGTTACGCGCGCGGGGAATGCGAAACGCGCGCACGCGAAACGCGCGCACGCGCCGGCGCAGACGCGGGCGGCCGCCCCGCGCCACGCCACGGCGCCCGAAAGTTGCCGACCGTCCAGGGCCCTGGCTATACTTCCGACCACATAGCAGTACGCATCCAGAGGGGTGGAGGGATATGGCCCTACGAGACCCCGGCAACCGCCCCACACGGGAACGGTGCCAATTCCATCAGGCTCCAACAACAAGGCCTGGGAGATGTGGAATAGGCGGTTTCTCAGTGACCTCCGACCACAGACCCCGGCGGAGGTTTTTTATATATGCCGCCCGAGTCTCTTCGCTGCAAGGAATGTAAGACCCCGTATCCCCTCGACGCTCGCTACGTCTGCGAGCAATGCTTCGGCCCGCTCGAGGTTCTCTACGCGCCGCGCTCCGAGACCGACCCGGCGGCGGTCCGTCGCCGGATCCAGGCCGGACCGCATTCGATCTGGCGCTACGCCGACTTCCTGCCCCTGGCCGCTCCTCCCCGGGGGACGCTGCCGGCGGGGTGGACGCCGCTCCTGCGGGCCGATCGCCTGGCCGAGCGCCTCGGGCTGCGTGACGTGTGGATCAAGAACGACGCCGCCAACCCGACCCACTCGTTCAAGGACCGGGTGGTAGCCGTCGCGTTGGCCCGTGCTCGGGAGCTTGGGTACGAGACGATCGCGTGCGCGTCGACGGGCAATCTCGCCAACGCGGTGGCGGCCCACGCCGCCGCTGCCGGGCTCGAGTCCTACGTGTTCATCCCGTCCAATCTCGAGGAGCAGAAGGTCCTCGCGACGGGCGTGTACGGCACCCACCTGGTCTCGGTGGCGGGCAACTACGACGACGTCAACCGGCTCTGCACCGAGCTCTCGGGAGAGCACGAGTGGGCGTTCGTCAACATCAACATGCGGCCCTATTACGCCGAGGGCTCCAAGACCCTGGCCTTCGAGACCGTCGAGCAGCTCGGCTGGGCGCTCCCCGATCGCGTGGTCTGTCCGATCGCGTCGGGGTCGCTCTTTACCAAGCTCGCGCGCGGTTTCGAGGAATGGATCGAGGCCGGCCTGGTGTCGGGCAAGGTGCCGATCATGAACGGGGCGCAGGCGGCGGGTTGCTCGCCGGTGGCGACCGCGTTCGAAGCCGGCCACGACGTCTGCCGACCGGTGAAGCCCGACACGATCGCCAAGTCGCTCGCGATCGGGAATCCGGCCGACGGCCCCTACGCGCTCGACCTCGCCCGCCGGACCGCGGGCTCGATCGACTCGGTGAGCGACGACGAGATCCGCGCCGGGATCAAGCTCCTGGCCGAGACGACCGGCATCTTCACCGAGACGGCGGGCGGCGTGACCGTCGCCGTGCTCGCGAAGCTCGCCGAGCGCGGCGACATCGATCCCAGCGAGAGCGTCGTCGCCTACATCACGGGCGAGGGACTGAAGACGCTCGACTGCGTGCGCGGCACATTCCGGACGATGGACATCGAGCCGACCGTCGCCGCCTTCGACGCGGCCAACGAGGCGTACACGGTGGCAGCCTGATGCCCGTCACGGTGAAGATCCCCACCCAGCTCCGAGCCGCCACCGACGGCGAGACGTCGGCGAGCGTCGAGGGTGCGACGGTGGGGGAGGTGCTCGACGCCCTTTACTCTCGCTTCGGGGAGCTCCGCAGCCGCATCGCCGAGGACGGCGGGCTGCGGCGCTTCGTCAACGTCTACGTCGGCGGCGATGACATCCGCTTCCTCGACGGCCTCGACACGCCCGTCTCCGACGGCGACGAGGTCACGATCCTGCCGGCGGTGGCGGGGGGTTAGCGCGCCGTCTCCGCACCTGCGCTCGCCGCGCCGGCGGTCGCCGCACCCGTGGTCGCCAGCCCGACCGGACAGCTCACGCCGGTACCGCCGAGGCCGCAGTAGCCCATGGGGTTCTTGTCCAGGTACTGCTGGTGGTAATCCTCGGCGTAGTAGAACGGTCCGGCGGCCTCGATCTCGGTCGTGATGTCGCCGTGAGCGGCGGCGCGTAGGCGCTCGGCGTATGCCGCTCGGGACGCCTCGGCCGCTGCCTTCTGCGCCTCACTGGTGTACAGGATGCCGGAGCGGTACTGGGTGCCGACGTCGTTGCCCTGGCGCATGCCTTGGGTCGGATCGTGGTTCTCCCAGAACAGGCGTAGGAGCTCGCCGTAGCTGGTCGCCTGTGGGTCGAACACGACCAGCACCGCCTCGGTGTGGCCGGTGCGGCCGGAGCAGACCTCTTCGTAGGAGGGGTTGGGGGTGGACCCGCCGGCGTAGCCGACCGCGGTCGTGTACACGCCCGGTGCCTGCCAGAACACGCGCTCGGCTCCCCAGAAGCAGCCCATGCCGAAGATCGCCTGCTCGAACCCCTCGGGGAACGGCGGCTCGAGGGGGGTGTCCAATACGGCGTGACGGGCAGGGACCCGCATGGCCGTGTCTCGACCCGGCAGGGCGTCTGCGGGGTCGACCATAGTGGTCTTGTGTCGGAAGTTGAACATGCTCTAAGGGTACGCCGCCCGGGTTAACAGTCAGGAAACGTGGCCTGTCGGCGATCGCGCTCGGCCAAGATCCACTCGCAGCCGGCGGAGAGGTCCTCGACCCCCATCGCGGCGGCGACGTTCAGCCACATGCCGTAGCGGAAGAACGCATCGATCCGTTCGGACTCCGCGCCCGAGAGGTCCTCGACGTGGGTGATGAGTCGCGCGTAGCACGCGCGCACGCGATCGCGGATGACGTCGTCGTCGCAGGCGGCGTACGCCTGATGCTGGAGCATGAGGTAGTCGCGGTGGGTAGAGAGGAGCTCGACGTAGGCGAGACCCATGACGAGGAGGACGTCCACGTCGGGCGGGGCGGTCTCGGGATCGAACTCGGCCGCCGCGCGGGTGAAGGTCTCGGCCGTGAGCTCGAAGCCCCGCTCCACCGCGGCCAGGAAGAGATCGCGCTTACTGGGGAAGAGACTGAACACGTAGGGCTGGGCGACGCCGACGCGGCGCGCGATGCGGTCGACCGGCGTCCCGTGGAGTCCGCCGTGCGCGAACTCGTGCACGGCGGCTTCGATCAGCGCGGCCCGCCGCTCGGCGGCGGGCACACGCTGGCGCGGGGTGGTGTGTGCGGATTTCGAGGCGGTGGCCATTGAGATTGGATCGTAGGGACCGATCAGGCGGCGAGGCCCACCGCGGTAACCCTCTCGGTCGCTTCGGTCGCCTCGGTCGCCTCGGTCGCTTCGTCGGCGGCGGCCTGCGCGGCCAGGGCACGGGTATCGAAGGGGAGCACGGCGGCGATGAGTGCCCCGAGCCCGAGGACGGCGACGCCGACCCACATGGCCGGGATGAGCCCGTTCACGAACGCCTGGTGCGAGGCGTAGCTTCCGTGTGAGGTGAACACCGTCGCGAGCACGGCGATGCCGAGCGTGCCGCCGAGCTCGCGGATCGCGTTGGTGGCGCCCGACGCCTGACCGGCCTGGTCGGTCCGTACCGAGGCGAGCACGGCGGCGGCCGAGGGCGCGAACACAAGCCCCATGCCCGCGCCCGCCAGAGCAAACGGCGCCACCATGCTCGCGTAGGACAAATGGAGGCCCGCGAGGGCAGCGAGCCATGCCAGCGCGATGGCCTGAAGACCGAGCCCGGCGACCATGAACAGGCGGCTCCCGTAGCGCTCGGAGAAGTAGCCCGCGAGCGGGGCGGAGATCATCGTCGCGCCGGTCCACACGAGGAGCTTGACCCCGGCTTGGAGCGGGGTGCTTCCGAGCACGTTCTGGAGATACTGGCTAAGGAAGAAGATCGAGCCGAACATGCCGAAGTACATGGCCAGCGAGACCACGTTGGTGACCGCGAAGGTGCGGTTGGCGAAGAAGCCGAGCGGGAGCATCGGCTCCTCGGCACGGAGCTCGTAAGCGATGAAGGTGAGGATGAGCACCGTGCCGGCGATGAGAGCGCTCAGGACCGTCGGGTTGGTCCAGCCGTGAGACTGAGATTGCACGAGGCCGAAGACGATCCCGAATAGGCCGGTCGAGGCCAGGGCGAGACCGCCCAGGTCAAGCTGTCGTGAGGCCCCGTGGCTCTCGGCGAGGCGGGTGGCCGCGAGCGGGACCAGCGCGATCCCGATGGGCACATTGATCCAGAAGATCCAGTGCCAAGACGCGGCCTGGATGACCGCTCCGCCGACGAGCGGGCCCAGAGCGACGGCCGTTCCGCTGATTCCCGACCATACCCCGAGGGCAACGCCACGCCGGTTCGGGGGGAACGCGTCGGCGATCAGGGTAAGAGTGAGCGGCGTCACGATGGCGGCGCCGATCCCCTGCGCGGCGCGGGCCGCGATGAGCAGGCCGGTCGACGGCGCCAGCGCCGCGGCGGCCGAAGAAGCGGTGAATAGCGCGATCCCGGTGATGAACATCCGCTTGCGTCCGAAGCGGTCCCCGAGAGCCGCCCCGGTCAGGAGGAGGACGGCATAGGCGAGCACGTACGCGTTGACCGTCCATTCGAGCGACTGAATCGAGGCGCCGAGGTCACGATGGATGCTCGGAAGAGCGACGTTCACGACCAGGTTGTCGAGGACGACCATAAACAGCCCGATCGAGACGATCGCCAGAGTCCATGCCTGCCGGATATTGCTTTTCATCGCCTGACGCCTCCTGAATAGTGAGTGCTAACTACTTAGCACGGCAGCTTAGCAGTCGCTAAGAACTAGTCAAGGGGCTGTGCACATAGTGGTCGCCCGCGTCATTCACAAGACACATTCGTCCAACTAGGACTGAAATCGGCCTGGCGGGGTAGACTCGCGCGTGTGGCGGTCCGTGTGCGCGGACACTGAACGTGTCGTGGGCTGCAACCTGAGCGCGGAAAGGCACTTTCGGTCATCCGCATGGCCGGTTGCGCGTCGTCCACGGCGGAGTGAGGTTAGCTCGGGTGGAGCGAGCCAAGGGGGTTTTGAAAGCGATGGATGCACCAGACGGTGCACGGAACGAAAGTCCTCGGCCGAGGCTCCTCGACGGGGTCATTGAGGCTCTGGAGCCGGATGACAGCGCAGGGCTGGGTCTGATCGTTCGTGACCTGGCGCGCGCCGTCGGTGCCGAGCTGGCGCTGCTTGCGGTGCTCGACGAGGCGGGGAAAAACGTGGGGGTGCTCGCTGCCTGGGGCGCAGCGGCGGGGCGGGACGGTCTGCCGACCTCTCGGCCGGCGGACGGATTCCTCGACCGTGCGCTGGGACTCGGGCGCGCGGTCGTCGAACCAATCGACGCCGAGACCGCGGGCCTGGGTGAGCCGGCGTCGGGAGAGAAGATCACCCAGGCGCTCGGAGTGCCGGTGACCCCGCTGCGCGGTCCGCGCGGGGTGCTGTGCGCAGGGTTCACGCGTGATCCTGCGCATGACCTGACGACAACGCTGTGGGTAGCGGAGTCTTATGCACGGGTAGCGTCGCTGTGCCTGCACGACGGGGACGCGCTCGACGGCCTGCTCTCGGGCGGGCGGATCGACGGCCTGACCGGATGCCTGACCCAAGCGGCGTTTCTCCACGAGCTCCGCCGTGAGGTCGCCCGCAGTGAACGCCACAGCCGCCCGCTCTCTTGCAGCTTCGTCGACCTGGATCGGTTCAAGCGCGTCAACGATCGCTACGGCCACCTCCATGGGAGCAGGGTGCTCGCGAGCATCGCCGCCGTTCTCCGCGCCGGGATCCGGAGCGAGGACACGCTCGGGCGCTATGGGGGGGACGAGTTCGTGATCCTGCTCCCCGATACGGACGAGGTCACCGCGATGCAGCTCTCAAGCCGTCTGCGCTCGACGATCACGAGCACGATGATCAACCTACCCCACGACCCGGTCGACGCTTCGATCGGCGTCGCCCAATGGCGTCCGGGCACCTCTTTGCAGGCCCTGCTCGTGGCGGCCGACGAAGCGCTGCTCGTCGCGAAGGCGTCCGGCGGTGGCACCACCGCCCGCGCCAGCACGATGACATCCGAGACCGAGGAGCAGCTGGTCGCCGGGCGCGCGGGCTCTGAGGCCGCCGAGGCGAGGGACGCGGCCTCGGTCACCGACATCCTCGACGTCTCGGCCCACTTCGCCGAGTCGGGCGGTGCGAGCATCGAGCTCACGGCGTGGGAGCTCGACGTCGAGCTCGGCCTCGTCGTCTCTGCCTGGTCTCACGCGATCAACGAAGGACTGCTCGAACCGTCCGGAACCGACCCGGCCTCGGGTGAGGAGATGTGGTGCCTGAGCGAGCACGGCCGCCACGTGCGCGAAAGGAGGCACGGGCAGCGCGACTAGGATCCGTTGCCCGAGCCGGCTAGTAGCCGATTACGCCCTGGAGCAGGCGCGGAGCCAGGTAGACCTCCCACAGCGCCGTGACGACCAGGACGGGGACGGCGATCACCACGGTGACGAGGGTGGCGGCAAGGAGCTTGTCCCACTCGCCGCGACGGGAAGCGATGATCCACGCCGCGAGAGGCAGGAACAGGGCGGTGAGCTCCAGCACGGCGTGCGGGAGGAGACCGAGGAGCAGGACGCCTGGGGAGGCGTGGAGCGCGACGGCGGCGTCGGCCAGTCCGGTTCCGAGCACGTAGGCCTGATTGGTGAGGGAGAACACGGTCGCGCCCACGACGAAGCCGATCGCGATCGCTCCGCCTCGCTCGTGGATCAGCCGCGTGAGACCGCGTTGCGCGCGGGCCTGAAGCGGCACCTGACTCCCGGCCACAAACCCCGCGACGCACGCCAGGGCGTGGAGCGCCAGCACGAGCGAGTTGTCGAAGAGGACGTGAGCAACGTCGCGGGGGCCGCCGACGAAGAACGGCGGCTTGCGCAGTGAGCTGGGCGGGGCGCCGGGCGTGATCACGGCCACGAGCCACACGGCGAGGAGGAGCACCGTGGCCGCGCCGAGGCTCCCAAGGACCCAGGACCTGAGCACCGGCCCGGGCTCGCGGTTCCACGCCGCCAGCGTCGTGCGCGTGCTCTTCATTCCCTGCACGAAGGCGTACTGCGAGGAGTCCATCTCTAGGTATGTCGGCGAGCGGGTGCGGGAGCGTGAGCCCGCGCTCAGGAACGACCGGCCGACGCCGCGCGAGGGGGTGCCCACAGCGTCGGGATCGGCTTCGGAACGCCGACGTAGTGTCCCTGTCCGCAGTCGACGCCGAAGTCGATGAGCATCTCGAGCGTCTCCGCGTCCTCGACGAACTCGGCGATGGTGCGCAACCTGAGGCTGTGGGCCATCTCGGCGATATGCCTGACGACGAGCTGATCGGTGGTGTTGCGGGGGAGGTCGCGGACGAAATCGCCGTCGATCTTGAGCCAGTCGAGGGGGACGTGCTTGAGGTAGTAGAAGGACGCGAAGCCGGCGCCGAAGTCGTCCAAGGCGAAGCTGCAGCCGAGGTCCCTGAGCGTGCCGGCGAAGCGGCGGACCTGCTCCATGTTGGCGATGGCGGCGGTCTCCGTGATCTCGAACACGAGCGCGGAGGGGTCGATGCCGCTCTCGACGATCGAGCGAGAGATCATCGGCAGCAGGTCGGAGTCGCTGAGCGAGCGGGCGGAGATGTTTACCTCGTAGGTGACGGCTTCCTGGATCTGCTCCGCCGCGGCGATGAGCTCGATCGCGTGGGAGATCATGCATCGGTCGATGTCGCGCACGGCCCCGGTGCGCTCGGCGGTGGGGAGGAAGGCGCGAGGGAGCGTGGGCTCTCCGTGATCGTCGAGCAAGCGAACAAGGAGCTCGTACCTGGAGATCGAACCGTCGCTGAGGTCCATGATCGGCTGCCGGTAAGGGACGAGGAGGCCGGCATCGAGGCCTGCCCTGATGCGCTTGGACCACGAGACCCGCTCGCGGCTCTGCGGCGTCGCGAAGATGGGAGGGCTGAACACGCCCACCTGGTTGCGGCCCGCGTCCTTGGCCTCGTAGAGCGCGAGGTCGGCCGCGACCATGACGTCGTCGCTCGCCACCGCGCCGGCCTCGAAGGCCGCCACCCCGATGCTGACGCTCGGGCGCAGGTGGTGGCCGGAGAGCACGAGATCGTGGCTGCGGATGGTGGCCAGGAGGTCCTCGGCCACGGCCGTAGCGGCGGCTTCGGTGGTATGGGGGAGGAGCACGGCGAACTCGTCTCCACCCACGCGAGCGACGAGGTCGGTGGCGCGCACGCGCGAGGCGATGACGGCGCCGACGTTGCGGATCATCTCGTCGCCGCAGGCGTGTCCGAGGGTGTCGTTGACGTCCTTGAGGCTGTCGATGTCGATCAAGAGCATGGCGCCCTCGCCGCCGTAGCGGTCGATCAGCGCCACCTCCTGGGCGAGGCGTTCCTCGAATTTGCGCCGGTTGAGCAGACCGGTCAAGGCGTCGCGATCGGCGAGCTCTTGCAGCAGCGCCTCGTTGCGCTTGCGCTCGGTGATGTCGCGGATCGCGCTCGAGACGAGCGTTCCCGTGTCGGTCTCGAGCGGGCTGAGGCTGATCTCGACCGGGAACTCGGTCCCGTCCTTGCGGCGTCCGTGGAGCTCGAGATCGCTGCCCATGGGGCGAGCCTTCGCGTCCTTGAGGTAGGTTCGCTGGTGCTCGCGGTGGCGGTCGCGGTGGCGCTCGGGCATCAGCATGCGGACGCTCTGTCCGATGAGCTCATCGCGGGTGTAGCCGAACATGCGCTCGGCCTGCGCGTTCGCAAGCGCGATGTGGCCGTGCGAGTTGACGATCACAATCGCGTCGGGGGCGGACTCGAGCAGGGCGCGGAACTTCCGCTCGGACCCGACCAGGAGCTGGTCTCGGGCCATCGCCCGCACCGCCAGGCCCTTGTAGATGGCGCCGAGCCGGTAGACGACCCAGCGGAGTATTTCGGTAATGGTCGCCATTATTCGGAGGTGTCCGTGCCCACCCGATCGTCCCTGCACGGCCGGTGAAGGAACGAGTGCCCACTCCCGGCTTCGCGAGCCCGGTTGTGGCAGATGTTACCAGCGCTTGGAATAACCGCTCCTCAGGGTGGTGCCCGGAGTCCGCCAGTCCGGTTCGTGTTCGAACTTCAGGTTCAGATTGCGCTTGCGGAAGTAGCGAAACAGGGGCCCGTAGGTGAAGCGCTGGAAGTCGGCGGCGACGCTTCCCCAGGGATCGGGGTCCATGAACGGCATGTACTTGTCGGGGAAGCCGGGCATGGTGCAGGCCATGCAGATCCCGCCCACGTTGGGGCATCCGCCGATGCCGTTGATCCAGGCCCGCTGGGATACGTTGCACTTGACGACGGGGCCCTTGCATCCGAGCTTGACCAGGCACCGCTGGTCGTTTCCGTATTCGGTCGCGAACCTTCCCTGCTCGGTGAAGCCGGCGCGGCTGCACCCTTCGCGCGTGGTGCGCCCGAAGAGCCACTTGGGGCGGAGCTGGTCATCGAGCTCGGGCGCCGGGGCCATGCCCCCCACGAACAGCGTCAGATAGAGGAGCACCTCGGTCATATTGTCGGGGAGCACGGGGCAGCCGGGGAGGCACACGATCGGGACTCCGCGTCGCGATCGCCAATCCCATCCCAGATAATCCGGGAGGCCCATGGCCCCGGTCGGATTGTTCTTCATCGCCGGGATGCCGCCGTAGGTAGCGCACGTGCCAAAGGCGGCGACGACATCGGCCATCGGGGCGAGTCGGTCCACCCAGTCGTTGACGGTGATGGGCTGGCCATCCGTGGGGTCGACGCCGAAGCCGGTCCAATGCCCGTCACCGTTGATCTGCTCGTTTCCGATCGAGCCCTCGACGATGAGGATCACCGGCCCGAGCTTGCCGTTCTCGGCGTCGTGCCACGCTTGCATGTAGGCGTCGCCGTTCTCGTAGGCGAGGAGCTGATTGTGGAGGACGACGTGCGGCATTCCAGGGATGAAGCCGCCGAGGATGTCCTCGATGCTCGGGTTCGTCGCCGCGGTCATCGCCACCGAGTCGCCGTCGCACGAGAGCCCCGTGGTGAGCCACAGGACGTGGACGGTGAGCGGATCCGCTGTTTCCCGCTCCGGCAGGATCGCGGAAGTCATGGGAGGTCCTCCTTGTCGCCCTCAGATCGGGGCCTCCCTGGCCGCGCCGGCGAAGTATCGCATTCCGGGGTGATGGTCCGGTAGCGTGCCGAGCCGTGACGGCGTCGAGCGTTGCTCCCACAGGCGGAGACCGGGAAAGGCGGGGAGGCAGGGCCAGACTCGCCAGCGAGTGGCTCTCGACCGCCGACGCCGGGCGCTGGCCCGAGCCGCCCCGAGGCGACGGCCGCCCCATTCTCCTCATCCCCGGCTTTCTCGCGGGTGACGGCTCGCTCACACGGATGGCCGTGTGGCTGCGGCGGGGGGACTTCCGCACCTATCGAAGCGGCATCGTCGTGAACATGGCCTGCATGGAGGCGCTCGTCGAGCGGCTCGAAGCTCGCCTGGTCAGCGTCGTCGAGCGGACGGGTCGGCGGGCGGTTGTGCTCGGCCAGAGCCGGGGCGGCACGCTCGGCCGAGTGCTGGCCGTGCGTCGCCCCGAGCTCGTGGAGAAGCTGGTCACGCTCGGTTCGCCGACCCGCGACCAGCTCGCGGTGCACCGGGCGGCGTGGGTGAGTATCGGCGCCGTCGCTCTGCTCGGAACGCTCGGCGTGCCCGGCTGTTTCAGCATGAAATGCCAGATGGGAAGCTGCTGCGCTCGCGCTCGTGGCGAGCTCCTCGGCGCCTTCCCGACCTCGTGCCGCTACCTGTCGCTGTATTCGAAGAGCGACGAGGTGGTCAGGTGGGAGGCGTGCCTCGACCCCGCGGCCGATGCGATCGAGGTCGATACCACCCATATCGGGATGGGCTTCGATGCCGGCGTCTGGCGGACGCTGGCCGGCGCGCTGTAGGAACAAGGACTTACGGTGCCCGGTGCGGCGGCCGGTTGCCGGCCGGCCTCGTGTTGTCATGCGCGCTCATAACACAGGGATCGACGCCCGGGCGGCCGGGCTTGAGCGGCGGCGCGGTCGGGGTGGCGTCACCCGGCCAGAGTTCGGCGGTCGCGAAGGTGTCCGTCGGTGCGGCGAAAATAGTCGGTTGGTCCGTCGGAGTAGCCTTGCCGAAGCGTGTATGGCCGACCGCGACGATCTCGACTTCACCTACTCGCTCACCGACCGGGTCGTGCGTCTCAGTCTGGGCGAGCTCGCGGACTTCAGCGCGGCTAAGTACGACGGCGATTTCTCGCTCACTCTGGAACAGGCGCAGCAGCGCAAGCACGACTACCTGGCCGAGCAGATCGGGCTGGGGCCAGGTGCCCGCGTCCTCGACCTCGGCTGCGGTTGGGGTGGGCTCCTGAACTACGTCCGCGGTCGCGGGGCGGCTGGGGTGGGCGTGACGCTGTCGTCGGCCCAAGCGGCCGCCTGCCGTCGCCACGGCCTCGATGTGCACATCCACGACGCGCGGCGCATCACCCGCGAGCAGTTCGGCCCCTTCGACGCGGTGGCGAGCCTCGGTGCCTTCGAGCACTTCTGCTCGCCCCAGGCGTACACGGCCGGCCGGCAGGAGGACATCTACCGCAGCTTCTTCGCCGGAGTTGCCGGCGTGCTCCCGGAGGCCGGGAGGCTGTATCTGCAGACAATGGTCTTCGGGCGCAATGCGGTCCCCCTTGAGCAGATCAGCACGAGCGCGCCCCGCAACTCGGACGGGTGGATCCTCGCCCTGCTGGGATGCCAGTTCCCGGGCTCATGGCTGCCGTCGGGGCGGGAGCAGATCGTCCGCTGCGCCGCGCCCCATTTCCGCCTGGTCGCGAGCGAGAGCGGCCGACTCGACTACATCGAGACGATCTCGCAGTGGAACAGGCGGATCGGAGCGCGGAGCCTGAGGAAGGCGCTGATCAAGCTCGAGCTCCTCCCTCGGTGGCTGACGAGCGCCGACTTCCGGCTCGCCTTCACCTCGGGTGTGAGCGCCAACCGGATCTGCTTCGAGCGCGAGCTCCTCGACCACTACCGGCTCGTCCTGCAGAAGACGTCGTGAACGCGGCGTCGCCGGCCGGGGCCATCCGCGACTTGCAGACCTGAGCCGGCTGGCCTGTCGGGCATAGGATCACCGGGTGGCGGTCTCCGACCCAAGCGACCTCTCCGATCCAAGCGACCTCTACGGCCTCCCGCTCGACCGCTTCATCGCTGAGCGCGGCGCGCTCGCCAAGGCTCTGCGCGGCGAGGGCCGCAAGGACGAAGCGGCGCGGGTGGCCGTCATGCGCAAGCCCTCGGTTGCGGCCTGGACCGTCAACCAGCTCGTGCGCACCCAGGGCTCGGCCGTCGCCTCGCTGTTCGACGCCGGCGACGAGCTGCAGCGCGCCCAGTCCGAGCTGCTCTCCGGACACGGCGATCCGGGTGCCCTGCGCGACGCGAGCCGGCGCGAGCGCCAGGCCGTTGACGAGCTCACCGAGGTGGCGCGCGGTCTGCTCAGCTCCGACGGCCACGAGCCAACCCAGGCGACGCTCGACCGGGTAGGGGAGACGCTGAG
>JAXDGF010000034.1:0-25703 GCA_034665165.1 Solirubrobacteraceae bacterium | reverse complement strand
AAGCGATCTCGGACTACCGGACCGCGCTCGCGCTCGACCCGACCGAGTACCCGGTGGCCAACAACCTGGGCGTGCTCCTCATGGAGCAGGGCAACGACGGAGCGGCGGCCGCCGCCCTGCGCCGCTCCGTCGGCGCTAACCGCGACTACGCCACCGGCTGGTTCAACCTCGGAGTCGCGCTCGAGCGGATGGGCCCGCTGCACGTCGCCGCCTCGGAGGGGAGCCTCGCGCGCGCACGGGAGCTCGACTCCAAGCTCGCCGCGCGCGGACCGGTACCCCTCTTCGACAACGTCACCTACCACACCCATCTCGACCTCTCAAAGCCGCTGCCCGCCAACTGG
Organism: Solirubrobacteraceae bacterium; assembly: GCA_034665165.1. GTDB lineage: Bacteria > Actinomycetota > Thermoleophilia > Solirubrobacterales > Solirubrobacteraceae > Palsa-465. Next base: position 25,362 of record JAXDGF010000034.1, on the reverse strand, counting down.
ACCTTCGCCAGCACCCAGACCCATGCCTCGGTGGCCGCGGCCGGGCTGACGGCGATCCTGGTCATCGCCTTGGGTCTGGCCCGCTCACTCGCCGTCCGCGCCACCCCCGGCGGCGCGCAGAAGTGGTTCGACGTGATCGGCGCACTCGACAAGAACGCGCCCAGCCTTCGCATCCTCCGGGCCCCAGCGCTCGGCATCATCGCGACCGCCGCGTTCCTGCTCTGGCCCCTTCACTCGGGCCCTACCGACGGCTGGGCCGCGAGCGTCGCCTTTGCCGTCGGCGTGCTCATCCTCATCGCCGTCGTGATGCGCGTCCGTCAGCTCGCGGCCAGGCACTCGCACCTCGCTCTGCATCAGGAGACGTGGCCGCCCGCGCTTGCCTTCGGTCTCGTCGTGACTCTCGCGGGAGCGGGATGGTCACCGCTGCCCGTCGCCCGTACCCCCGGTGATGCGCGCGGGGTGCACTGGGCCGGTCCCACCGCCGTGGCGGCCCTCGCCATCGTCCTGCTCGTCCTGGCCACGTGGCTGGGGGTGCCTCTGGCCCGGAGCCTCGGCGCCGCGGGTCTGTTGATGGCCGCTTCGCTCCTGACCCCGGTCAAGCCGATTGACGGCGCCACGGTGAGCACGACGGCGGTGGGCGCGCTGCCGAGCCTCGCCGTCCTCGGTGCGGCCGTGCTCATGCTCCTGGGCCTCCTCTAGGGCTCGCGTCGAACCCTCAGGGCACGAGCACGATCTTGCCGTGGGTGTGGCGCTCGCCCAGTTCCGTGAACGCTTCGCGCACCTGGTCGAGAGGGAACGTGCCGGCGATCGGGATCTCGAGGTCGCCGCCGGCGACGAGGTCGGCCAGCTCGCCGAGGATCGCCGCCGAGGCGAGGGCCGAGGTCCCCTGGGTGTGGACGCCGGGGTGGCGCTGCGCCGCCGCGAAATCGGCGATCGTGTTGATCCGCTCGGGGCGGATGCTGAGCTCGCGGGCGAGGTCGACGTAGCCGCCGCCGAAGGTGTCGATCATGGCGTCAACTGGGCCGGCGGCCGCCATGCGAACTCGGTTGGCCTGGTCCTCGCCGTAGGTGACAGGTACGACGCCGCGGGTGCGGAGCCACTCGTGGTTGCGTCTCCCGGCCAGCCCGACGACCTTGGCTCCGGTGCGCCGCGCGAGTTGGACGGCGACCCCGCCCACGCCGCCCGCGGCGGCGGAGACCACGACGGTCTCGCCGGGCTGGGGTGCGACCGCGTCGACCGACGCGTAGCCCGCGAGCCCGGCCACGAACAGCGACCCCGCGACGTCCCACGGCACCGGCGGCGGCTTCTTGGTGAGATGGTCGGCGGGCACGATCACGAGCTCGGCGTGGCTCGCGCGCTCGTCGGTCCAGCCCAGCACCTCATCGCCGGGCGCGAATTCGCTCACCCCGTCACCCACCGCCTCCACGATGCCGGCGAGGTCGCTGCCCTCGCCCGAGGGGAAGGTCGCGGGCCAGCGGTCGTGCAACCGGCCCTCGCGGATTCCGATCTCGCCCGGGTTGATGCCCGCTGCCTTGACCGCGACCAGCACCTGCCCGGGGCCGGCGACGGGATCCTCGACCTCGCGCACGTCCAGGACGTCGACCCCGCCGTACTCGTCGAATCTCACGGCCCGCATGGCCGCTCAGGGTACCGATGGTGAGGACGCGCCGGGGTGACCTGAGCGCCCGCTAGGCTCGGTGGGGTATGTCGTTTTCGGTTGCGCTTGGGTTGCTGCTCGCGCTGGGCACCGCGTTCGGATCGGTGGCCGGATTCCTCTACAAGTTTCGCGGCGCCCGCCAGGCCCCCGCCGTCGAGCTGCGACGCCCGCTGCACAGCACCACTGAGCTCTTCCGCTCGCCGCTCTACGCGCTCGGGATCCTGATCGCATTGGGCTCATGGGGGCTCCATGTGGGAGCGCTCGCGCTGGCCCCGATCTCGATCGTGCAGTCCGTGATCGCGGGGGGACTGGTGCTGCTCACGGTGGTGGCCAACCGGCTCTTCGGAGTGCGCGTGCTCCGGCGCGAATGGCTCGGGGTCGCGCTCATGGCGACCGGGCTCGCCTTCCTGGCCGCGACCCTCGGTGGCGACATCCACGGAGCGCATTCGCACTACCAGCCGGGGGTCCTGGCCGAGTACCTGATCGTTGTCTCCGCCGCCGGCCTGCTCGTGACGGCGTTCGGCAAACGGGGCACGACGCTGGGGGTGGCCGCCGGACTGCTGTGGGCGGCCTCGGACACGTCGATCAAGGCGCTGTCCAGCCATCTGCACGCGCTCGGGATCGGCGTGCTCATACATCCGCTCGCGTTCGTGATCCTGATCGCGTCGCTCGTCGGGCTGCTCGTATCGGCGCGGAGCCTCCAGCTCGGGGAAGCGGTGCCGGTAATCGCCCTCACCAGCGTCGCGGCGAACCTGTTGACGATCGCCGCCGGGCCGATCGTGTTCGGCGAGCCGATGCCCGCCGGAGGGGGCGCCATCGCGGTTCGACTCGCCGCCTTCGCGCTCGTGATCGCCGCCGCCGCGCTCACGCCACCTCCGCTCCATAACACCGCCCCACGAGCGGCGCACGCGGGCGCCCACCGCTGAGCCCCATAATCTCTTCCGCACATGCGTGAGCCCGGGGGCATTTACCGATCCTCCACGAGGGTGATGTCGCTCATCATGGTGGTCATCGGCGTCGTCCTCCTGGTGCGCACGCTCACCCTGGGCGGCGGCCCTACCGCCATCGGCCTGATCCTCGGGGTGGGCTTCATCGCCGCCGGCGCGGGCCGGCTCTACCTCGCGTCGCGGTCGCGATGAACGAACGGTCGATCAGCTCCCGAGCGCTGTTCGCGGTCGTGTACACGACCTCGGTCAGCTCGGTCTACTTCGCCCTGGGCGTGATCGCCCACCATGCGGCCGGGCTGACGCCCGTCGTGCTCCTCGTCTCAGGGATCTTCTTCGGCCTCTCGGCCATGACCTACGGCGAGGGGGCCTCGCTGCACCAGGAGCGCGGCGGCGCCTCGGTGTTCGCGCACTACGGCCTGAACGACACCGTCAGCTTCATCGCGGCGTGGGCGATCGTGCTCGACTACACGATCCTGGTCGCCGTCACCGCCCTCACGGTGCCGAACTACCTGGCCGTGTTCTGGGCCCCGCTGGGGCGCGGCGGCCTCGAGATCGCGGTCGCGCTGGCCGTAATCGGGTTCGTCGCGGCGGACAACCTGCTCGGCGTGACGCCTCGCCGTCTGCGGCGGCGAATTCTCGTCACCGTCGCCGACCTCAGCGTCCAGGCGGTCGTCATCATCGTCGGCCTCGCCGTCGTGTTCGACCCCCATCGGCTCACCGAGACCATCCACCTGGGCTCGGCGCCGAGCGTGTCCGGCCTCGCGTTCGCGCTCCCGATCGCGGTCATCGCCTTCACCGGCCTCGAGGCGGCCGCCAGCCTGGCTGCCGAGACGACGGCCAGCCCCCGGGAGCTGCGGCTCCTGATCGGTCCGGGATCGTTTGTGATCGTGCTCGTCTACGTCGGCATCGCGATCGTCGGCATCGGCGCTCTGCCCGTCCACCACGGGCTGCCCGAGCTCGGGTCGCGGCACCTGCACGCGCCCCTCATCGGCCTGGTCGAGGCTTACCACCCGCGCTGGCTCGCCGACGTGCTCAAGTACACGGTGGCCGTCGTCGCCGCGGCGGGACTGATGGCGGCGGCCGGGTCGTCGATGCTCGGGGTCTCGCGCGTCGGCTTCCTGCTTTCGAGAAATCGCCAGATCCCGAGCGTGGTCGGCCGCCTGCATCAGCGCTGGGGCACGCCGTGGGTGGTCATCGCCGCCACCTCCGTTACCGCCGCGGCCCTCGTGCTGCCGACCAATCTCGAGCTCCTGGTCGGGATCTACGCCTTCGGGGCGCTACTCGCGTTCACGATCGCCCACCTGGCGGTGATCGCCCTGCGCTTCCGCGAACCCGACCGCCCGCGCGGCTACCGCATTCCCTTCTCGGTTCCCTTCCGCGGCGTCAAGGTGCCGCTTCCCGCCGTCCTCGGTGCCCTCCTCGGCGCCGCCGGCTGGCTCTCGCTCGTGGCCGTCCACGCCGGCGCCCGCTACGTCGGCATCGGCTGGCTCCTCGCCGGGCTAGGGGTCTACTACGGGTATCGCCGCAGCCAGGGGACGCCGGTGCCCTCGCGCCGCGTCTCGATGCCGCAGCGCGTGGTGCGGCACGAGGCGCTCGAGCCCGAGCTCGGCTCGATCATGGTCCCGATCTTCGGCAACGAGCTCGACGACGACATCGTGCAGACGGCCGCTCGCCTGGCGGGGCCCGAGCACGACGACCTCGACCCCGAGGGTGCGGTGATCGAGGCGATCTGGGTCTTCGAGGTTCCCCTGGCCCTGCCCCTCGACGTCAGGCTCCCCGACGCCCAGATCAAGCGGGCCAAGGAGGCGCTGGCGCGGGCCAAGGTTGTGGGTGAGGAGTACGAGGGCGTGGTCGTGCAGACGGCGATGGTGAGAGCGCGGCGGGCGGGGCAGGCGATCGTGGCCGAGGCCGTGCGGCGCGGCGTCGAGGCGATCGTGCTGGCGGCCGAGGAGCCCTCGCGCGTGCGTGGTGGCGCTCTGCTCGGGTCGGCCGGGCCGCTCGACAACTATCTCGGCGAGGTCACCAAGTACGTGATCAAGAAGGCGCCCGTCCGTGTCATCCTGACCGCGCCACCCGATCCACGACGCGCTGCCGCGCAGGACGAGCGGGGTGCCGACGCCGGGGCGCACGAGAGCGCGACTAAGCCTTAGAGTCTGAGCAATGTTCATTCTCATCGTCGGCGCGGGCCGGGTCGGAGCGGCTTCGGCCAAGCGAGCGCTCGATGCCGGCCACGAGGTATCGGTCCTCGACACCGACCCGCTCTCGCACGAGCGCCTCGACAAGGACCTGCTGACGACGTGGGAGGACTCGGGCGGGCGCTTCACGGTTGGGACCGCGCTCGAGGTCGATGCCCTGATCGCGGCCGGGATCGAGGAGGCAGAAGTGTTCATCGCCTCCACCCGCGGTGACAACACGAACCTGGTCATCGCCCAGATCGCCCAGCGCCGGTTCAATGTGCCACGCGTAGTCGTCGTCGTTCGCGATCCGGGCCGGGCCGCCTGGTACGCCGAGCGCGGACTGCACACCATCTGCCCGACGCAGCAGGCCATCGACATGGTCGAGCAGGCGGCCTACTCGCCGTGAGAAAGGGGCACCGAACGTGTACGTGATCATCGCCGGCGGGGGCAAGGTGGGCTGGAACCTGGCCCGCGAGCTGATCGCGAAGGGGCAGGAGGTGTCGCTGATCGAGTCCGACCACCGTCGCTATCGCGTCATCGAGGAGGAGCTCGAGCACGCGGTCCAGTACGGAGACGCGACCGAGCTCTGGGTCCTCGAGCGCGCGGGCATCCAGCGCGCCGATCTCGTCATCGCGGTGACCGGCGACGACGAGGACAACATGATCATCTGCCAGGTGGCGAGGGAGAAGTACGAGCTCACCCGGATCGTGGCCCGCGTCAACAACCCACGCAACCTCCAGCACTTCAAGCTTCTCGGGATCCAGCCCGCGGTATCGGCGACGGACCTCATCCTGCGGCTGATCGAGCACGAGGTCCCCGAGTACGGGCTCGTCCAGCTCCTCGCGCTCGAGGAGGAGCGCCTCGAGATCATCGAGCTCGAGGTGGCGGTCGGATCCGCCGTGGCCGGGCGTCGCGTCGCCGACATCCGCCTCCCGGACGGATCGCTGATCATCTCGGTGCTGCGCGGCGGCACCGGCTTCGTGCCCAAGGCAGACTCCGTCATCAACGCCGGGGACCAAGTCCTGCTCATCCTCGACCCGGGTCTGGAGGAGACGATCACCGTACAGTTCGCCTCCAACGGCGCGGGTGGGCGGGATTCCAATACCTGACCGCCACGCCCGGCACCTGTTGATCGGCGGCGGCCTCGCCGCCGCTAGCGCCGCTCGCGCGCTGCGCGAAGCCGGCGCCGAGGGCGAGGTGCTGATCGTGGGAAGGGAAACCGATCTCCCCTACGACCGGCCGCCGTGCTCGAAGGAGTACCTGCGGGGTCAGGTGACGCGCGAGGACACTTTGTTCAAGCCGGCCGAGTGGTACGCCGAGCACGAGATCGAGGTGCTGACGCGCTGCTCGGCGATGAAGCTCGACCCGGCCGAGCGTGTCGTCAAGCTGTCCAACCGGGAATCGGTCAGCTTCGACAAGGCCCTGATCGCCACCGGCGCGAACGTACGCCGGCTGAACGTGCCGGGCGCCGAGCTCGAAGGCATCCACTACCTGCGCACGCTCGGCAACGCCGACACCATCCGCGCCGACGCCGCCGGCAAGCGGGTGGTGCTCATCGGCGGCTCCTACATCGGCACCGAGGTCGCCGCCTCGCTCACCGAGCTCGGGTGCTCGTGCACGATCGTCATGCTCGAGTCCGTCGTCCTCAGCCGCAGATTCGGGGAGCGGGCCGGGCGCTTCTTCGAGGAGCGCCTGACCGAGCACGGGATCATCGTCCACGGTGATGAGGAGCTCGAGCGCTTCGAGGGGTCCGACGGACGTGTGACCAGGGTCGTGCTTGCATCTGGGCGGATCTTGGACGCCGACGCGGTCGTGATCGGCGCGGGCGCGCTCCCCGACGTAATGCTCGCCCGGAGCGCCGGTCTCGAGCTGGCCGAGGGTGGCGGGATCAAGGTCGACGCCCAGCTGGCCACCTCGGCGCCCGGGATCTACGCGGCCGGCGACGCCGCCGAGTACGAGAGCGTTGTTCACGACGGCCGCCGTATCCGCATCGAGCACTGGGACGTAGCGCTGACCCAGGGCCGGACGGCCGCGCTCAACATCCTGGGTCAGAACAAGCCCTACGACGTCGTGCCCTACTTCTTCTCCGACCTGTCCGACTGGGCGTCCTACGAGTACGTCGGGCCCGCCTTCGACTGGGACGAGGAGATCGTCCGCGGCTCGATGGAGGAGGGGGCGTTCAGCATCTGGTACCTGCACGAGGGGCGGGTCGCCGCGGCCTTGTCCGTCGGCCGCTCCGAGGACCTCATGCACGCGCGCCGGCTGATCGCGGCCGGGGGCAAGCTGAGCGGCAGCGGCGCGGACCTGGCGGACCTGGGGTTGGACCTGGCCGGGGTGTGAAGGGCGAGCGCTTCGATCACTTTGCCGCGAACTGATGCACGTTGCTCGCGCATAGCCGCGACTAACGCGCATCATTTCGCCGCGATCGTGAGCAGCGTCGCGCTCGCGGGCGGAAGCGTGACGACGTACTGTCCCGCTGTCGGCTTGACGAAGGTGAGGTTGGGAGCGCCTGCCAGTTGGCCGGTGGTCGTCTGTGAGCCAAAGCTCTGCCCTCCGAGCGTCACTCCTTGGGTTGCACGGGCGCTCGGCGCCTGCAGGCGCTCGAGGGTGGTGGTGCCGGCGAGGGCCGGGGCGCGGATCGCCGTCGCGCGGGTTTGAGTGAGGTCCTTGTTGATCAGAACTACGCGCACCGTCCCGTCCGGCCCCCGCGTGGCCCAGGCGTTCACCTGGTTGCCGGCCGACCCCGCGAGCTTGACGAAGCGTGATCCCGCGGGTGCGGCCTGCGCAAACATCATCAGGCCGTAGTACGCCGGATACACCGAGCCCTGCCACCTGCCGTTCGCCTGGCCGACGCTGAAGAGCTCGTTGAACGATCCGGGCGCCGTCTGGATGTTGACGCCGTCGACGCCCACTCGCGCCATGGCGAAAAGCGCGTCGAGCGACCACAGGGCCGTCGCGAACGAGTGGCTTACTCCGGCCACACCCCCGCACGAGATCGCGCTCATCTCGTCGATGCGCAGCCCGATGCCACGAGCGTGGGCCGTCGCCGCCGCCTGGGCCACGGTCGCCGCGAGGCCGATGGAAGATGCGTCGGAGAGGATCTCGGGGATCGTCACTCGAGCGCGGGGGGAGCAGTGCTTGAGTGGGTAGCGGTGCAGGGTCGCGAGCCCGACGCGGCGATTGCCGGCCAGGAACTGGCCGATGAGGGGGATCCAGATCGGCGCCCCCAAGCTCGGCCCGGCGAGCGTGGTGCTGGACGGGATCGAGCGTGAGATGTTCGAGAAATCGGCGATGAAGTCGCGGTAGCCGTACGTGCGCGGGCGACCACGTACGCGCTGGCCGCTCGGAAGCTTGTACCAAGGGAAGGAGGCGTAGAGCTCGGGCTCGTTGCCCACCTCGAGCGCCTGAATGCGGTTGCGCCCGACCCCGCCGATCAGCGCCCGCGCCTCGGCCGCGGCGATCTTGGCGCTGTCGGCCTCGAAATTGATGCCGAGGAGCAGGCGGGCGTTCAGGGTCTTTGCCAGCGCCGCGGCGACCTGAAGCCAGGTTTTGTTCAGGCTGTACTTGACCCCCGGGGGCTGCGTCATGTGGGGGACCGGCCACCACGTCCAGTCGGTGCTGTCGCCGCCGATGCGCAGGACCGGGCTCTGGCCGGGGGCGAGGTTGCGTACGAGCTGGACGAAGACAGAGTCAAGCGCAGCCGGGTTGGCGCCCGCATACGCCTCGAGGCCGCGGTACTCGGTGGTGAGACCGACGAAGCCCGGCGGGATGGGTCGCCCGACTGTCGCGCTGCCGAGCGTGAGCGTCGTCGTGTTCGGGTCCGTGCCGGCGCTCGCCGTGTCCCCGGCGCCTCCGCCGCCGTCGGTGGCGAAGACGACGGCGACCACCGCGGCCAGCGCCACCAGGGCCAGGATCAGGAGTCCCGAAATCGTGCGAGACGGGATTCTCATCCGTCCTGGTGTTCCGGGTAGCGCCCGGGCTCGCGGGCGTAGGTATAGATGGTCGTGGGGTCGAGGCGCAGATACACGCCGTGTCCCTGCCACTCGCTCACGCTCTGCCCGCCACCCTCGACCTGGACGGCATCGAGCTCGGCGAAGCCGGGATCATCGGCGCCGATGATCGCCGCCTGGCCGTGCACGATGACGGCGAGCTCCGTTCCCTCGAAGTAGGTAAGGCTGGCCGCCGGTCGCCGAGCGAGATGGCGGGCGCGGGCCGATTCAGCCACCGTTGGCACGTAGAACCAGGCGTGAAGAAAGAACGCGCCGATCGGGGCGACGCGCGGCTCGGCCCGGGCCGTGACGGTGCCCAGGGCGACGGTCAGGCTGGCTTGTAGATGGGCCGCCAGCTGAGACGCGGACAGCGAGTGCGCCGGCATTTCGAAGGAGCTGCGCAGGAAGCCGCCGGCGCGGTCGATGCTGTCGTCCAGGGTGGCCTGGAGGCGGTCGAGGTCCTCGGCGGTTTCGCGCACGGATGAGAGGATCCCAGGCGGTTGGCACCCGTGCCGGGACGTCGTCGCCGCGGCGTAAAATTCCGGCCCGTGACTCACTCGCTGCGAAGGTGTTTGGCCCGCATCGCGGTCACGTGCGTGCTGGTTGCCGTCCCGATTTCCGCGACCGGGTGCGGCGCGGCCGGCCACTACTTCGGCGGCGTCGTCGCGCACCACATCATCAACCACTACGCCAAGACCCCGAGGCAGAGGCGCTACGTCAGCCAGGCGTTCTGCGCCTACAGCGTCTACCGAGCCTTCCACGACGCCACCCACCACCACCTGATCTTCGGCGCCCTCAATGCTCATCAGGCGCTGAAGAACTGCAAGGCCGGGTTCTCGAGGAACGCGCGGTAGGGCGGCCGCGCGCCGGGTCGCCGCCGCGCGCCGGATCGCCGCGGCGCGCCGGGTCGCCGCCGCGCGTTGTAACGAGCTCAGGCGATTGGCGGTCGCGGCCAGCGCACCGATGCGGGACGGTCGGGCTCGGTCGCCGGCGCGGGCGGGGGACCGGGTTCGAGCCGGTTCGCCGGCCCGGGCGCCGGGGGCGGCCCGGCCTCCGGCCTCCGGCCCCCGGGCAACCTGTCGACCAGGCGGCCAAAACGGTCGATGGCGCCTTCGAGCGGCGTTGCGAGCTGGAGCGCGCGCTCGAGCGTCGGGAGGACGGTGATGAGCTCGGTCGCCGTGTCGGCCACGGCGCCGGCCTGACTCGCGACCTGTGCACCCCGCGCGTCGACGCGATCGCCAAGCTCGTGCATGCGACCTCCGAGGTCGATCAGCTCCGTCGTGCGCCCATCCAACCGCGCGCCGAGCTCGAGAATCGCCTCCGCGCGACGGTCGAGCCGCGTACCGAGCTCGAGGATCGCCGCAGCCCGCGCGTCGAGCCGCTCGCCGAGCACGAGGATGGCCTCGGCGTGTTCATCGAGCCGCTCGGCGATCTCGAGCACCGCCCGCCCGATGGCCGCGATCTCCTCGCCGAACTCGAGCATCCGGTCGAGCTGGGCTGGAGCCTCTCGAGCGGCGCGAGCGATCGCGCCGAGATCCGACAGGACCCGGCCGACGATGGCGTGAGGGGGGTCGAGGGGGAGGCCAAGGACGTGAACGACAGGGACAGTAGCTCAGGCTGGCCGCTCTCGCCCGCGTCCGTTGCGGCCGGCGTAGTTGTCGGTCTGGCTGTGACAGTTCGGACACAGGAGCATGAGGTTCTCGAGGCGGTTGTCGTGCTGTTCGCCATTGATGTGATGTAGGGCGAGCGTGAGGGGCTCGCCCTGCCAGTCGATCAGCCCACAACGCTCGCACATGTTCTTCTTGAGGCCCTCTCTGACCAGTCGAGTCTTGATGTTGTAGCGCGCGCGATACGTGCCCGCGACGAGCAATTCCGAGATCGGTGTAGCACTCGGGCGCGCGACCAACGCGCCCCGGTTGACAGCGTCAAACCAGCTCGCCGACGAGAAGCCAAACAACTCCATGCACTCTCGTACGCTGTGACCTGCGTCGTAGTAGCGTTGTACTGCCTCCCAGTCATATCGGCGGGCGCAGCGATCGTCGATCGCCTCTCCGAGGCGGCGCGCGTGGTAGCTGACCGTGCCTTTCGAGACCCCAAGCCGGCGCGCGATCTCTGCGCGCGGCACCCGGCAGCCAGCAGCGCTGCGACCTGCCGACGCGTTGGGACCTCGGAGACGACCCCGTCTGGCGGGACGTCCTCAACCTCTTCCGCAGCGTCCCGGCCGGAGGTGAGGCGGTTGACGTGATAACTGACGGTGGTTGGGGCCAGGTCCAGCTGACGAGCAATCGCAGGGATCGTAAGCCCCGATCGGTGAAGCTCCGCTATGGCTGCCCGCGTCGTTGGCACGAACATATGTTCCCATGCCGCCCGGACGAACTTACCTATACTCGTCGGGCAACCTCGCTCGATGGGGAATGGTGTAGTGGCAGCACGCGACGCTCTGGACGTCGAGGCCGGGGTTCAAATCCCTGTTCCCCAGTTCAAACCCTTAACGCTGTGGTCGCCGAGTGACGAGGGCGGCCGAGGCCCTTGCCTATGGGCGCGCCCCGGGTCCCTCGCCGCGACCTAAGCCGCCGCCTGCTCGGAGTAATCGCTGTAGAGCTGCCAGTACGCGCCGCCCGCCTCGATGAGCTCGTCGTGGGTGCCCTGCTCGACGATGCGGCCGTGCTCGAGGACGACGATGAGATCGGCGTGGCGGATGGTGGAGAGGCGGTGGGCGATGACGATTGCGGTGCGGCCGTGGAGGAGGCGGCGCAGGGCCTGCTCCATCGCGGTTTCGGTTTGGACGTCGACGTTCGACGTGGCCTCGTCGAGGATGAGGATGCGCGGGTCGGCGGCGAGGGCGCGGGCGAAGGCGATGAGCTGGCGCTGGCCGGCGGAGAGCTGGACGCCGCGCTCGCCCACCTCGGTGTCGTAGCCGTGGTCGAGGCCGGAGATGAAGGCGTCGGCGCCGACGGCTCGGGCGGCGGCGACGATCTCGGCCTCGGTGGCGTCGGGACGGCCGAAGGCGATGTTGTCGCGCACGGTGCCGCTGAAGAGGAAGCCCTCCTGGGGGACGATGCCCATCTGCGAGCGGAGCGAGTGCGCGGTGACCTCGCGCAGATCGTGGCCGTCGACGAGGACGGCGCCGAGGGTGGGATCGTAGAAGCGGGTCGCGAGCTTGATGAGGGAGGACTTGCCCGCCCCGGTGGCGCCTACCAATGCGACGGTCTGGCCCGGGGCGATGGTCAGGTCCACGTCGCGCAGGGCCCAGGCGGCGTCGTCGACGTCGGGTCCGTACCTGAGCGAGACGTGATCGAAGCGGACCTCGCCGTGGATGAGGGGGAGGGTGATGGCGTCCGCTGCGTCGGTGACGTCTGGCTCCTCGTCGAGGAGGGAGAAGATCTTGTCGAGCGCGGCCATCCCCGACTGGTAGGTGGTGTAGAGCTGAGAGAGCTGCTGGATCGGGTTGAAGAAGTTGTTGAGCGCGGCGATGAAGGCGAAGACGACGCCCGTGGAGGTATGACCGTTGATCACCTCGAGGCCGCCGATCACGAGGATCTCGACGGTCACGAGCCCGGACAGGAGCTCGACGAGCGGGAAGTAGGCCGCGTTCAGATTGACCGTGGTCATGTTCGCCCGGCGGTTGGCCTCGTTGAGCTCGGCGAAGCGGGCGACGTGCCGGGGCTCCTGCCCGAAGGAGCGCACCACGCGAATGCCCGAGAGTGACTCCTGGAGGTAACCGGTGATGCCTGCGATCTTCTCGCGCGTCAGCCGATACGCGTCCGCTGAAGCGATCCTGAACGCGAACGCCCCGATCGCCAGGATCGGCAGCGAGATGAAGGTCAGCAGGGCGAGGTGCGGGTCGAGGACGAGGAGGATGACGATGACGCCGACGAGCATCAGCGTTGACTGGAACCAGGTCGCCAGACCGTCGGAGATGAGCTGATCGAGGGCCTCGACGTCGTTGGTCAACCGCGAGATGATCACCCCCGCCCGATTGCGGGAGTAGAACCCGACCGAGAGCGACTGCAGGTGGTCAAAGAGCTGGAGCCGGAGGTCTCGCAGTCCCCGTTGCCCGACCCAGCCCACGAGGTAGGTCGCGAAATACGTCGCGATCCAGTATGCGATCGCGGAGCCCAGGAAGGCGAGCACAATGAGATCAAGGGCACCGGTATCGTGCCGATTGATGCCCTGGTCGATGGCGAGCTTGGCCAGCGGGGCGGGGGCGAGCGCGGCGCCGGTGGCGACGACGAGGGAGATGAACATGGCCAGCACGCGCCAGCGGTAGGGCCGGAGGAGCACGGCGAGTCCACGCAGCTTGCGTCCGCGCCCACCGGTCGCGCGCAGGCGGCGGAGCAGCTCGCCCCGCCGGGTGGTGGCCGGGGCGGTGGGGGTGTCGAGGACCGCTGGTGTGGCGGGGGTGTCGAGGACCGCCGGCGCGGTCGACGAGGCCGCCCGCTTGTGAGCGCGCAGCTTCCTCATCGCCCGGCGACCTCCGCCTCGCGGCTCGAGAAGCCCTCGACGGCACGGGTGCTCAGGCGGTCCGGCTGTCCGCTCTCGACCATCTCCCGGTAGAGCGGGGAGCGATCGAGCAGCTCGTCGTGCGTGCCGACGTCGCTGATCCGGCCCCCGTCGAGGAGGACGATCTCGTCGGCCATGGCGATCGTCGAGAGGCGATGGCTGATCACGAACGTCGTCCTCCCGGCCATGACCTCGGCCAGCGCCCGCTTGATCTCCTGCTCGGTGGAGGCGTCGACCGAGGAGGTGGCGTCGTCGAGGATGAGGATGCGAGGGTCGGCGAGGATGGCGCGGGCGATGGCGATGCGCTGGCGCTGGCCGCCCGAGAGGAGGAGCCCGCGCTCGCCGATCGGGGTGTCGTAGCCGGCCGGGAGCTCGCGGATGAACTCGTCGGCCTGTGCGCGTCGGGCCGCCTCCTCGACGGCTTCGCGCGGCGCGTCGGCTCGCGCGTACGCGATGTTGTCGTGGACGCTGGCCGAGAACAGGAAGGGATCGTCGTTCACGGTGGCGATCGCGCTGCGGAGGCTCTCGAGCTTGACCGAGGTGACGTCGGCACCGTCGATCCTGACCGACCCCGTCGTCGCGTCATAGAGGCGACCGAGGAGAGAGACGAGGGTCGTCTTGCCCGAGCCCGTCGCCCCCACGAGCGCGACGGTGGTGCCGGGCTCGACCACAAGATTCGCGTCGCTCAGCGCCGCATGATTCGCCCCCTCGAACGTGAGTCCGGCGTGGATGAGCTCGACGCGGCCGTCGCCGGGCGGGAGATCGGGGGCCCCGTCGGGGGTGGTGATACGGGGGGCGCGGTCGAGGATCTCGAAGATGCGGGCGCCGGACGCGGTCGCGCGCTGGGTGGCGCTGAGCAGATAGCCGAGCGTCTGCATCGGCGTGATCAGGAGCAGGAGGTAGGCGTAGAAGGCGGTGAAATCACCCACGTTGAGCGAGCCGTTGATCACCTCGCGTCCGCCCACGAGGAGGATGGCCGCGAGCCCGAGGTTGGGCAGGAAGCTGATCATCGGCGTGTACCGGGCCTCGAGGCGGGTGGCGTAGACGGCCTGATCGAAGACCCGCGTCGCGGACGTCTGGAAGCGCTCGCGCTGACGATCCTCGCGGGCGAAGGCCTTGACGACGCGCACCCCGGAGACGTTCTCCTCGGCGTCCGCGGTGAGCTCGCCGAGACGCTGCTGCACCTCCTGGAGCGCGGGCCGTGAGCGCCGCCCGTAGCGGTCGGCGATGAGCGCGACAAAGAGGACGGGAGCGAGGGAGATAGCGGCCAGCCCGGGCTTGACCAGGAACATGGCGACGGCGGCGAGGAGGATCGTGAGGACCGACTGGCCGATGAACACGAGTCCGTAGCCGAGGAAGAAGCGCACCGCCTGGAGGTCGACGGTGGCGCGCGACATCAGCTGTCCCGTCTGCTGATGGTCGAAGAAGCCGAGCTCGAGGCGCTGGAGGTGCCCGTAGAGGATCTTTCTCAGGTCATATTCAACGTCCAGCGACACGCGGCCCGCAACGAGGCGTCGGAACACGCTGAGCACGAGGCGAACGAGCGCGGCCGCGCCGATGGCGATCGCGAGCACGATCAGGGTGTGGTGGTGATGGGCGCGGATCGCGTTGATCGCGCGGCCGGTCAGGTACGGGATCAGCACGGTCGCGCCCATGGCGCCGAAGGCAAGCGCGAAGGACCAATACACCCCCTTGCGGTGGGGCCTGAGGAAGCCGAGCAGGCGCCAGAAGGTACGCATACTTCATAAAGTATAGTTGCTAATCGAAGAGAGGCGCTTCGTCGGGACGGTCGGGGAGGAGCACCCCTGGATTGAGGATCCCGGCGGGGTCGAGGACCGCCTTGACCGCGCGCAACGCCGCGACGCCGAGCTCGCCGACCTCCCGTTTGTACCACTTGCGGTGGTCGCTGCCGACGCCGTGGTGGTGGGAGATGGTGCCGCCGGCGGCGAGGATCGCGTCCGAGGCGTCCGCCTTTGCCTTCCACCATTGCGCGACGGGATCGTCGAGCTGGGCGCAGGCGACGGTGAAGTAGAGCGACGCTCCCGCCGGGTACACGTGCGAGACGTGGCAGAGGACGAGCGGCGGCGTTCCCTGCTCGGTCAACGAGCGCCGGAGCGCGTCGGATGCGGCGCGGTACAGGGCCTCGATTCCAGACCAGAACGTCGCCGTCTCAAGGGTCTCGACCAGCGCGCCCGCGTCGAGGAGCCCGTCCCTGAGATACGGCCCGCGGTAGCGACCCGCGAGCCAGCCCTCGCCCGCTCCGGCCTCGGGCTCGCCGCCGCACTCGCGGACGACCACCGACGCACCGGCGCGGGTGGCCTCCACGCCCTCGGCTGTGCCCTCGTAGCCGACGATAGCCAGGCACCCGCCCGCCGTACCCGCGCCGAGCTCGGCGGGGCGAATCAGGTTCAACGCCGTCTCGGCCTCGTCGGAGAGCCGGAGCACCGTGGGGAGGGGACCGTCCTGGGCGAGGCGGCGCAACGCCCTCCGGCCGTCGGCGAACGACGGCACACGCCAACCGTCGTAGATGCGCACCGCCGGTGCTCGTCGAAGCTCGACCGTGACCGAGGTGATGACGCCGAACGCCCCCTCAGAGCCGAGGATGAGCGCGCGCAGATCGGGTCCGGCGGCGGACCTGGGGGCGCGGCCGAGGGCGAGCGTCCCCGCGGGCGTGGCGACCCGGAGCGCGAGGACGAGATCGTCGAAGCGCCCGTAGCCGGCCGAGGCCTGGCCGCTCGACCGGACCGCGGCGAAGCCGCCGATCGTCGCGTACTCGAACGACTGCGGATGGTGGCCGATGGTGAACCCGTGCGCGGCCACGAGCGCTTCCGCCTCGGGGCCGCGCAGGCCCGGCTCGAGCGTCGCGGTACGCGACTCCTCGTCGAGCGCGAGCATTCGGTCCAGCCGGCCCAGGTCGAGGGCGACGACGCCGTCGAAGCCCGCGCGGCTCGGCGCTAGTCCGCCTACCACCGACGTCCCCCCGCCGAAGGGGACGACCGCGACGCGCTCATCGCTGCAGATCCGCAGGACCGCGACCACCTCGTCATGTGAGCCCGGTCTCAGCACGGCGTCGGGAGCATCGTCGGCCTCGCCGGCGCGTAGGCGTAGGAGGTCCGGGGTGGACTTGCCGCGGGTGTGGCGGATGCGGGCCTCGGCGTCGTCGCAGAGGTGGGCCGCCCCGACCGCGGCCGTCAGCCGCCCGCGGGCGCCGGGCGCGAGCCTCGGCTCTCCGAGGCGGACGGCGTCGAGGGACGCCGCCCGCTGGACGGGTCCCTGCACGCCGAGCGCCTGCTCCAGCAGCTCGCGGGCGCCCTCGGGCAGCTGGATGGCGTCAGCCGGATTCCCCCAGCCGATCCAGGAGATCGGTCGCTCAGGCATGGCGCCCAGTGTCCCAGGCAGCAGCGTGGGACGCCGGGGCGCTGGCAGAATCACCTTATGCAGGGATCCCTTAGGTGCGAAGCGGTCTGGTGAGCGGGCAGCTCGCGGGTCTGTGCGACAGCTGCGAGCATCAGCAGCTCGTCCCCAACACGCGCGGCTCGGTCTTCTCGCTCTGCCGCCGCTCGCGCGCAGAGCCCGACCGGTTCCCGCGCTACCCCAGGCTGCCGGTCGCCGAGTGCGTGGGCTACGAGCCCCGGGCAGAGAGCGACATCACTGCGCCGCGAGCTGGTTGAGGACCAGATACTGGCTCCCGTCCGGGGCCGTCTCCGACGTGGGCGTGAAGAGCTGGCCGGCGGTGATGTAGTCCATGGTGGCGATCGCCTGCGAGCCCAGCACCCCGCCGAGTGCGGGCGGCCGGTTCGGGAACAGCGTCGTGATCGGTTGGGTGAGAAGCGACTTGATCTGATCGCGGCTGAGCTCGACGGCCAGGATCGTCTTCGCCGTCTTGCCCAGCGAGGCCGGCGGCGTCGTCGTCAGGGACGAGGTCCCGCTCGTGGTGGTCGGCGCCTGCTGAATCGCGGGCGGGAGAATGGTGACGACGTTCTGGATGTTCTTCAGGTAATGGAGGCTGTAGAGCGTGAGCTCGAAGGCCTCGAGGCGGACGAGCAGGAGCCTGGTAGGTGACGGCTTGCCCGGGATCGAGCACGCCGGCCCCAGGCCACAGAACTGGTAGACGAGGGTGTTGCCGCTCAGGAGGGCGGTGTCGTTGTTGCCCGGGCCTTCCTTGAGCACGAGGGTCGAGCCGTCGAGGTTGCTCGACACGTTGATGACGGCGAGCTGCTGGGTGGGGGAGACCCGGTATCCGGGCGAGATGTAGTTGGCGATCTGGCGCGCGCCCGCCACGCCGGTGAACTGGGGCTTGAAGGCGGACCAGGGTCGCGTGGTGGGGCGCGTGGACTGGGCCGCGATGATCGCCATCGCGATCGCCCCGACCCCGATGATGGCGAGAACGGCGAGCGCGAGGCGGAACTTCTCCGCGTGGGGCGATGCGGGCACGGTCGTGGATCGGCGCCGCGACGCGCGGACGCCGGCCCGCAGACCGGGGTCGGCGGCCTGCTCGTCGGTGGCGGCGGAGACCGGTCGCGGCGCTCCGCTGAGGGGCGGTTCGCTCATGCGCTCACGATCGCCCAGGTGCGTTCGTCATTGAGATCGATCTCAGGACGGCGCAGGTCGACGCTGTTGAGGAGATCCACGACCTCGTCGCCGTACAGCTCCTTGCGTTCGGCCAGCGTTTCCGCGATCTTCTCGATCGCGGGCTTGTTGGCGGCCATGAGGGTGTAAGCCGACACGTAGGCCTGACCGAGGATGAGGGCCGCGCTGCGGTGCTTGGCTCGGTCTTTGAGGACAGCGCCGAGGAGATCCTCACCGAACATACCGCTGCTGCTGGCACGGTTCATGATCGTGGCGCCGATCCGCTCGAGGCGCCGCAATGCCGGGTCGCCCTCCTTTTCGGGCTCGGGGCCGAGATCGATGGTGACGGGTTCCGGGCCCATCGCCCACAGGCCGACCATCGCGGCCGCGGTGCTCGTCGCCGAATAGACGTCGCCGGTGACGCCTTGCGAGTTCTCGCCGTAGAAGACCTGCTCGGCGGCCATCGCCCCCAGCGTCATGATGAGCCGGCCCATCACGTAGCTGCGGAAGTGCGAGAAGCGCTCGTCCTTCTCCATGCTCTGATAGTGGCCGAGCGAGCCGCCGCGCTTGCGGATCGAGAGCCGGGTCGAGAGGACCTCCTTCTCCAGGTAGACGTGGCCGGCGACCGCGTGTCCGGCCTCGTGAATGGCCACGGCGCGGGTCTCCTCCTGGATGTAATCGATGTTCTGCGCCGTGCCCGTCTCCACCGTGGTCATGGCCTCGACGATGTCGTACCAGCCGAAGCGACGGCGGCCCTCGGAGTGGGCGAGCGTCAGCGCCATCGAGCAGCACTGCTCGATCATTGAGGGCGAGTAGCCGTTGGTGATCCGCGCGAGCTCGTCGCGCCGGTGCTCGGTGTCGAGATCGGGCTCATGATCAACCTTGGCGAGATAGAGATCGAAGATGTCGATCCGGTCGTCCTTCGTCGGCGTGCGGAACCAGATGTGGCGCCCCATCCGCCCCGGGCGGGTCAGGGCCGGGTCGAGGACGTCGATGGGGACGTTGCAGGCGCCGATGAAATAGATCTGCTCGGGACGCGGGGGCGGCGGGTCGAGGCGCAGCTTCACCTTGCCGACCTTCGACGGGACGACGAACATGGCGTCGAGGAAGGTGTTGATGCGGTTGGTGAAGAACTTCTTCAGCATCGGCGGCTCGTCGATGCCGTCCATCACGACGAGGAGCTGATTCAGGGCCTGGCCGCCCATGCCTCCCATCCCGAAACCGGGGTAGAGGCGGCGGATCTGGTCGCCGGCGCGCTGGACAAGGGCTGGGTACCCGCTCGTCGTCGTCTCCGCTCGCTGCGCGAAGAGGCGCTCACGCCACGCCCGCGACTCGACGACGAGGTCGCCCGTCGGCGTGAGCGCGCCGTTGTCCCCGTAGAAGCCTAAGTCGTTGACGGACGTCGGCACGGTGGTCGCGCCAGCGCCCTGGAGCGCCTGGCGCCGCATCCCGACGGCGTCGATCTCGTCGATGAAGACGATGCACTGGCCGCCCCACTTCCTCGCCATCTTGCGTGCCTTGCGGGCCATGTACTGGACCGTGATCGCGTCCATGCCGATGAACATGCCGGCAAAGCCGGAACCGGGGATGGTCACGAACGGGCAATTGAAGTTCGTCGCGATCGCCTTCGAGATCATCGTCTTGCCCGTTCCGGGGGCGCCCAGGAAGAGTAGGCCGCGCTCGCGCTTACCGCCCGCCTTCTCGAACTCCTCGCCCGACTGCCACAGGGTGATCACGCGCGTGATCTCCTCCTTGGCCTCAGCCTGCCCGCGCACGTCGTCGATCTTCACACCCCAGCTCGCGTCCCCGGGCTCATAGCTGCGGATCTGTCGGACGGCCATGAACAGGAAGGGGCCGAAGAAGATGAAGAAGTTGATGAACAACAGCAGCGGGAGCTGCACGAACACAAGCCCGAGCTGCGGCAGCTCCTGGGCGGGGAAGAGATTGCGGAGGGCGGGGAGGGGGTTGAAGAACGAGCCCGAGACGCCGGTGAAGGCGAACAGGAGCTGGCAGACGCCGAGGATGCCGAAGATGAGTACGGCGTAGACCGGGAGGTGGCGCAGCTTGGTCCGCCAGTACCAGTAGCGGCGCCTGGCGACGAGGTCGTCCTGGCGCAGGCTCGCGTCGGCGCCGTACAGGCTCGGCGAGGGGATCAGCTTCCTCGCCACCACCTCGACGATGCCTCGGAAGACGACGACCGCGAGGACGGCGACGATGATCGAGACGACGAGGCCGGCGTGGTCGGTGTCGTAGAGGACGAGGAAGAAGGCCGGGCTCGTCAGCAGCGCGACCGCCGTGGCGGCTCGCGTCAGCCCGCGCCACTCACGCGCGAGCGCCGGAGCGTGCTCGTTGATGGGCCTCCTGGGACCCGGGCTCTCCTCGGCGTAGGCCATACGCCCTCAGCAGGGTACACGTGCTCAACACTTCGACTGCTACTTCAGGTCTGAGAGGTATTCAACTTGCAGGCGGGGACGGGTGCGAGGGTCTGCTCAGCGCGCCGGCGCGCGGCGCGAATCGGGGCGCCGCCGGGACCGGTTCCGAGCGCGAGCCTGCTGCCGGGCGCCGGCGGGGCGCTCGGGGGGCCTGCCCCCGTCGTGCTTGGCGTGCCGCGCGTTACCGTGGCCTGCCAGCCCGTGATCGATCCCGAGATCGCGGGCCAGGCGGGTGATGTCGCCGCGCTCGTCGGCGGAGAGGAAGGTGACGGCGACTCCGCCGCGTCCCGCCCTTCCCGTGCGCCCGACGCGGTGCACGTAGGCGTCGCGGTCGTCGGGCGCGTCGAAGTTGATCACGTGCGAGATGCGATCGACGTCGATCCCGCGCGCGGCCACGTCGGTGGCGACGAGGGTCGCCACGTCTCCGGACTCGAAGCGGGCGAGGGCGCGCTCGCGCTGGCTCTGGGACTTGTTGCCGTGCATCGCCACGGCGTCGACGCCGTGGTGGCCGAGGCGCTTGACGAGCCGATCGGCGCCGCGCTTGGTGCGCACGAAGACGAGGGCGAGATCGCGGTCGGCGCGGAGCTCCTGCACGAGCGCCTCGAGGCGCATGGCGTGCTCGACCTCGCGGAAGCGGTGCTCGATCTCGGGACCGGCGTCGGTCGTCTGGTCGGCGTGCTCGCGCTTGACCGGATCCCGCGTGAAGGCGGCCGCCGCGCGGCCCGCCGGGCCGTCGAGGGTGGCGGAGAAGAACAGCGTCTGGCGGGTGTCCGGGCACTGGCGGACGATGCGCTCGACGGCCGGGAGGAAGCCCATGTCGAGCATCCGGTCGGCTTCGTCGAGGACGAGGACGCGGATGCGATCGAGCGTGAAGGCGCCGCGGGCAAGCAGGTCCTCGAGGCGCCCTGGGGTAGCGACGATGATGTGAGCGCGCGCGGCCTCCTTGGCCTGGCGCGTCAGCCCGACACCGCCGTAGACGGTCGCGACTCGCAGAGCGCGAGCGTGGGCCACCGAGTACATCTCGTCGGCGATCTGGGAAACAAGCTCGCGCGTCGGCGCGAGGATGAGCGCGGCGGGGCGCGCAGCGTGGTTTGCCTCGATGCGATCGACCATCTGAACTGCGAACGCGAGAGTCTTGCCCGATCCGGTGGGGGAGCGAACGAGCACGTCACGGCCGGCGAGGACGTCGCCGATGACGAGCTGCTGGACGGGGAAGGGTTCGGTGATGCCGCGGGCGGTGAGCGCGTCGGTGACGGCTCGAGACACGCCCAGGGCGGCGAAAGATGCGCCGGTATCGGCGCACGTCGGTACTGACAAGGGTTACTCCAATTCAGCCGCAGATAAGGCCGCGGACGGTACGGTTCGGGAGGCTGTTGCTGACCCGAACCGCGCCGGTTTGCGCGGGACCCAAGCGAGCTGCCTCGTGGTCGGCGGCGCCGACCACACCATCCAAACTAGCAGACGCAGGGGTTTTCTCCCGCGGCGGGTGAGCTTAGGGCTCCCTCAGGCCACGAGGGCCTGGACCCGGAACTTGTGCGGGCCGCCGGGCGTCTGGACCTCGATCGACTCACCGGGGGAGTGGCCGATCAGGGCCTTGGCCACGGGTGACTCGGCCGACAGCTTGCCCTGCGCGAGGTTGGCCTCGGTCGAGCCGACGATGGTCCACGTGTGGACCCTTCCGCTCTCCTCGTCGAGCACCTCGGCCGTGCGGCCGAACCCGAAGGTGGCGTCGTCCGCCTTGGCCTCGACGACGACCGCCTCGCGCCGGCGCTGCTGGAGGCGCTGGATCCGCGTCTCGAGATGCGCCTGGTCCTCCTTGGCGATGTGATAGTCGGCGTTCTCCTTGAGATCCCCGAGCTCGCGTGCCGCGAGGATGCGCGCGGCCATCGCGCGGCGCGTCGGCCCCTCGAGCTCCTCGAGCTCGGCCTCGAGGGCGAGGAGGCCCTCCGGGGTGATCGCCTTGGCGTCGGAGTCGGAGGTGCTCATGTTGATGTCTACGGTAGTCGATCCAGCGGTGCCTACACGTTCACGGCCACATACTTGGTCGCGAGGTACTCCTCGATGCCCTCGTATCCGCCTTCGCGCCCGAAGCCTGAATGCTTGACTCCTCCGAACGGGGCCGCCGCGTTGGACACGATTCCCTGATTCAGGCCCACCATCCCGGTCTCGAGCGCTTCGGTGACGCGGAGGGCGCGCTTGATGTCGCTGGTGAACAGATACGCAACGAGGCCGAACTCGGTGTCGTTGGCCGCGGCGATCGCCTCCGCCTCGGTCGCGAATGACTTGATCGGGGCGACTGGACCGAAGATCTCCTCCTTGAGCAGCCTCGCCCCGTCCGGCACACCGGCGAGGACGGTCGGCGCGTAGAAGTACCCGGGGCCGTCGATCGCGTGACCGCCGACGAGGACACGCGCGCCACGCTGGACGGCGTCCTCGACGAGCTCGGCGACCTTGTCCCGCTGGTCGGCGTTGATCAGCGGACCGACCTGGACGCCGTCCTCCGTGCCGCGGCCCACCTTCATCGAGCCGATCCGCTCGGCGAGCGCCTCCGCGTAACGGTCGGCGATCGACGCGGCGACGTGGAAGCGATTCGCGGCCGTGCACGCCTCGCCGATGTTGCGCATCTTGGCGATCACGCCGCCATCGACGGCGGCGTCGAAGTCGGCATCCTCGAAGACGACGAAGGGAGCGTTGCCGCCGAGCTCCATCGACAGGCGTAGGAGGTTGTCCGAGGCCTGGCCCATCAGCGTCTGTCCCACCTCGGTCGACCCGGTGAAGGAGAGCTTGCGCAGGCGCGGATCGGCGATCAGGGGCGCCGTGGTCCGGCTCGACGAGGACGCGGTGAACAGGTTCAGCACGCCCGCTGGTAGTCCTGCCTCCTCGAGGATCTTGGCCAGCGCGAGCATCGAGAGCGGCGTGAGCTGCGATGGCTTGACGACCATCGTGCACCCGGCCGCAATGGCCGGCCCGATCTTGCGCGTGCCCATGGCCATGGGGAAGTTCCACGGCGTGATGAGCAGGCACGGCCCGACCGGCTGCTTCATGGTAAGCAGGCGGCTCTGGGCGTTGGGTGCGACCGAGAAGCGGCCGTCGATCCGCACGGCCTCCTCGGAGAACCAGCGCAGGAAGTCGGCGGCGTAGAGGATCTCGGCCTTGGACTCGCTGATCGGCTTCCCCATCTCGAGCGTCATCAGGAGCGCGAGGTCGTCCTGGCGAGCAACGATCGCCTCGAAGGCACGGCGCAGGATCTCGCCGCGCTCACGGGGCGGGTAGGCGGCGAAGCCGGGGCCTGCCGCGACGGCCGCGTCGAACGCTGCCGTGGCGTCCTCGACGGAGGCGTCGGCGACCTCGCACAGCGTGTCCCCGGTCGAAGGATCCTCGACCGCCAGCGTGCCCTCCCCGCCGTCGCGCCATTCCCCACCGATGAAGAGCTGCTTGGGGACGCTGTCGATTACCTGCTGCTCGTGGGTGGGGGTGATGGTGGTCATCGCGGGTCCTTGTTGTCGGGGCTTGCTCTAACGGTACTTGGGGTTCGCGTCTGACGCGGGCCTTAGTGGCTCTTTAACGGCAAGTGCCCGCGACCCATGGGGCCGCGGGCACGAACTCGCTTTCAGGTTAGGCAGGTGCCGGAACCGCGCTCGGCTCGAGCGCCACTCCGATCACTTCGTCGATCGTCATCGCGACGTGGAACTTCATCGCCTCGCGCACCTCCTCGGGGACCTCGTCGAGGTCACCGCGGTTGCGCTCGGGGAGGATGACGTCGGTCAGCCCGGCGGCGTGGGCCGCCAGCACCTTCTGCTTAAGGCCGCCGATCGGCAGTACCCGTCCCTGGAGCGTGACCTCGCCGGTCATCCCGACGGTGTGCTTGACGGGCCGCTCCGAGAGGAGCGACGTCAGTGCGGTCACCATCGTCACGCCGGCACTCGGTCCGTCCTTGGGGATCGCGCCCGCCGGGACGTGGACGTGGAACGAGCGGTCCTCGAACGCCGAGGGCTCGATGCCGAGCTCAGCGGCATGCCCGCGCACGTAGGAGAGGGCGATCTGAGCGGACTCCTTCATCACGTCGCCGAGCTGGCCGGTCAACGTGAGTCCGGGCTTGCCTGGCATCGCCGTCGCCTCGACGAAGAGCACGTCGCCGCCGGCTCCGGTCACCGCAAGTCCGGTGGCGACACCGGGAACCGCAGTGCGGATCGCGGACTCCTGGAAGTGGCGCTGCCGTCCGAGCGCGTCCCTGACCTGGTCGAGCTCGATCGTGACCGGCGCCGTGGTGGCACCCGACGCGATCCTCGTCGCGGTCTTGCGCAGCAGCGTTCCGAGATCGCGCTCGAGCTGGCGAACGCCCGCCTCACGCGTGTACTCGGTCGTCACCGTCTGCAGGATCTCGTCGGAGATCTCCACTTCCTCGGGCCGCAGCCCGTTGCGCTCGATCTGCCGTGGCCACAGGTACCCGCGGGCGATCGCGACCTTCTCGGAGGTGGTGTACCCGTCGAAGCGGATGACCTCCATCCGGTCCAGCAACGGGCCCGGAATCGTGTCCGCGACGTTCGCGGTCGCGATGAACATCACGCCGCTCAGGTCGAGCTCGACGTCGAGGTAGTGATCGCGGAAGCTGTGGTTCTGCGCAGGGTCGAGGACCTCGAGCAGCGCCGAGCTCGGATCGCCACGCCAATCGGCGCCGACCTTGTCGACCTCATCGAGCATGATCACCGGGTTCATCGTGTCGGCATCCCGCAGGGCACGCACGAGCCTGCCCGGGAGGGCACCGATGTAGGTCCGTCGGTGGCCACGGATCTCGGCCTCGTCGCGGATGCCGCCCAGCGACATCCGGACGAATTCACGGCCGGTGGCACGGGCGATCGACTCGCCAATCGAGGTCTTGCCGGTGCCGGGCGGGCCGATCAGGGTGAGGATCGCGCCGGAGCGCCGGTCCTCGGTGATCCCCCGCTCGACGCGGAGCTTCTTGACCGCGATGTACTCGACGATCCGATCCTTCACGTCATCGAGGCCGGCGTGATCGGAATCGAGCACCTCACGCGCGTGCACGGGGTCCAGACGCTCATCGGAGCGCTTGTTCCACGGCACGGCGAT
>JAXDGF010000033.1:0-2760 GCA_034665165.1 Solirubrobacteraceae bacterium | reverse complement strand
TCGC
The DNA here is from genome assembly GCA_034665165.1 of Solirubrobacteraceae bacterium. Taxonomy (GTDB): domain Bacteria; phylum Actinomycetota; class Thermoleophilia; order Solirubrobacterales; family Solirubrobacteraceae; genus Palsa-465. Next base: position 2,756 of record JAXDGF010000033.1, on the reverse strand, counting down.
CTATCTCGAGACGTTCACGACGAAGAACGTCGGGTGGTACGCGAAGCGGGGTTGGGCCGTCGTCATCGAGGGCATCGTGCCCGGGACAGACACCCCCGTATGGGGCCTCATTCGGGAGCCTCGCCCAACCTGACGCCTACCAGGGCAGCAGCCGACCCGACGCTCGGAAGACCTGATCCAGCACGATCTTCCCGCTGCGGGCCGGGTCGAGGAAGTTCGGCTGCGAGCCGTCGAGGATCAGGTAGGGATGCATCTGCGCCTGGACGAGGCGCGTGCCGGAGTACGTCAGCTCGAGCGTGATCCCCTCCTCCGTCTGCTCCGAGCGGTCGATGTTGAACACGAAGTCGCCGAGCGCATAGAAGGTCGGCTTGCCCTTGTAGACCTCCACGGCGCCGGCCCAATGCGGGTGATTGCCGATCACGATGTCGGCGCCGGCATCGATCGCGGCGTGGGCCAGGCTGCGCTGGTAGGCGGTCGGGTTCGCGGTGTACTCGACACCCCAGTGCGGGAAGACGACCACGAGGTCCGCGCCGAGCGCGCGGGCCGCGGCGACGTCCGCGCGAACGCGGCTGGCGCTCATCTGGTTCGAACCGGCAGTGGTGGCGCCCGCGCCGTAGGCGGGCTTGATCGTGTCGTAGCCGAGGATCGCCACCTTGATCCCGCCGGCCTGAAGCATCGATGGTGTCCGCGCGGCGGCGAGATTCGCGCCGGCGCCGCCGTGGGCAATCCCCCATCGATCCAGGTTCGCGATCGTGTCGGCGATGCCGTGGCCGCCGGAGTCGCCGATGTGGTTGTTGGCGAGCGAGACCCAATCGATGCCGGCGTTCTTCACGCCCTCGATGAGGGCCGGATCGGCACTGAACTGGTAGCCGCCGGGGTGGTAGACGAAGTCGTTCGGCGCGGGGTTCTCGAAGTTCGCGATCGAGAGGTCGGCCTTCGAGAGGAGGTCGTGAACGGCGCCGGCATTGCCGGTTCGCTTCGCGCGCGGGAGCAGCGCGCCGCGGGTGCTGCAGCAGTAGCGGGACAGGATCTCGGCGGTCCCGCCGGCGAACGGGAAGTCAACGCCGAGCCCGAGGGTTTTCACGTGATAGGCCACCGAGCCGTCGAGGTTGATGTCGCCGCCCGCGACGAGGGTCCACGCGGCGGCGGGGTCATAGGGTGCGCTGGCGGAACCGGCCGCCGCGGCGATCGCGAGCGGCCACGCCTCGATCGTCGCGAGTCGATGGACGCCGAAAAGCGTGAGGCCGCCCCAGGCCAGCGCCCGCAGGCTCGGAATGACATCACTCGCGGGAAGGAATCCGAGGCGGTCGCCGGTCTTGGCGAGGTCGTCGCGAATGGCGGTGGCGCTGCCCACGGTGATGAGCCTGGATCCTTCCGTGGGCCGCGTGGCCCCGACCGCGGCGAGGACCGCATCGGCGTCGCCGGCAAGGACCTCCACGGCGCGATACCGGCTGCTCTTCCCGGCGAGAACGGCCGCGACCTCGGCCGCGTCGGTAGAAGTCCACGGCGCCCGGAAGCTCGTCACCGGCACGATCGGGATTGTCTCGGGTGCCCCAGTCGTCGGAAGCGGAACGGTGGTCGCTCCGGCTGGGATCGAGGCTTCGATGGTCGTCGGCGACGGGGCCGGGTTGCCGGTCGAGCCGTAGCCAAGCGATCCGGCGAACACGACGATCGCGCCGACGACGGCCGCTGCCATGAGCACGACGAAAGGCGCTCGTGGGCCATGTCTCATTCGATCAGCGTAGCCACCCCTCTTGACGCTCGAGGTTCGGGCGCTGGCCTTGAAGCGCCTAGCTACAGCTGGGGCTCGCCCCCAGCGTCCGCTGCGACGGCGGGAGGACCATTACCTCAGGCCTCACTCGACGAGGCGCTGCCGGCGCGGAGCTCCACGCAGCAGGTGCCGGTTCTGGGTACCCGCTCGGGATGCAACCCGACTCCAGTGAGCCCGTCGGCCAGGCCCTCGGCCCAGGCGTAGTTCATGCCGCAGGTCAGCTCGACGTGGTCGTCGGCGAGCGCATCGTACGGGCAGTTCCGAAGCGTCACGGTCCCGGAGGTCGGATCCTCGAGGGGCTCGTAGCCGGATTGGCGCAGCGTCTCCACGAGCGCCCTGCGAAGTCGTCGGCGCCCCGGTCGGGGACCTGCAACCCGGCGGGCCTCGGCGGCGGCGGCGGACCCGCGCTCCCGAGCAACAGTCATCACCGCCTGGATCGCCGGCCCGCCACCGAGCCGGTCCAGGGCCGTCGCCATGACCTCGCTCGGGACTTCGTAGTGGCGCGGCGGCAGCGTAACCGCGATCTCGGCGTCGGCCCGTCGGTAGAGCTTCGCCGGGCGGCCGGCCCCGGGTCCCGTACGGCCACTCCGGCGGCGGTATTCGGTCTCAAGGAGGCCGGCCTCGACGAGCCGGTCGAGGTGGAACGCCGCAAGCTCGCGGCTCATTGCGAGCGCCGCAGCGGCTTCGTCCCGGCCGACCGCCCCACGACCCGCCACCACGAGGTCGTACAACCGGCGGCGGTTCGGTTCCTCGAGGAGCGCAACCGCGCCGATCGGATCGATGGGGCTTCGCTCGGTTGTCACGCGGGAACGCTACCAGTTGTCTATCGATAACGCCACTTATCTTAAGACTTGACAGGCTCTCGGTGTCCTGTAACGATAGGCGCCATTAACGATAGAGCGCCGCTCCACAGGAGGAGATCTGTCATGGCCAATTCGAAAGAACCGGTCCGCCTCGCGCTTCGAAAACTCTGGTCCGACCATGT
>JAXDGF010000032.1:0-4471 GCA_034665165.1 Solirubrobacteraceae bacterium | reverse complement strand
TATGCCCGCCGTGGTGGCGCCGGCCCCCACGCCGGTGCTGCGGCCCGCGCCTGTCGAGGAAGCGCCAGTAGAGAAGGCTCAGCTCCCTGCGGCGCCCGCGGAGCCTGAGGCGCCCGCGCAGCCCGCGCAGCCCGCGAAGCCCGAGGCGCCCGCGCAGCCCGCGGAGCCCGAGGCGCCCGCGCAGCCCGCGAAGCCCGAGACGCCCGCGCAGCCCGCGGAGCCCGCGGAACCGGAGCGCGCCCCCCGCGAGGAGCCTCCACGCCTCGACCTCGCCGACCCCCCCGAACCGACCTGGGGTTGGACCGAGCCCTGGAGCTTTGAGCTCCCCGCCCCCGACGCGCCGACCCGGCGCCCGCGCGCGAAGAGCCGGCGCAGGCCCGCGAAGACCCGGAGAGCGCCCGCCCGCCCGCGCCCCCGCCCGCGCCCGCGCCGCCGCCGTGGCCACCCCCTCATCGCCCTCCTCGTGATCGTCCTCGCGGCCGCCGTCACCGTCTGGATCGCCATCCCACATTCACCACCCGCGAGCCCAACCGACGCGGCAGCGATCTCGTACTCCCCCCACCCCTCGGCGGTAGCCCTGCAAACCATCCCCGCCGCCTACCTCCGCGACTACGGGCGCGCCGCCGCCGCGTACGGCCTCGACTGGACGAAGCTCGCGGCCGTCGGCCAGATCGAGTCAAATCAGGGCCGCAGCCCGGCCCCGGGTGTGGCCGCGGGCACCAACCCCGCCGGCGCCGCCGGCCCGGCCCAGTTCCTGGGAAGCACTTGGGCGCGCTATGGCGTCGACGCGGACGGGCGGGGCTCGATCAACCCCTACGACCCGGCCGATGCCATCACCGCGATGGCGGCCTACCTGAAGGCTTCGGGAGCGCCGGAGGATTGGCGCAAAGCGCTCTTCAGCTACAACCACTCCTCCGACTACGTCGACGCCGTCCTCGCCCTGAGCCGGCGGTACCGCGGAGGGCACTAGAGCCGTCAGTTGAGGCGCGCCTGCATGGCGCGTAACTCGGCCTCGAGGATCTGGCGCCACGACCGCTCGGCCGGAAGCTCGAGGCGCATGCTCGCAGCGCGCATGGCGGAGCCGATATCGCCGCGGCGCTGGTAGGCGGACACAAGATTGTTGAGCATGCGCATGGCGATCTCGTGGGCGCTCCACGGCCGCACCTGATCCTCGGCTCCGGATGCCGCGATCGCGACACCGCGGTGGAAGGGATCGAGGAGGACGGGCGGGTCGGCGCCGAAGTGGCCCACCACGAAGTGCCCGGGCAGGCCGACGCCGGCGAGCGGGATCCCGGCTCGCCGGGCGACCTCGACGTAGACGACCGAGAGGAGGATGGGCAGTCCGCGGCGCCGCGCGACGACGACGTCGAGCATCGAGTTGTCCGGATCGTCGTAGTTCTCTCGGTCACCCACGAACCCGTGCTCGTCGCCGAGCACCTGCGCGCACGCACGCGTCAGCGATTCCGGATCCGGTCCCGTAAGGGCTGCCGCGCGCCCAAGATCCGAACCCAAGGCGTCGAGGGTCGCCATCGCATCGGCGGCGTCGACGGTGCGAAAGCTCGCCGCGAGCGCCAGAGCGAGCAGGTCGAGGGCCGCGTCGGGGGCGGCGGCCAGCTCGGCGAAGGCGGGGAGGTCAGGCATGGGGACATTGTGTCCGCGCCGTGCCGCGAGGACCCATGACACTACTGTCGTGACCTCATTCATCCGCGCGGTCCTCTTCGACTTTGCGGGGACGCTGTTCAGCCCCCAGCCCGCCAGCACCTGGGTCGCGAGCGCGGCACGTGAGATCGGCCTCGACCTCTCGCCCGACGAGATCGACCGCCTCGCTCAGCGCTGCCTCAGGGCCGGGCTCCCGGGGGCGCCGTACCCAAGCGCCGTCCCCGATGACCTCGCGGCCGCATACGCCGAGCGCGACCTCAGTTCGGCCGCGCACCGAAGCGCCTACACAGGGTTGCTCGACCGAGCGGTCGAGGGGCGCCCCGGCCTGGCCGAGGCGATCTACGCGCGGATCCTCGAGCCCCGGGGCTGGGTGCCCTACCGCGACGCCCGCGCCACAGTCCAGGACCTCGCTGGGCGCGGCCTTCGCCTCGGGGTAGTCAGCAACGTCGCCTTCGACCTGCGACCGATCCTTCGGGCGCACGGCTTCGAGGAGCTCGCCGAGTGCTGCACGCTGTCCTTCGAGGAGCACGTCACCAAGCCGGACCCGCGCATCTTCCGCGCCGCCCTTCGAAGCGTGAACGCCGAGCCCGCAGAGACCCTGATGGTCGGTGACCATGCCGAGGCTGACGGCGCTGCGGCCGAGCTCGGCATGCCGACGCTGATCTGGCCGATGTCGCCGCCGGGGAGCGAGCACGGGCTCGTGCGCGTGGTCGCGGCCGTGGACGAAGCGCAGGCGCGCCCATAATGTCAAGCGTGTCCGACTTCATCCCCCTGCGTGAAGAGGATGTCGATCCCGACCCGCTGGTCCAGTTCGCGACTTGGTTCGAGCTCGCTACGCAGGCCGGTGTGCGCGCGGCCGAGGCCGCCGCGCTCGCCACCGCCGCGCCCGACGGCGTGCCCTCGGTGCGGATGGTGCTCGTGAAGCAGTTCGATGCACGCGGGTTCGTCTTCTACACGAGCTACGAGAGCCGCAAGGGCATAGAGCTCGCGGCCAACCCGCACGCCGCCCTGCTCTTCTACTGGATGCCGCTCGGACGTCAGGTAAGGATCGAGGGGACGGTCAAGCGCACCACGCCCGAGCAGACGGCCGCATACATCCGCAGCCGTCCGCGCGCGAGCCAGCTGAGCGCGATCGCGTCGCCCCAGAGCCAGGTCATCGCGAGCCGCGAGGTCCTCGAGCGCCGGGTGGCCGAGCTGGCGGCCGGGAATGAAAGTTCCGACCCGCCGCTGCCGGGCACGTGGGGCGGCTTTCGCCTCTACCCCACGAGCTTCGAGTTCTGGCAGAACCGCGAGGATCGCCTCCACGACCGGCTCAGGTACACGTCCGCGGACGACGGTCGCTGGACGATCGAGCGCCTCGCGCCATGAACCTCGACGAGGCGCAGAAGGCGTTCCGCCTCGGCGAGGACGACATCGCCGCCTGGCACGCCGCCGGCCGTCCGGCGGACGATTTCGAGGAGTGGCTCGTCGACCGCGTGGCGCGACGGCCGACGGGTGCCCGGGCGCGGGACGTCTACGGAGGCGACGATGTCCACGACTTCGCGCGGCGGGCGATTCTCGACGCGCTCGATCTCGGCCCCGGCGACCGCCTGCTCGAGGTGGGCTGTGGCGGCGGACTGCTCCTACGCGCGGCCCTCGGAACCGGGGCGAGCGCCACTGGCATCGACCACAGCGAAGAGATGGTCGGCCTCGCCCGCGAGCGAGCGCCGGGTGCCAGCATCTTGCTCGCAAGCGCTGACGCGCTCCCATTCGCGGACGATGCCTTCACGGCCGCGGCCATGTCGATCGTCTTCATGTTCCTCCCCGACCCGGTGGCCGCCCTGTCCGAGTGCCGCCGTGTGCTGACCCCCGAGGCCCGCCTCGCCCTCTACACCACCTCACCCGAGCTCCGCGGCACGCCCGCTGCCCCCGAGCCGATGGCCAGTCACACCCACCTGTACGAGGATGACGCGCTCGCCGCGCTCGCGATCGCCGCGGGATTCACCGAGGTGCACGTGGAAAACGAGCGTGGGGGCCAGCTCCTCACCGCGCGCTCATAACTGTTTCTTCGCCGCTCCCAACCGGCCCTCGACCATCAGGCTCGCCTTCCCCACCATCGCGCTCCACCTCCGCAGGACCTTCGCCCGTCCCTCGTCGGGCAGGGGCTCACGGTCCTCGGACAGGGCGCGCTGCTCGGTGCCGACGCGCAGGCGCTCATCGGCCGTGACCCGCCCGCGGGCCATGAGGGCGACCGCTTCGTCGTCGTGCGCCGAGGCCCGACCGCCTTCGATCCACGCGAAGCGGTAGGCGAGGCCGCCCGCCAGGTAGAGGAGGCTGGCCAGGTTCTGGAGCGGGCGCCGGGCGCGGCCGCGCGCCATGAGCGAAAGGACGAGCCCCGAGCTGACGAGCACCTTTGCCGCGGTCGAGAGGCGGTAAGGAGTCCCGTGCTTAAGCGCCTCCCCCGCGCGCCCGAGCCGGCGCTCGTTGATGGTCGAGAGCGTGAGCTCGGCGAGGATGGCGCCCGTCTCCAGGCGCGAGAGCGCGACGTGGGTCGGGTGGTCCTCGGGCTGGCCGGTGGCGGCTAGGGTCAGACGCGTGGCGGCCGCGCCCGTGGCGGTCGCCGTGGAGACGAAGATGGGACCGAGGAAGACCCGGCTGCGCGCCCACACCGGCACCGCCGTGGTGGCGAGGAGAACACCGGTATAGGACCCGAGGTAGGAGCCGAGGAAGGCTTGCGCTGCCCCCAAGGCTCGACCGGCGCGGCGCGCCCCGATCAGGTCCGCCCCGATCAGGTCCGCCCCGACGGCGCCCGCACCCGCGGCGCTGAAGGCGG
>JAXDGF010000031.1:0-21286 GCA_034665165.1 Solirubrobacteraceae bacterium | reverse complement strand
AGCTTCACCCCGCACCTGGTGCCGCTCGACCAGGGTGAGCTCGTCTCGTGCTACGTGACTCCGTCGCGGGACCTCGACGCCTCCGAGCTGGGCGACCTCTACGCCGGCGCTTACGCAGACGAGCCGTTCGTCGAGCTCGCCACTCACCCTCCGGGCGTGCGCGACGTGCGCGAGACGAACTTCTGCCGCATCTCGGTCCACCACGACGAGCGCACGGGCCGCGTGATCGTGTTCGCCGCCATCGACAACCTGTGGAAGGGCGCGGCCTCGCAGGCAGTCCAGAACCTCAACCTCATGTTCGGCCTCCCCGAGGGCGAGGGGATCTCGTGAGCGCCGACGCAGGGTTCTTCTCCTCGCGCTGGGTCGAGCGCCCCGCGCACGTGACCGAGCTCGACGGCGGCCTGCCCTCTGGGTTCAGGGCCGCCGGTTTCGCCGCGGGGGTCAAGGCGAGCGGCCTCGACGTTGGTCTCCTCGTGTGCGACGAGCCGGGGGTGACGAGCGCCGCGCGCTTCACCCGCTCGGGGGTCCTGGCCGCCCCGGTTGTCCTCACCATGGAGCGCTCCCGCCTGGCCGGCGTGCGCGCCATCGTCGCCAACTCCGGCAACGCCAACGCCGCCACCGGCCGGCGCGGGCTCGACGACGCCGCCAAGATGCAGGGCGCCGCGGCGATCGCGGTCGGAGTCGGCGAGGACAGCGTCGCGGTCGCGTCGACAGGAGTGATCGGGGTTCCGCTCCCGATGGACGCGGTGCTGCGCGGGATCCTCGGTGCGTCGGGTGCGCTGCACGCCGGCGGGGACCGCGAATTCGCGACCGCGATCCAGACCACCGACGCGTTCGAGAAGCGGGCCTCGCTCGAGGTCAGGCTCGCCAGCGGCACGGTGCGCATCAGCGCTCAGGCCAAGGGCGCGGGAATGATCTCGCCGCGCTTCGCCACCCTGCTCGTGTTCGTCCAGACCGACGCCGCGCTTTCGGTCGAGACGTGCGACCTCCTGCTCGGGGTCACGGTCAAGCGCTCGTTCGAGCGCATCAGCGTGGACGGCCAGCTCTCGACCAACGACACCGTGATCCTCCAGGCGAGCGGCTCCTCGGGGGTGGCGGTCGAGCCCGAGACCGAGGACGAGCTCCGCTTCGGCGAGGCGCTCGACGCCCTCATGCGCCAGCTCGCCCTCCTCGTCGTGCGCGACGGCGAGGGCGCACGCCGCGTCGGGCGCGTAGTGGTGCGGGGCGGAGACGTCGACGCGGCCGCACGCGCGGCACGCGCCGTCGCCAATTCGCCGCTGGTCAAGACCGCGCTCTACGGCGGGGACCCCAACTGGGGGCGGATCGCCCAGGCCGTGGGGATGGCGCTCCCGGGCACCGCACCCCTCGACCTCGACATCGCCATCGAGGGAGTTCCGGTGTGCGCGCGGGGCGGGGTGGTCGATTTCGACCACGCCGCGCTCGAACGCGCCGTGACCCGGGACGAGGTCGAATACGAGGTCGGCCTCCCGGGCTCGGGCGCCGAGACCGAGGTCTTCTTCTCCGATCTCGGGCACGAGTACGTGACCATCAACGCGGAGTACACGACGTGAGGGATGTCGCCACCCTCCTCGAGGCGCTCCCTTACATCCGCGAGTTCCACGGTAAGACCGTGGTCATCAAGTACGGCGGCGCGGCCATGACCGACGCGACCCTCAAGGAGGAGTTCGCGCGCGACGTCGGCCTGCTCAAGTACGTGGGCATGAACCCCGTCGTCGTCCACGGCGGCGGACCGGAGATCACGAGCTACATGGAGCGCCTCAACCTGCCCGTCGAGTTCGTCGACGGCCTGCGCGTGTCCGATGAGGCGACCGTCGAAGTGGCCAAGATGGTGCTGGTCGGCAAGGTCAACAAGGACATCGTCCTGCGCATCAATCGCCACGGCCAGCCCGCCGTCGGGCTGTGCGGGGACGACGGGTTGCTCTTCCGCGCCGCCCGGCAGCTCTCGCCGAGCGGGCAGGACATCGGCTTCGTGGGGCGGATCGAGCGCGTCGACGTCGACGTCCTCAACCACGTGGCCGAGGACTACGTCCCCGTGATCGCCAGCGTCGGCGCCGATCGCGACGGCCACTCGTACAACATCAACGCCGACGAGGCCGCGGGCGCCGTGGCGGCCGCCCTCGGCGCCTACAAGATCATCTTCCTCACCGACGTCTCGGGCTGGCTGCGCGATCCCGCCGACCCGGCGAGCGTGATCTCCGAGACGACGGCGGACGAGGTCGAGGCCGCGCTCCCGGAGGTGGGAGGCGGGATGCGACCCAAGCTCGCGGCGTGCCTCGAGGCCATCCACGGCGGCGTCTCCTACGCCCACATCGTGGATGGGCGCGTCCCGCACTCGCTCCTGCTCGAGCTCTTCACCGACGCCGGGCAGGGCACGCGGATCGGACTGGGGGCCTGAGCTCCGATGTCGCTGGCCGAGCTCCAGGCGCTCGAGCGCGCCTACGCGATCCCGACCTACGCCCGCAACCCGGTCGAGTTCGTGCGCGGCTCGGGATGCCGGCTGTGGGACGCGGACGGCAACGAGTACCTCGACTTCCTCGCCGGCATCTCCGTGCTGAACGTCGGCCACTGCCATCCACGCGTGGTCGCGGCCGTGTGCGAGCAGGCCGGGCGACTCCTGCACGCGACCAACCTCTACTACACCGAGCCGGCGCTGCGGCTCTCCGAGCGCCTGGCCGAGAGCTCGCTCGGGGGCAAGGTCTTCCTCTGCAACTCGGGTACCGAGGCCAACGAGGCCGCGATCAAGCTCGTGCGCCGCGCAAGGCCGGGGGGGGAGGTGGTGGTGGTGCAGGACGCCTTCCACGGGCGCACCTACGGCGCGCTGTCCGCCACCCCCCAGGAGTCCAAGCAGGCGCCCTTCGCGCCGCTGGTGCCCGGGTTTGTGGTCGTGCCCAAGGATCCGGCGGCGCTGGCGCGGGCCGTGACAGAGCGCACGGCGGCGGTGCTGCTCGAGCCGATCCAGGGGGAGACGGGCATCAACGTCCTCTCCGAAGATCTGCTCCTCGCCGCTCGTCAGGCATGCGACCGGGTCGATGCCGCGCTCGTATTCGACGAGATCCAGTGCGGCATGGGACGCACGGGGACGCTGTGGGCCTACGAGCAGACGGGCGTGGTGCCGGACGCGATCACGAGCGCCAAGGCGCTCGGTGGTGGACTCCCGATTGGCGCGCTCGTGACCGGGGAGCGGCTGGCCGACGTCTTTCAGCCCGGCGATCACGGCTCGACTTTCGCGGGCGGCCCGGTCGTGGCCTCGGCGGCGCTCGTGGCCCTCGAGATCTGCTCCGATCCGTCATTGCTCGCGCACGTGCGCGCGCTGGGCGATCGCTTCGCGGCGGGGCTCGACTCGCTTCCGTTTGCGGCGGCGGTCCGGGGCCGCGGCCTGATGTTGGCCATCGACCTCGTGGACGGGGCCTCGGCGCCCGACCTCGCCCGCCGCGCTCTGCTCGAGCAGCGCCTCGTGGTCAACGCGACCGGCCCGGGCACCGTCCGCTTCCTCCCGCCTCTGGTGGCGGAGCAGGCCGACGTCGACGATGCGCTCACGCGCTTGGGGGCGCTGGCGTAGCCTTGCCTTGGGCACCTGGATAATCACGCGCCGCGGCTTGGACACGAGGACAATCACGCGCCAGGTGGAACACCGAACGGATTCGAGATGAAGACGACCGGGACCGATCTTCTCCTGCCGCACACCTTGACGGCGGCTGCCGTCGTTGACGGAATGAGCCGCCGGCTCTCGCTCCGCGAGGGCACGAGCTCGTCGCGCGATCGCCGCTACTACGACACCTTCGACGGGCTCCTGCACGGCGCCGGGCTCGCGTTCGTGCACGAGTCCGGACGCTCGAAACTCATCTCGCTCGGGGACGGCGCCGAGCAGGCGGCGATGCCGGCGACGGGAGCCCCTGAGCGCCTGGCCGCAGCCGAGCTCGAGCCCGGTCGCATGCGCGATCTGCTCGCGGACGCCGTCGGGGTCCGGGCGCTCCTGTCCCTGGTCCGCATCGAGAGCGCTCAGCGGACGTTCGGAGTCCTCGACGCCTCCGAGAAGACGGTCGTGCGCCTGGCGCTCGACGAGGCGGTCGTCGTCGCCTCGCCCAACCGGCGGATCGCGCTTGCGCCGCGGATCAGGATCACCGCCGTGCGCGGCTACGACTCAGAGCTCATCCGCACCCGCGGGACCCTCGTCGACGACCTGGGGTTGAGGCCGGCGCAGAGCACGGAGCTCGACGAGGCGGTCCGCGCCACCGGCGCCACCCCGGGCGGGGTCTCGGCCAAGGTCGACGTCGCGCTCGCCCCCGATGAGCGCGCCGACGTCGCGGTCATCTCCGTGCTCCGGCGCCTGGCCGAGGTGACGGAGTCGACGCTTCCGGGGGTCATCGCCGACGTCGACCCCGAGTTCCTGCACGACTACCGCGTCGCCGTACGCCGCTCGCGGGCCGTCATGCGCGAGTTCAAGCGCGTCTTCCCTCCCGAGCAGCTCGCGCGCTTCCGCGTCGAGCTGCGCTGGCTTCAGCAGATCACGGGGCCGGCGCGCGACCTGGACGTCTACGTCCTCGACTTCGACGAGCTCCGCTCCGGTCTCCCCGAGCCGGGCCGCTCCGAGCTCGAGCCGCTCCTGCGCGTGCTCCGCGACCGCCGCATCGTCGCTCACCGCGAGATGGTCCGAGCGCTGCGCTCGGAGCGAGCCGTCGAGCTCCGCGCGCAGTGGCCGGAGTTCCTGCTCTCGCTGGTCGCCCTGCCCACCGACGCCAGGCCCGATGCCCCGAGGCCGATCGGCGAGCTCGTAGGCGAACGCGTGGTCAAGGTCTACCGGCGCATGGTGAAGATGGGCCGCGCCATCGACGACTCGAGCCCGGCGGAGTCGCTACACGAGCTCCGCAAGCGGGGCAAGGAGCTCCGCTACCTGCTCGAGCTCTTCGGCCTTCCGCTCCACCCGGGCGACGTCGTCAAGCCGCTCGTGCGCTCACTCAAGGCGCTCCAGGACACGCTCGGGCGCCATCAGGACCGGGAGGTACAGAGAGCGACCTTGCGTTCGCTGCGCGATGACGTCGCGACCCTCCCCGGCGGACCAGCCGCGCTCATGGCCATGGGGGTGCTGATCGAGCACCTGGGGCGGGACGAGCGCGACGCGCGAGCCGAGTTCGCCGAGCGCTTCCGGTCCTTCGCGGCCAAGGAGCAGCAGGAGCTCGTCAGGGAGACCTTCACCCCGTGAACCGCGTGCTCGCCACCTACAACATCAAGGGCGGCGTAGGGAAGACCTCGGCCGCGGTCAACCTTGCCTATCTCGCCGCTCGCGGCGGCGCCGCGACCCTCCTATGGGACCTGGATCCCCAGGGCGCGAGCACCTACCTGTTCCGCGTGCGGCCCAAGGTACGGGGAGGGGTGCGCAAGCTGATGCGCCGTAAGTCCGACGTGGAGAAGCTGATCAAGGGCACCGACTACGAGGGCCTCGATCTCCTCCCGGCCGATTTCTCCTACCGGCACATGGACCTCGCGCTCGATGCCGCCAAGCACTCGACCGACCGCCTCGCGCGCGTGCTCGAACCCCTGCGCCGCGACTACGACTACATCTTTCTCGACTGCCCGCCCAGCATCTCGCTCGTGTCCGAGAACGTGTTCGAGGCCGCCGACGCCCTACTCGTCCCGATCATCCCCGCCACCCTGTCCTCACGTACCTTCGAGCAGCTCTCGGAGCTGGTCGAGGGAGGGCCGCAGGTGCTGGCCTTCTTCTCGATGGTTGAGGTGCGGAAATCCCTGCACCGGGAGGTGATGGCGAAGCTCCGCGCCACGCACGTGACCATGCTCGGCGCCGCGATCCCCTCGGCCGACGAGGTCGAGCGCATGGGGGTCGAGCGGGCGGTGGTGGCCGAGTTCGCCCCTGGTAGCCGGGCGGCAATGGCGTACGAGGCGTTGTGGTGGGATGTTCGGCGGCGGCTGGGGGGCGGGGGCCGCTGAGCGCGGGCCGCGGGTGCCTGAAGGGCCCACACGCGGAGTCGTGGCCGTTGCCGGCGTCCCCTGCCCCATCCTATGGGCCTCTTCCGCATGCACCGGAAATCGGCATGGTGAAAAGTATTGAATAATTCAACAAAAGCGAGCACGCCCCCGGGCATTCCGCGGCCGCGACGGACGAAGCCAGCTCGCGCCCTCGACGAGCACCAGCAAGCGGTTGCCGCGAGTCGTGCTGAAGATCCGCTGAGGCTCGTCGGTTGTTCATCACGACGGCTCGACCCCGAATACCCTTGACCCCCATGCCCGACGCCGACTCCCGCGCCACCCAGACCGCTTCCTACCTCGCCGACCCCTCCGAGGTTCACCGGGTCCTCCTGCTCTACAGCGGGGGCCTCGACACGAGCGTGATGCTCAAGTGGATCCAGGATCAGTACGACGCCGAGGTCGTCGCCCTCACCGTCAATCTCGGACAGCCGGGGGAGGACTACGAGCTGATCGAGGGGAAGGCCCGCCAGCTCGGTGCGGTCGACGCGCGCGTCGTCGACGCGCGTGAGGAGTTCGCGCGCGACTTCGTCCTCCCCGCCATCAAGGCCAACGCCATCTACGGCTCCGGCTACCCGCTCTTCACCTCGCTCGGCCGGCCCCTGATCGCCAAGCTCGCCGTCCAGTACGCGCGCGAGACCGGCTGTGACACGATCGCCCACGGCTGCACGGGCAAGGGCAACGACCAGGTGCGGATCGAGGCGACGATCGCGACCCTCGCTCCCGACCTCAAGGTCATTGCCCCCGTGCGTGAGTGGCAGATGGGACGCGAAGAGGAGATCGCCTACGCCCGCGAGCATGGGATCGCCGTCAAGGGGGGAACGGAGTCGGCGCCCTACTCGATCGACGACAACCTGTGGGGGCGCTCGAGCGAGGGTCGCTGGATCGAGGACCTCGATCGGGCCCCGGAACGGGACGTCTTCCAGCTCGTCACGCCTCCGGAGGAGGCGCCCGACGAGCCGGAGGTGGTCACCGTCGAGTTCGAGCGCGGCGTTCCCGTCGCCCTGGGTCGCGACCGCATGGACCTCGTCCCCCTGCTCGAACGCGCGGCCGAGCTCGGCGCTCGCCACGGGGTCGGGATCGTCGACCACATCGAGGACCGCATCGTCGGCCTCAAGGTCCGCGACATCTACGAGGTCCCGGCCGCAGCCATCATCCTCCTCGCCCACCAGGAGCTCGAGCGGCTGGTGGGAACGATCCACCAGAATCAGTTCAAGCCCGCGCTGGACCAGAAGTGGGCGTACCTCGTCTACGCCGGCCTATGGTGGGAGCCGCTCCGGACCGACCTCGACGCCTATATGGACGCGGTGAACGAGCAAGTCACGGGCACGATCGGCATCAAGCTCTACAAGGGCTCCGCCCGCGTTGTGACGCGATCCTCCCCGAACGCGGTCTACGACGCGCAGCTCGCGACCTTCTCCGAGTCGGGCGGCCTCTTCGCCCAGGGCGCGGCGCCCGGATTCATCGAGCTGTGGTCGCTTCAGTCGCGGATGGCGCGCCGCATACGCGAGCGCGACGACGGGTAGCATCGCCAGCGAGATGAAATACAAGGCTCTCGGATTCGTGGTCTGGAACGGCGCTCGCTGGTACCTGCGTCGCCGTTACGGCAACGCGTCACGCAAGCTCTTCGCCGCCGGCGTGGTCGCCGCCGTCGTCGCCGGCACCGCCGTCGCGCAGCGCCGCGCGTCAGCCGCGAAGAGCTAGCTCTACCAGGCACGCGCCGACACACGCCACGCCGTCCGCCCGGCGGGCTAGCGTGGGGGCGCTTCGATGTCGTTTCTCCGGAACCAACGCCCGGCGGGCCGATCGTGACCGAGCCGCCCAGCCTCCAATATCCGCTCGGGATCGAGGCGGTGCACTGGTCGGCCGGCACCGGCGCCGACCTCCTCGTGCGGGTGGCCGGCCGCTGGCGCCGGCGCCGCCCGGCGACCACCGTCGCGCCCGTGCTCGTGGTCGACACCGAGCACCAGCGCCACCGATTTCCCGCTCTCGCCGAGCCGCCCAGCGTACGGGGGGCGCAGCCCGGCCAGTGGGTTGTGTGCTTCGTCGTTCCCGCCGCGCTCGCGCCCTACCTGGGCGGTCGGCTCACGCTCATGCTCGGGAGCGTCTCGATCTCGCTGCCTCCCGCCGTCGCCGACCCTGCCGACCCGGTTGGCGCCTGGGGGGCGATCCCGGATAACCCCGACGACTCGATCGTGATCACCGACCGGCGGGCGCATCGCCGCGACGAAGCAGACGCCGAGGCGCGGGCGCTGCTCGACTTGCTCGAGCCGGAGCTGATGCGGGCGCGGCGGGAGGCGGACCGACTACGCGCCGAGCTCGCGCTCGCCGAGCACAGGCGCCGCCAGGCCGAGCAGCTCGCCCACTCCGAGGCGGCCATGCGGCTCGACCTCGGCCGCGACCACGATGCGCGCATCCGCCGCCACCAGGAGGTGGCTCGATCCGTGCTCGAGCTGCTGCAGGCGGTGCAGATCCACGCTCGCGGGCTGGCGCGCGAAGTCGAGATCCTGCGACGTGCCACCGACGAGGCGGGCGAGCCGGCTACCGATGCTGCCGCGCCCCCCGCGCCTCTCGAGCCTCTCGCGCGCGATCGAACGGCGCCCCCGCCTCTCGAGCGCGATCGTGCCCGTGTCCTCGCCGCCGAGCTCGCGCTCGCGCGATCGACTCAGGCGGCGTGCTCTCCGGCACCTGCGGTCGCCGGCGGCGACCCGCTGGGGCTCGATCTCGAGCTCGCGATGCGAGTGGCCCGGGCCGGGCGCACCCGCGGAAGGCGCGCTCGTGACACGGGCCTCGAAAGCGCCCTGCTCCGCCTCGCCGCCGAGCGGGCGCAAGCGGATGATCCCGCGCCGGACGCAGACCACGCTCACGCGGCATACGTCACCGACGCGATCGACCGGATCGGACGCCAGCTCGACGCGGTGCGCGCCGTGGTCGCGCTGCTTCCGCCGGCCGCGGCCGAAGCGGTGATGCGGCCGGGGCCGGGAGCGGGCGGGCTTCGTCCGGACCCCGATCAAACCGCCGACCCGGATCAAACCGCCGACCCCGATCAAACCGCCGACCCCGATCAAACCGCGGACGCCGATCAAACCGAGGACGCCGTCGCCCCCGACCGCCTGGCGGCCGCGCTCGCCCGGCTGCGCGAGGAGCATCCGCCCGTGGACGCGGCGCCGGGTACCGAGGACTCACGGGCTCCAGCACGCGAGACGGGCCCGATCCCGCCGCGGGCCTGGCTCCTACCCGCCCTCAAGCGCCTACGCCGCGAGGACCCCGCGATCGCCGGCAGGCTCGTGATTCACCTCCTGCCGGGCCAGGGCCTAGTCCTCTCGGGAACCGTCCGCTACGACATCGCCCTCAGCGCCGGCGACTGCCGGGCGGTTACGGTGAGCGACGGCGCAGTGACGCTCGTAGCCCGGCGCGAGCCGAGGCCGCTGGACGAGGTCGATTTCGTCATCGAGGGCGATCTCGCCGCGCTCGGGCGGCTGGCTGTCTACGGCTCGCTGCGGCGCCGGCTCTCTCGCCGGGTCGCCCGCGTCCGCGGCGAGCGGCGAGCGCTGGCTGCCCTCGACCGGCTGATCCGGGAACCGCCCGATCTGCCCGCCCTGTACGCGGCCGGCGTGCGGCTCACGCCCGAACTCGCGTTCCAGCTCGTGGCGGGGATGATCGACCGGGCCTGGACGGCGGGCGAGCGCTTCGCGATCGGCCACGAATCCCCGGGCGCCCGTGACCGCGTGTATCTGCTTGTGCGGGACGGCGAGCGAGCGCGCGTGTCGCGCGAGCCGCCGCTCGGCCCGGTGGCGGCGACGATCCTCGGTACGGACGAGGCGCTCCTGGCCCTGCTCGCCGGCCGGTCGGGGCCCGAGGTCCAGGTCCGCGGCGCGAGGCAACCGGTCGCGCTCCTGTGCGCGTGGATCGCTCGCGCGCAGCGGGAATCCTGATCCGCGGCGACCGATTTCGTCCGCCCCGATGCCTATATTCAAAGGTGCCCGGATGACCTCTGCCTGCGCCCACCTTCACGTCCACTCCGAGTACTCACTGCTCGACGGCGCGTGCAGGATCGACGACCTCGTGGCGCGGGCGGCGGCGTTCGATCAGCCGGCGCTCGGGCTCACCGACCATGGGGTGATGAACGGTGCCGTCGAGCTTTACAGCGCCTGTCAGAAGCACGGCATCAAGCCCATCCTCGGCTGTGAGGCCTACGTCGTCGACGACCACCGGCGCCGCGGGCCCGGGCGGCTCGAGCGCTTCCACCTGACCCTCCTCGCGGCCACCCCGGTCGGCTACCGGAACCTGGTCAAGCTCTCCTCGGCCGGGTTCCTCGACGGCCTGCAGCGAGGCAAGCCGTCGGTCGATCTCGAGCTCATCGCTCGCCACGCCGAGGGCGTGATCGCGCTCACCGGCTGCCTGCAGTCGCGCTTCTGCCAGAACCTGATCCTAGGTCGCGCGGACGCCGCCCGAGCCCACGCCGACGAGCTCATCGGAGCGTTCGGGTCCGACAACGTCTACTTCGAAGTTCAGAAGAACGGCCTGCCCGAGCAGGACAAGGCGAACGAGGGAATCGTCCGCATCGCTCGCGAGCTCGGCCGTCCGCTCGTGGGAACGGGCGACGTCCACTACCTGCGCCGCGAGGATTACCAGCACCACGCCGCCCTCCTCTGCGTGCAGACCAAGTCGACGCTGGCCCAGCCGAAGATCCGGTTCGAGACGAACGAGTTCTATCTGCGCTCGAACGAGGAGATGACGACGGCGTTCGCCGAGTGGCCCGAAGCGGTTGCGACGACGCTGGAGATCGCCGAGCGCTGCGACGTCAAGCTCGAGCTCGGCGGGACCCTGATCCCGAGCTACGCGACGCCCGACGGCGGCAGCGAGAAGCCGTATCTACGGTCCCTCGTGCTCGACGGGCTCGCTCAGCGCTACGGCAGCCCGCCTCCGGCCGAGGCGATCGAGCGCGCTGATTATGAGCTCGGCGTGATCGATCGGATGGGCTTCAACGCCTACTTCCTGATCGTGTGGGACTTCGTGAAGTTTGCGAAGGACTCGAGCATCGCCGTCGGCCCGGGCCGGGGCTCGGCGGCCGGTTCGATCGTCGCCTACTGCCTGCAGATCACCGACGTCGACCCCCTCCGCTACGGCCTCATGTTCGAGCGCTTCCTCAACCCCGAGCGGGTGTCCATGCCCGATATCGACATCGACTTCTCCGTCCGCGGCCGGGAGCGCGTGATCCGCTACGTAACGGAGAAGTACGGCAAGGAGTCGGTGGCGCAGATCGTCACCTTCGGCAAGATGTTCCCCCGCGCGGCGACGCGCGATGCCGCCCGCGTGCTAGGCCTCGACTACGCCGCCGGCGACCGGCTGGCCAAGCTCATACCCGATCCGATCATGGGACGCGCGCCGAGCTTCGAGGATTGCCTGAAGCCGGGTCAGCCGCTCCGGGCCGAGATCGAGCGTGACCCCACGGCGCACCAGATCATCGAGGTCGCCCAGGGCCTCGAGGGGATAGTCCGGAACTCGTCGATCCATGCCGCCGCCGTCGTCATCGCCGACCGCCCGCTCACGGACATCGTCCCCCTCCAGCTCGCCGACGCCGGCACCGACGAGAACGGGGAGCGCGTGTTCCGCACCGTGACCCAGTTCTCGATGAAGCCGATCGAGGAGATCGGCCTGCTCAAGATGGACTTCCTCGGGCTGCGGAACCTCGACGTGATCGAGGACGCGCTCGACATCGTCGAGCGCTCCACCGGCCGGCGCCCGGACATGGCGACGCTCCCCCTCGACGACGACGCCACCTACGAGATGCTCGCCTGCGGCGACTCCGTCGGCGTGTTCCAGTTCGAGTCCGAGGGGATGCGCGAGGCCCTCAAGAAGGTTCGCCCGACCGAGTTCGACGACCTCGTCGCGCTCGGCGCCCTCTATCGGCCCGGGGCGATGGATCAAATCCCCGCCTACGCGCGCGGCAAGCGCGATCCGAACACGATCGCCTACCCCGACGATCGCCTGCGTCCCATCCTCGAGACGACCAAGGGCGTGATCCTCTACCAGGAGCAGGCGATGCAGATCGCCAAGGACATCGCCGGCTTCAGCGGGGCCAAGGCCGACGACCTGCGCAAGGCGATCGGCAAGAAGAACCGCGAGGCGATGGCAAAGCTGAAGCCCGAGTTCGTCGAGGGCTGCCGCCGGTCGGAGACGAGCGAGCACGTGATCGAGTGGCTGTGGGCGACGAACGAGCGCAGCGCCGACTACTCGTTCAACCGCTCGCACGCCGCCTGCTACGCCCTCATCTCCTACCGGACCGCTTGGCTGCGGGCCAACCATCCCGCCGAGTACATGGCCGCCCTGATCTCCTCGGTCATGGCGACCAAGGACAAGGTGCCCTTCTTTGTCGCCCAGGCCGAGCAGATGGGGATCGCCATCCTCCCGCCGGACGTCAACCTCTCCGACCACGAGTTCGTTGTGGTCGACGGGAACATCCGCTTCGGGCTCGACGCCGTCAAGGGCGTCGGCTTCCAGGCGGTGGAGGCGATCAAGCACGCCCGGGAGGAGAGTGGGCCCTTCACCGACCTGTGGGACTTCTGCGCCCGGGTCGATAACCGGGCCGTGAACAAGAAGGCGATCGAGGCCCTGATCAAGTGCGGCGCCTTCGGCTCGACGGGAGCGTCGCGCAAGGGCATGCTCGCCGTGCTCGAGCAGGCCCAGGCCGCGGGCCAGAAGAGCCAGCAGGATGCGCTCATCGGCCAGGGCTCGATCTTCGATCTCGACCCGCCGAGCGGCGCCGCGGGCGGCCTCGGGCCGGGCCTGGCGGCGCCGAGCCGCCCACCCATTCCCGCCGAGGAGTTCGATCAGGCGAGCATGCTCGCGGCCGAGAAGGAGTCGATCGGCCTGTTCATCTCCGCCCATCCGCTCAAGCAGGTGGGCCCGGCGATGCGAGCCCGGATCGATTGCTCGCTGGCCGAGCTCGCCGACCGCCGTGACGGCGACTGGGTCACGGTGGGGGGGATGATCACCCAGACCAAGCGGATCCGGACCAAGAAGGGCGACCCGATGATGTTCGCCACGCTCGATGACCTGGGGGAAGCGGTCGAGATGCTTGTGTTCGGGAAGCCCCTGGCCGCCTGCGAGGAGGCGCTGACCGTCGACGCGATCGTCATCGTCCGCGGCAAGGTCGACCACAAGGACCGGGACAAGATCTGCCTCCTCGTCCAGGACGTGAGCCGCTTCGAGCCGACCGAGGACGAGGTCGCGCAGGCGCGGGAGCGCGCGGCGAAACCCGCGCCGCCGCCCCAGGCCCTGCGCCTGCGGCTCGACGCTGCTCGGCTCCCCGCGAGCGCGCTCGAGGACCTCAAGGACCTGCTCGAAGGGTTCCCGGGCGAGCTCGACGTGGTCATCGAGCTCCAGACGTCTACCGGTCCGCGGCGCCTCAAGCTCGGACCGGGCTTCCGCGTCACCCGCAGCGTGGGCCTGCAGGCCGAGCTCGACGCCCTGCTCGGCTCGGCCGCGCTCCACGAGCGGGCTGCGACCGCCTGACGGGCCGCGGCCACCGGAGCCGCCCCGACGTCCGCCCGCCCCGGCGTGTCCCCGGCGGCGGACGCCGTCACGATGTCACCTACCACCGTGACGTCAAACGGTGTAACGTTCAGAGCCCGCCATGAGGGCACGATGACCGCAACGGGCGCCCCGACCGCCGGCTCCCCAACCGCCGCCGTCCCCACGCCCCCGCCGGGCGAGGCCGCGCCCGTGGCGTCCGTCCCGCTCGTCGGCGCCGCGCCGCCGTCGTACGCCGGGCCCGCCAAGCCCGAGGACCTCGGACGGCCCGAGCCCCCCGCCGTCCCGCTCCCGCGAGCGCTTCAGGTCCTTCGTATCAACCTGCGGCAGATCGAATTCGTGTTCCGCTGGCGGCGCGAGCTGGGAGAGGTGTTCAGGACGCGGGGGATCCTCGCCGGGCGCCCCGTGATCACCAGCCACCCGGACCACGTGCGCTCGCTGTTCACCGCCAGTCCCGAGCTCGTGCCCTCGATCACCGCGGAATCGCCGCTGCGCCCGATCGTCGGCCCCGGCTCGGTGCTGACCGCCAACGGCCCGCGCCACCTGCGCCAGCGCAAGCTCCTCCTTCCGCCCTTTCACGGCGAGGCGATCGAGCGCTACGTAAAGATGATCTCCGCCGTCACCGAGCGCGAGATCGACCGCTGGCCGGTGGGCAGTCCCTTCCCGCTCGCGCCGCGGATGCAGGAGATCACCCTCGACGTGATCATGGCCGGGATCCTCGGCGTCGAGGGAACGCCCGCGCGGGGCACGCCCGAGTTCGGTCTGCGCACCGCCGTCAAGTACATCGCCAAGGCCTCCACCACCCGCCTCGCCCAGCTCGCCGAGCTCATGAACGTGGGCAAGGAGGACCCGGTCGGGCTCCAGCGCCAAGGCATGGCGATCCTCGACCGCTTCACCTACCCGGTGATCGCCGCGCGGCGCGCGGCGCCGGACCTCGAGGAGCGCACCGACATTCTCTCGCTCATCATCCGGGCGCGGACCGAGGACGATGAGCCGCTCACCGACCGCGAGCTCCGCGACGAGCTCATCACCCTCATCCTCGCCGGCTTCGAGACGACGGCGAACTCACTCGCGTGGACCTGGGAGCGGCTGCTCCGCTCGCCCGACGCCTACGAGCGCCTGCGCGAGGCCGTCCGCACCGGTGTCGGGGCCGCGGAGAACGTCGAGGCGGCGATCACCGAGGGAATGCGGACACGGCCCGTGATCCCCGGCATCGGGCGCCGCGTCACCGTCCCCTGGCGCCTCGGCGAGTACGTGACCGGGGCGGGCACGCCGATCGTCATGAGCATCCTCCTCGTCCACCATCGCGAGGATCTCTACCCCGACCCCTTCGCCTACCGGCCCGAGCGCTGGCTCGGACGCAAGCCCGGGACCTACGAGTGGATCCCCTTCGGCGGGGGCACGCGACGCTGCCTCGGCGCCGCCCTCGCGATGGCCGAGCAGCGCGTGGTCCTCGAGGCGATGACGCGTCGCCTCGACCTTGAGGCCGACGATCCTGCTCCCGAGCACGCCGTTCATCGCAACGTGACCATGATCCCCGCGCGCGGGGCGCGCGTGGTCGTCCGCTCGCGCAGGAGCTAACGCGTCATTCCGCGCGCAGCACCTCGGCCATCGGCCGGCGCTGCACGTCCGCTCCCGACCGCAGGACCCCCCGGCGCCACGGCGAACGAGAGGGGGTGACCGCCAGCGCCACCCGGGCCACGGACCACAGGCTCGCCGACCTCGTCCTCGACTTCCTCGGCTACCTCGAGCTCGAGCGCGGCCTGTCCCGTAACACGCTCGAGGCGTACCGCTCGGATCTGCTCCAGTACGGCGAGTTCCTCGCCGAGCATGGCCTCGATCCGGTCACGGTCGGGCACGTTGATCTGGCCGCGTTCGTGTCCGAGCTCGCCGGCGGCGCGAACGGACGCCCCCCGGTGGCGGCTGCCACCCTGCAACGCAAGATCGCGTGCCTGCGCTCCTTCTACCGCCACCTCCGGCGCGAGCAGCTGATTGAGCGGGACCCTACGGCCGAGCTCCGCGGGCCGCGCCGGAGCAAGCGCCTTCCGAAGGTCCTCTCGCGCGACGAGGTTCGCCACCTGATCGCGCAGCCGCGCGGCACGTCCTCGGCGGCGATCAGAGACCGGGCCCTGCTCGAGACCATGTACGCCTGCGGGTTGCGGGCCTCCGAGGCGGTGTCGCTCGAGGTCTCCGAGCTCGACCTCGAGGCCGGCATCCTGCGCGCGCGCGGAAAGGGATCGAAGGAGCGGATCATCCCGATCGGGACCAAGGCGATCGGCGCGCTCGGCGTCTACGTGGAGAAGGCGCGGCCGGGTTTGGTCGGGATCCGCGACGAGCGCCACCTGTTCGTCAACCTCCGCGGCGGCGGGCTCTCCCGGCAGGGCCTTTACAAGATCATCCAGCGCCACGCGCGCAGCGCGGGGCTCGCGGACCGGATGAGCCCGCACACGCTCAGGCACACGTTCGCCACCCACCTCCTCGCGGGCGGCTGCGATCTGCGCTCGTTACAGGAGATGCTCGGCCACGCGGACATCGGCACCACGCAGATGTACACGCACCTGTCGACGGAGCGCCTGCGCGACGTCTATTTCGACGCGCACCCGCGCGCGCAGCTCTAGCCTCCGAGCCGGGTTCGACCTCGGCGCCGTCGGGCGCCCGGGCTGGGGCGTCGGACCACGCGCCCGGGCCGGGCGCGGAGCCAGGTGGCAGAATCGCCCGATGCCGCTACGCCGCTCGCTCGCCGCCGCGCTCGGTGTCCTTGCGCTCGCCTTCCTCGGCGGGTGCGGCGATTCGCGTACGCCCCCGCCGGCGTTGTCGAGCATCGAGCCCACCGGGGGCGTCAAGGCCGTCGATTACCTGAACGGCGCACTGCACTTCAACGCCCCGGCCAAATGGGCGATCGAGACCGGAACGGCGCCGCTCGTCGTCACTTTGGGCTCGGGGCCGGCGTTGATCGCGATCTGGCGCTACCGCCGCAGCCCGAGCCAGCCGCTCCCCGCCACCGTGCCCGCGCTCGAGCAGGCGCGCACCGCGCTCCTCGCGGCCGCCCGTGCCCGTGACCCCACCTTTCGCGTGATCTCGTCCGCCGCGGTCATTCTCGGCGGCTCTCGCGGGTTGCCCGGCGTCGAGCTCGACGCGCTCGAGACCGTCCGCGGACAGGTCCGCCGCGTACGTTCGGCGCATCTCTACGTGGGCGGCACCGAGGTCGTGATCGACGAGTTCGCGCCCCAGGACCTCTTTCACGAGGTCGATGGGGACGTGTTCTCGCCCCTCCTGCGTTCGGTGCGACTGGTTGGCTGACGAGGGGATGGGCCGCCGGGCCTTCGTTGTCGTGCTCGACGCGTGCGGCATCGGAGCGCTTCCCGACGCAGAGAGCTACGGCGACGCGGGCGCGAACACGCTCGGCCACCTGAGCGAGGCGGCCGGGGGCCTCACGCTGCCGACGCTCGCGGGGCTCGGGCTGGGCTCGATCCTCCCGCTGGTGGGGGTGAGCGCCACCGCGCATCCCGTCCTCCACGGGCGCCTCCACGCGCTCGGGGCGGGCAAGGACTCGACCGCCGGACACTGGGAGCTGATGGGCGTCGTCTCGCCCGTCGCGCCGCCCACCTATCCGGGCGGATTCCCGGCTGAGGTGATCGAGCGCGTACGCCTTATCGCCGGTCGCGACGTGATCTGCAACCGGCCCTACAACGGCATCGACGCGATCGAGCACTTCGGGGCCGAGCATCTCGACACGGGCGCGCTGATCATCTACACGAGCCAGGACTCGGTGCTCCAGATCGCTGCCCACGTCGACATCGTCGGTCCCGACGAGCTCTACCAGGTGTGCGGTCGCGTGCGCGAGGAGATGTCCGGCGAGCACGCGGTCGGGCGGGTCATCGCCCGGCCCTTCGCCGGTACGCCCGGTGCCTTCGCGCGCACCGCCGGACGACGCGACTTCTCGCTGCCGCCACCCACCCGCAGCTACCTAATCGAGGTGCGCGCTGCGGGCGTCCCCGTCCACTCGGTGGGCAAGGTGGGGGAGCTCTTCTCAGGCGAAGGGATCGACGTCAAGCATCCGGGCGCGACCAACGCGCGAGCGATCGCCGAGACGACCGAGCTCGTGCGCTCGCTCGAGCGCGGGATTGTGTTCACGAACCTGGTCGAGACCGACCAGGTCTACGGGCACCGGCACGACATCGATGGCTTCCACCAAGCCCTGCGGGAGATCGACGGCGCCGTCGCGGAGTGGCTGCGGCTTCTCGACGATGGTGATCTGCTCGTCCTGACCGCCGACCACGGCTGCGACCCGACGGCGGCGCACACCGACCACACGCGGGAGTACGTTCCCTTGCTCGCCGCCTTTCCCGGTCATGGCGGCGCGCGCCACGAGGGCCCGCTCGCCGACGTCGGCGCGAGCGCGCTGCGGTGGCTGACGGGCAGGGACGCTCCCGAGCTGCCGGGAGATCCGTTTCTATGAGCGACCAGGATGCCTGAGCTACCCGAGGTCGAGACCATCCGCCGGCAGCTCGCGCCCTATGTAGAGGGGCGAACGATCGTGGGCGCCGTCATCGGCGACCCGCGCTGGACGCGTCCTATCGCCCCGACCGAGGTCGAAGCCGGTCTCCCCGGGCGCCGCATCGAGAATCTCGGGCGCCGAGGCAAGTACCTCGTCTGGTCGCTGTCCGGCGACCGCCACCTGCTCGTGCACCTGCGCATGACGGGGGCGCTCCTGTACGACCCGTTGGGCGTTCCGTCACCGCATGCCCGGTCCTGGCTCGAACTCGACGACGGTCATCGGGTCGTGTACGTCGATCCGCGCCGGTTCGGGACCGCTCATCTGCTCGAGAGCACGGCCGCGCGCGATGCCTACCTCGATCAGCGTCTCGGGGTCGAGCCCTTGACTCCGGGCTTCACCGCCGCGCACCTCCGAGCTCTGACGCGCGGCGTGCGGGCGCCGATCAAGGCCTTTGTCCTCGACCAAAGGCGCATCGCCGGGGTGGGGAACATCTATGCCGACGAGGCGCTCTACCGCGCACGCATCCATCCGCTCAGACCGGCAGGGACATTGACCACGGCGCAGATTGCAGCCCTGCGCGACGCGATCGAGGATGCCCTCCGTGCCGGGATCGAAGCCAAGGGAGCGACGATCGACGACTTCCGTCACATCGACGGCGCCACGGGGTCCTTCCAGGACCTCTTCCTCGTTCACCGGCGGGAGGGCGAGCCCTGCCTGACGTGCGAGACCGTGGTCCGCAAGCTCGTCGTCGGCGGGCGCGGGACGTACGTGTGCGAGGTCTGCCAGGTGCGCCCGCGGCGGCGTCGGGCGGTGGCGGCGGCGAGGGGTGGCGGGGCTACGCGGCGGCGAGCAGCTGCTTGAGCTTGCCCGTGTAGTCGGCTACCCGGAGCTCGTCGAAGCCACCGAGGGTGTAGTCGCCGATGAGGATCTGCGGGAAGGTGTACATCCCGGTGGTGGCGGCCAGCTCGTCGCGACCGTCCGGATCCATTGACAGATTGATCTCTTCGTACTCGATTCCGCGCTTGGCGAGGAGCTGCTTGGCCCCGCTGCACGAGGCACAGGGCTCGGAGGTGTAAATGGTTACGTTGGCCATGACTTCACTAAGGATAGTATGTCCGCCCCGCTGAGAACGGAGGCGATCGTCCTGCGCTCCATCCGCTACGGGGAGGCGGACCGGATCCTCCACCTCTATACCCCCGATCACGGCCGTCTAGGCGCGATCGCGAAGGGCGCGCGGAGGACGCGGAGTCGCTTCGGGGCCCGCCTCGAGCCTTTCTTCCACGTCCGCATGGTGCTCCACGAGGGCCGGGGCGATCTCTTCACCGTGACGAGCGCCGACACCCTCAGTACTCACGGCGGGCTCCGCGACCACGCCGCCACGCTCGACGCCGCCGCGCGCGCGTGCGATGCCGTCTCACGCCTGTTCGAGACCGAAGATCCCCACCCTGAGGTCTTCCGGCTCCTCGCCAACGGGCTCGGCCTACTCGCCTCAGACGCCTCCCACGGCCGGGCCTCGACGGGCCTCGCCTTTCGCCTGAAGCTCCTCCTCGCAGCCGGCATCGTCCCTCAGCTCACCGCCTGCGCGAGCTGCGGGGCGACCGAGCACTTGGTGGGGTTCTCGGGGGCGGCGGGAGGGGTTGTGTGCGGGAGCTGCGAGGCGACGGCGTTCCGGCTCGACGAGGAGGCCTACCGCTTCCTCGTCGCCGCTCTCGGGGAACCGCTGGCGCGGGCGCCGCAGGCGAGCGAGCGGGCGCTGCGGCAGGCCGAGAGGGCGATCAGTGAGATCGCCGAGCACCATGCGCATGTGAGGCTGCGGCCGCTGGTGGCTTAGTGGTCGCCCTCTCAAGTTCGGTGACGGATTTGAGGGTCACGCGGCGGAGTTGAACGTGTGGAGTGGTCGGCTGGAGCGTGTCGATCGTCGCGACGATCCCGCGCTTGACCGGCCCGGCACGCCGTCGCTGCCGCCGCGCGCGGGGCCAAGGGGCCCGGCACCCTCGCTGGCGTGTGCGGGGGCCGAGGGTTCGCGCGCCAGCTGAGCGCTCGACCAGCGCGAGCGCGGAACGCCCTTCTCGGCGGCCAGCTCGCACGCGAGCGACTTGACCTCCGCTACGTCCTCAGGCGGGAGAAACGCCCCGGCCGCCCTGCGCCATCGAGGCTGTCACGAAATCCCGCCCGCAGCCCGACCACGGGCCGGTCCGCGCGGTCGGGACCGGCGGACAAGCCGACCACCGGAACGGCTCGCGCCACTGGGACCGGCTGACCGCCCGGACGTCGGGACCGCCGCCGCCCTGGGGAGGGTGGGGCGCGGGAACGAGGCGGGGGGCCGGTTTGTGCGGGGTGTGCTGCGAATGCATCGACATACGATGAAAATGCAGCACGGGTCGCCGCCGGCAGCACGGGTCGCCGCCCGGGGGGGTGTGCGAATTCCGGTACCAGGGCGACCGTTATTCGCACACCCTCCGAGAGACCGGGCCACGCGGCGGAACGCACAGGACCGCCGACCCCGGGGGAAGGGTTTTCCAAACCGCCAGACAAACAATCCGCCACGCAACCAGCCGATCAAGGCGCAACCCCGGCCCAAGCAGCGAACCCGATCACCGAAGGGTCGGCCCGCGCACGCCGGCCGACCCCCCGCGCCGGTCAAGCGGGGATCTTGATCCCGCGGATTGTGAGCTTGCGCGGTCGGCCGCCCTTCGGGGTGAAGGTAACCGTCAGCTTCCCGGTGATGGTGCCCGTGACGCCGGTGGCCGACAGCCTGCTCAGCAGGCTCGACCCGGCGCCGCTGGGCGCGAGCGAGAGCCTGATCACGCCCGGCTGCCTTGGTCTGCGGGTGAGATGACTGAAGGCGACGTCCCCGGCCCGCAGCCTGAGCGAGAGCTTGCCGGGACCCGGGACCTTCACGCGGAGCGTGAGCTTGCCGCCCTTGTGACCCTTGACCTTGGTGACGGTCACCCGGTTGTCGGGTAGCACCGTGTAGTTGACGGTGTCATCGACGACCGCGCCGTCGCTGCTGATGGCGGTTACGGTGAAGGTCTGCGCGCCCACGGTTCGGGTGTCGATGAGCTGGCCGTTGGCAACGTCACCGGTGCAGTTCGACAGCCCCGGCCCGCCGGGCGCCTCGGCACAGCGGTAGCGGGCCTTGACCTTCTGGCCGGACGCAAAGGTTGCGTTCTTGAGCGGCGCAGCGATGCTGACCGTCGGGTTGGCGATCACCGTCACGGTCTCGACGTCGCCGTTGCCTCCGCTCGCGAT
>JAXDGF010000030.1:0-3786 GCA_034665165.1 Solirubrobacteraceae bacterium | reverse complement strand
CGCATCCACGAGCTGGCGGCGACCCCCAAGACCGTTCACTGGGGCTACTTCGACTCCTCTGTGGCACCGGTGCTGACGGTCGCATCCGGCGACCTGGTTCGGATCGAGACCGTCACCCACCACGCCGGTGACGCCCCCGACCTGCTGATGGACGCGCCGATCGAGCGCATCTTCGAGCAGGTCCAGGACCGTGGGCCGGGCCCGCACCTGCTGACCGGCCCGATCGCGCTCGCTGGCGCGCGTCCCGGCGACGTGCTGCAGGTGGACATCCTCACCGCCGACGCGCGCCTGCCGCACGGCTCGAATCTCGCCGCGCACTGGGGCGCGCTCTATGACGAGTTCCGCAAGGAGCGCGTGACGATCTTCGAGCTCGACCTCGACTCGATGCTGGCACGGGCGCTGTTCGCCTACGACTGGCAGACGACCCCGCTCGTCGATGCCCCGGGCACGGTCGTCACGCCCGGAAGCGTCCCCCGCGAGGCCGCCCTGGCGGGCGTCACGGTGCCGCTTCGTCCCCATCTCGGCACCATGGGCGTAGCGCCCGCGGCGCCCGGCCGGCACTCCTCGGTTCCGCCCGGCGACCACGGCGGCAACGTCGATAACTGGCGCATCGGCGCGGGCGCGCGGATGCTCTACCCGGTCCAGGTACCCGGTGCGCTGCTGTCGCTCGGCGATCCCCACGTCTCCCAGGGCGATGGCGAGGTCAGTGGCACAGCGCTCGAGGCCTCGCTCAACGCGATCCTGCGCCTGACCTTGCGAACGGACATCAGCCTCAACGTGCCCGTGCTCGAGACCCCAACCGAGATCCTCGTGCACGGCTTTGGCGACGACCTCGACGAGGCGATGCGAGCAGCGGCGCTGCGCACGATCGACCTGCTCGGCTCGCGCTTCGGCGTCAGCCGCGACGACGCCTACGCGTTCGCGAGCGTCGCGGTCGACTTCACCGTCACCCAGGTCGTCGACGGCCGCCAGGGCGTGCACGCCCGCATCGACAAGCGCTGCTTTCCCTTCCGCCACAGGTGATCCGCTCGTGGACATTCGGACCCGACGACGGCGTCCCGCCCGCGGTCGCGCCCTTCGCGCACGCCACGGCAGCCGGAGAGTCGCTTCACGTCACCGGCCAGATGCCCACCGCGTGCGACGGCAAGCTGATCGCCGGCGGCGTCGCGGCGCAGACCGACCAGGTGATGCGAAACCTCGCACGCGTGCTCGAGCTGCTCGGTGGCGGCCTTTCCGACGTGGTGCAGGTTCGCGCCTACCTCCTCGAATGGGGAGACTATGAGGCGTTCAACACTGCGTATGCGACGTGGTTCCCCGAGCGGTTGCCCAGTCGGACCTGCGTCGGGGTCAGCGGCCTCGCCGCCGGAGCTCTCGTGGAGGTGGACCTGGTTGCCTGGCGCCCCGGCGGCTGGGTGTAGCCCGGACGGCTGGCCCTAGCACGGACGGCTGGCCCTGGCCCGGACGGCCGGCCCCTGCCCGGAGGGCCGGCCAGTTCAAGCGGGCGGCCTGCTCCAGCCGGCTATGACGCCGGCACGAGCGGCGCGACGTCGGGCGTGAGCTCGGCGATCAACGCCGGCCAGACCACCGGGTCGTGCCCGGGAATCAGACGGTAACCGTGCGTTGCGGCGATCTCATTGAGCTTCCTGATCGGTGCGATCGTGTCCTCGGCCTCGCAGTGCACGAAGCCGCCGACGGCGAGCTCCTGCTCGAAGTTCTCGGTCAGGTCGCCGGCGTCGAACGCGAATACGTAGCCGGTGCCGTCATCGAGATCGACCACGAAGCTCTGATGCCCGGGCGTGTGGCCGGGGGTGAGCACCACCCTGATGCCAGGCGCGAGCTCGGCGTCCCCGTCGAGCAGACGCCAGTCGATGTCGGGGTCGTCGAAGTCGATGCGGAACATGCCGTGACGCTCGGGAAAGGGATGGTCGTTGAGCCCGTATTCGAGCTCGCGTCGCTGCACCCACACGGGGACCGAGCGATCGAACAGGCGCAGTCCCCCCGCGTGGTCGTTGTGCAGGTGGGAGAGGTAGATCCGGCGTATGTCCCCGAGCGCGAGGCCGTGGGCCGCCAGCCCGTGCTCGAGCGGCTCGCCCTCGACATCCGGCAGGATCGGAACGATCTCGTGGTTGCGGCCGTGCAGGCGCTCATACATCCAGGGATCGCGTACGAGCGCGGTGTTGATCCCGGTGTCGAGCAGCGTCCAGCCGTCGTCGGTCTCTAGCAACACGACGGGCACGGGCTCGACGAGCGTGTCCCCGGAGGTATCCGCGTGGATGGAGAACGATCTCGGT
This sequence comes from Solirubrobacteraceae bacterium, assembly GCA_034665165.1. Lineage (GTDB taxonomy): Bacteria > Actinomycetota > Thermoleophilia > Solirubrobacterales > Solirubrobacteraceae > Palsa-465. The sequence continues at coordinate 1,495 of JAXDGF010000030.1, read as the reverse complement.
AGGCGCTCCCAGCCGACAATCAGGGGGATCACGCGGCGCACGCTGGTGGAGCTCACGGGGCTGGATCTTCGCAGGTGTAGAGTCGCCTCCGTGGAGGTGCAGCAGATAGGGGCGACGCCCGATCAGCCCGCGCTCGAGTCGATCGAGCCTCGCGCGATCATCCGCGTCGCCGGCCCGCGGCTCGTTCGCGATGGGCTCGGCCCGCTCGCTACCTTCTTCATAGGCTGGAAGCTGTTCGGCCTGACGGTCGGGATCGCGCTCGCCGTCGTCTTCGGCGTCTCCGTGTTCCTGCACGAGCGCCGCCAGGGCAGGCCGGCCGCGCTCGTGCGGATCGCCCTCGTCCTCGTGTGCCTCAGAGCGATCGTCGGGCTCAGCTCGGGCAGCGCTTCGGTGTACCTGGCTCAGGAGATCGGGATCGACGTCGTGCTCGCGTGCGTCTTCCTGGCGTCGGTAGCCGCCGCTCGCCCGATCTCGGCGTGGGTCGCGGCGGACGTGTACCCGTTCACGCCGGAGATGCGCGACTCGGACACCTTCCGGCAGGTGATGCGCACCGTCACAACCGTGTGGGGCGGGTATTTCCTCGCCAGGGCCGCCGTCCGCCTCGCCGCACTGCTCACACTCAGCACCAACCGCTACGTGTTGGTCGTCGCGCTCAGCGATGCACCGTTTCTGATCGCCCTCCTCGCCTGGTCGGTCTACTACACGATCGGCGCCTTTCGCCGTGACGAGCGCTGGAGCGCGCTGCTCGGCGGCACCAGCGCCGCACGGGCACCCACCGCGTCGTAGCTGCCCGCAGCGAGAAGCAGCCTTGGCGGAGGTCTGGGGAAGCAATCGCGTCGCGCGGTGTCTTAGCTAGCACCACTCACCAAGCCGCCTAGCCTCGCCATGCCTGGCGACCCGGCCAGGACACAGGAGGACACAGATGAAGTTGACGACGTTCACAAGGGAGACGAGCCGGACCTTCCCGGGATTGGCCGCGCTCGCAGTGGCCCTGGTTGCGCTCGTTGCGGCCGGTTGCGGGAGCTCGGGCTCTTCCGGCTCATCCAGTTCCTCGACCGCGGCGCCACCGACGACGTCCTCGACGGCAGCCTCGGCGCCACCGACGACGTCCTCGACTGCAGCCGCGGCGCCACCGACCACGTCCTCGACGGCAGCCTCGGCGCCACCGACGACGTCCTCGAATGCGGCCTCGGCGACTCCGACGACGTCCTCGAGTGCGGCGCCCGAATCCAGCACCAAGTCGACATCGACCCCAGCCGCGTCGACGCCGGGCATTCCCCAGAACGGAGGCGGCGACGGCGACAGCGACAACAGCGGCGGTCCCAGTGACGGTGACGGCAACCTCTAGGGCGTGGCTCGCATGCGTGCTGGCGATGACGGTGAGCGGGTGCGGGGCCGGCACCAGCTCGCTGCCGTCAGGTGCCGTAACCAGGACGACGAGCGCCGCAGGCGCATCGTCCAGCGCGGTGGCGGCCGGGTTTGCGTGGCTGAGACC
>JAXDGF010000029.1:0-2722 GCA_034665165.1 Solirubrobacteraceae bacterium | reverse complement strand
CAGCCCGGAGCGGCGAGGGTGATCTCGCCGCCAACGGACTGCGCCGGCTCTCGGATATGACACACGCCAGCGGCACGGACTGGGCGCTCGGCGTCGAGGCCCGCTCCCGGGCGTTGCTAAGCGAGGGTGGAGCCGCCGGCTCGACGCGCGCGAGCAGCTACGCACCGCGCACAAGTCATTCACGGAGTTCGGCATGGAAGCGTTCGCCGAGCGTGCCCGCGTCGAGCTCGAGGCGACCGGTGAGCACGCCCGCAAACGGACTATCGAGACACGCGGCGACCTCACCCCCCAGGAAGCGCAGATCGCTCGGCTCGCAGCCGACGGCGCCACCAATCAAGAAATCGCCGCGCAGCTTTTCATCAGCCCCAGCACCGTTGACTACCACCTACGCAAGGCATTCCGCAAGCTCGGAGTGAAGTCCCGCCACCAGCTCAAACAGCATCTAGCCAGTCAGGCGCACACGCCGACACCGCGGCTCGGGAGAACTGAGTCGAAGAGCCGGCGGTGCAACTTCTGGGCAGCGGTCGAGCTGACTCGAGCTCAGCTGAGCGCCTGCTCGAGGCGGTCGAGCAGCGGGATCTGGGCGGGGTTGATGCGCTCGCGCGCCTGATCGAGGGTGAACCATTCGGCCCGGTCGACCTCGGGGAACTCGCTCATGCGACCCGACCGGGGCGGCCATTCGAGCGCGAAGGTGTTGCTGCGGATCGCGGTCGCGTCGAGATCACCGGGCAGAGCCCAGGCGCGGACGAGCTTGCCCGAGCGCTGCCGGATCTCGCCCAGGTCGAGCAGGTCGCCTTCGGGAAGCGGCGTGCCGATCTCCTCGGCGAACTCGCGCCGCGCGGCCGCGGGGGGATCCTCGCCGTCCTCGTACTCGCCCTTGGGGATCGACCACACCCCCGCGTCACGGCGCGCCCACAGCGGACCGCCCGGGTGCACGAGCAGCACTTCGAGCCGCGGCCCGGGGTGACGGTAGAGCGCGATGCCGGCGCTGCGACGAGGCATGTCCTGATTATGGGCGAGGAAGGTTTCGCCACCCTGCGGCGTCCTAAAAGCTCGAGAAAGCATCAATCCCATAGCTCACCCGGGAGAGTGAATATGAACATCAAGCATTCAGCCCTTGCCGCCGCCGTTGTGACGGCAGCCGTCCCCGCCGGAGTCCTTGCGGCCGGAGCCGGCTCCTCGATCGCCCGGACGGCGTCGGAGCCGGCCCGCACGGCGGCAACGGCGACCGTCGCCCTGCGCAGCACCAAGCTGGGCAAGATCCTCGTCGTCGGCCGCTCCGGCCGCACGCTCTACCTGTTCAACAAGGACGGGAAGAACAAGAGCAACTGCACCGGCCAGTGCGCGGCCATCTGGCCGCCCCTGAAGGCTACCCGGCCGACCGCCGGCGCCGGCGTCTCGGCCCGAAAGCTCGGTTCGATTAGGGGCAGCCACCAGGTCACCTACGCGGGCCACCCGCTCTACACTTTCGTGAGCGACAGCGGCGCCGGTAAGACGACGGGCGAGGGTGTCAACAGCTTCTACGTGGTCTCGGCTTCGGGGACCGCGATCAAGTAGGCCTCTCGGCGCACTCGACTCAGCCGGGCACGGGCTCGGGTAGGGCAGCGTCCCCGGGAGCGCCGAGTGGTGCTGCCGGCTCCGCGTGCCCGACCGTGGCCCCGCTTCCGGCGCCCTCGATGCCCAGGCGCGGGAGCCGTCGCTCGAGCCCGCGCGGAAGCCACCAGTTCGCCTTGCCGAGCACGAGCATGGTCGCAGGGACGAGGACGGCCCGGACGATGACCGCGTCGAGCAACACCGCGGCCGCGAGTCCCACGCCGAACAAGTCGATGACCCGGCTTCCTCCGAGGACGAACGAGCCGAAGACGAGGACCATGATCGCCGCCGCCGCGGTGATGGTTCGACCTGTGGCCGCGAGCCCATGGCTCACCGCCTCGTCGTTGTCACCGCGGCGATGCCACTCCTCGTAGATGCGGCTGACGAGGAACACCTCGTAGTCCATCGACAGCCCGAACAGGATCGCGAACATGAGCACCGGCAGGAAGGCTTCGATCGGCCCCGTCTTGTCGATCCCGAGCAGGGACGCGCCCCAGCCGTTCTGGAACACGGCGGTGATGACACCGAAGGACGCGGCGGCGGAGAGCAGGTTCATGAGCGCGGCGACCGACGGGATCACGAGGCTCCGGAAGACCGCCATCAGGAGCAGGAAGCTCAGAGCCACAACGATGCCCACGAACAGGGGCATCTTGCTCGACAGCACGCTCGCGAAGTCGACGAAGATCGCCGTCTCGCCTCCGACGAGGACGTGCACGCCGGTGCCGCGCTCCGCCCCGGGCACCACCGTGCCGCGCACGGTGCCGAGCAGATTGGCCGTCGATACCGCCTGAGGCGATCCCCGCGGATAGATGTTCGCCGTCGCCACGCCGGGCTGGCCGTCGTGCCCGGCGATGAACACCGGGGCAGTCGCTCCGACCGCGCCGGGAGTGCTGGCGATGGCGTTCTCGACGTGGACGAAGGCGGCGCGCTGCGCGGGGGAGCCGACGCGGGCGACGAGCTGCAAGGGGCCGTTGTAGCCGGCGCCGAACCCCGTGGCGAGGAGATCGTAGGCCTTGCGTGTCGTCGTGCCTGACGGGTCGGTCCCCGCGTCCGACGCGCCCAGGCGCATCGAGAAGAACGGGATCGAGAGGACGATCATGACCGCGGCCGCGATGGCCGCGAACAGGGC